>JABHGV010000071.1 GCA_018671895.1 Rhodospirillaceae bacterium | reverse complement strand
GCGCCACCATCAACGCATCGGACAACGCGACGATTTCTGTCAAATAATCAATGGCCGATGGCTTTTCCAGCTTCGCTAGCACCCCGGCCTGTCCATCGACCAGGCGCTTCGCCTCGGCGACATCTTCCGGGCGCTGCACGAACGACAGCGCCACCCAATCAACACCAAGTTCAAGGCCGAAAGCCAGATCGCGGCGGTCCTTTTCTGTAATCGGCGACAAATCGAGAATAGCGCTCGGCACGTTGACGCCTTTGTGGTTAGACAATTCGCCGCCAACCTCGACCATGGTTTCGGCAAAGTCTTCACCGCAACGCGCAACCTTCAGCACCACCCGCCCATCATCAAGCAGCAACTTCATTTCCGGCTTCAGGGCAGCGAAAATTTCCGGGTGCGGCAAACTGGCACTAACGTCATTGCCCTTGGCTTTTGCCAATTGCAGACGAAACGGGTTGCCGGTAACAAGGTTCGCCTTGCCACCTTCGAATTCGCCAAGGCGGAGTTTCGGGCCTTGCAGGTCCATCAGGATCGCGATCGGGCGATCGAACTTCTTTTCCAGCTCGCGAATAATGCCGTGAACCCTTTTATGATCCTCATGCGTTCCGTGACTGAAGTTCAGCCGGAATACATCGGCACCTGCCATAAACAGTTCGGCAATTTTTTTCTCGCTCGAAGACCCTGGCCCCAGGGTTGCGATAATCTTTGCATTGCGTCTGCGTCTCATAAGTTGATACCCGGCTTCCTTGCTGAAATATATTTACCAGACAAGGTCATAGCCAAACTCCATTAATATTTTATTGCACCAGAATGGCGCGAAAATCGTTGACGTTGGTGAGTGTAGGACCGGTGATGACAAGATCGTCAAGGGCCGAGAAGAATCCATAGGCGTCATTGTCGGCCAACATGGCGGGCGCGTCCAGCCCCAACGCGCGGGCCCTTTCCAGGGTCGTTGAATCAATGATGCACCCGGCGTTGTCCTCGCTGCCATCGATACCATCGGTATCGCATGCGATTGCCGAGACCCCTTCGCGACCATCCAGGGCGATCGCCAGCGCCAGCATGTATTCGGCATTTCGCCCACCGCGCCCGTTGCCCTTCAGGGTAACCGTCGTCTCGCCACCTGACAGCAGAACTGACGACGGTTTCGCTGTCGAAGCCAGTTCGGCATGTTCCCGCGCGACCTCGCGCGCTTCGCCTTCGATATCGTCGCCCAGAACAACCGGTGTAACGCCCGCCTTCTCTGCTTCTTTTGCCGCCGCCGCCAACGCCATGGCCGGGGTTGCGATCAGCACCAGTTCAGACGTCGACAGGCGTTCATCGCCCGGCTTCGGTGTTTCGAACGCTTCATCGTGCAGGGCTTCGTTGACGGTATCGCCGGGATCAATGGAATACTTGTCCAGCACGCCCCGTGCATCGGCCAGGGTCGTCGGGTCGGGGACCGTCGGCCCAGACGCGATCACCGCTGGGTCATCACCCGGAACGTCCGATATGGCCAATGTCAGAATTTTCGCTGGATAAGCCTTTAGGGCCAGCCGTCCGCCCTTGATTGCCGACAAATGCTTTCGAACACAGTTCATTTCCGAGATGGTCGCGCCAGATCGCAGCAATTCCTTGTTCACCGCCTGTTTATCTTCCAGGCTTAGCCCCAACCCGGCAAGGCTCAGCAGGGCCGAGCCGCCGCCCGATATCAAACACAATGCCAGATCATCGGCCCCTAATCCGTCGGCCAGTTCAAGTGCCCGCCATGCGGCATCCTCGCCGGTAGCGTCTGGCACCGGGTGGGCGGCCTCGATAACCTCGATGCTGTTGCACGGTGCGCCATGTTCGTACCGGGTCACGGCCAGCCCGGAAAGCGGCCCGTCCCAATGCGCCTCAACAGCGCGTGCCATGCTGGCGGCCGCCTTGCCTGCGCCGATGACGACGGTGCGTCCCTTGGGTTTATTGGGCAGATGCTCGGCCAGCGTCAAAGCCGGGTCGGCGGCTGAAACCGCTGCATCGAATAGCTGACGAAGGAGTATTCTGCTCATCAATTGTCTCATGCCGGAGATTTGGAAAGAATTTGGAAACATCTTATACAGTATGGTGATTGTGATGACATGCTATCTGAACAGAAAAACTTGGTAATTTGACGACGATGATTAAAAGATTCCTGTCAGACGCGTTTTTGTCCATCGTTATGGATAAAAAGGCAAAAGATAATTATCGCACCATTCGCGAGCACAAAAAGCGCGCCGTAAACACCGATATCGCCACAGGCGACACCAAGAGCGATAGCATGCCCCCTGCCCCAGCGCCCATCGAACAAACGCCTGAACGAGCCGAATTAATCCGCAATGCACTCGCGGTGCACCAGGAAAAATCAAGCGTCCTAGATGATTTAAGTGTCGATGACAGGCAGAAACTGTTCACGCTTGCGGAAAAAGCGCTGCTCGGCAAAAAACAGGGCTAACAGCTTATTTTGCCATTAAAACAATTTGTTAACCTCCTTAGACCAGCCTTAGTGTGTTGATTCGGCTAAATTTCTCTGGAAAGACGACCGTCAGGCCTTATGATTGATTGATTGAAATTCAAAACAGACAAAATGACAGCGTTGCGGAGCCGCCATGAGCGAAGAAATTGAAGCAGTACAACTGAAGAAAGAATTGTCCGGGCTATTCCTGTACGTCCAGCGTATGCGGCAAGAAATTGCCGCGATCAATCGTCCCGATGATGAAGAACTTCAGTTCGAAAGCACCGGTGAACAGCTGGATGCCATCGTCAAGGCAACGGAAGATGCAACCAATACCATCATGGAAGCCACCGAAGAGAGCATGAACGCCGTCAATGAACTGCGCTCTGCCTTGTCGGACCCCGCCCATATGGCCCTGCTCGACAAAGTCATCAACAATGGCAGCACTATTCTTGAAGCCTGTTCGTTCCAGGACATCACCGGACAGCGTGTGACCAAGGTGGTTAAATCAGTCACATATGTCGAAGAACGCGTCAACGCGCTAGTTGACCTGTGGGGCAAGGACGAACTCGACAAGGTCGAAGTCAAAGGCGAAGAAAAGACCGAAGACGAGAAACTTCTCGCCGGGCCGCAAATGGAAGGCCAGGGCCTCGATCAGTCCGCCATTGACGCTCTGTTCGACTGAGCCCATATCTCCCCCCAACAGTAGACCAGAAGAAAGAATCCCATGTTCCGTATTCCTCTTATCGCAGTATCACTGCTGATTGCACTTATCATGACCAGCATCCCTGAAGACGTAGACGCCGCAGAAATCAAAGACCCGGAAAACGCCCTTTACCTTGAATTGAAGGACGGACGCGTCGTTATTGAACTGCGCCCCGACCTGGCACCCAATCATGTCGCCCGGATCAAGGAACTGGTTCGCAAGAAATTCTATGACGGCATCGTCTTCCATCGCGTTATCGGTGGTTTCATGGCACAGACGGGCGATCCGACCGGCACCGGCATGGGGGGATCCGGGAAAAATCTGGATGCCGAATTTTCCGACGAGCCGCACGTACGAGGCACCCTGTCGATGGCGCGGTCGGCCAATCCCAACAGTGCCGATTCACAGTTTTTCATCGTCTTTGCCAAAACCGCTCATCTGGACGGCCAGTACACGGTCTGGGGCAAGGTGATCAGTGGTATGGCCGCTGTCGGCAAAATCAAGCGTGGCGAACAGTCGTCCAATGGTGCCGTTGATGATCCCGACAAGATCATCTCCATGCGCGTCGTTGCCGACTTCAAGGAATAGCCTCTAATTCTCTATCCGCACGGGGACTGAGCCTTTAACGCTGATGTCGCGTTGCGGGTACGGGAACTCGATACCGTTTTCATGGTACAGGTCCCAAATCCTAAGCAGGATCAGGTTGCGAATGTTTGACAGACCGTTCTGCGGATCACGCAACCAGATGCGCAATTCCAGATCGACGGCGCTGTCGCCAAATCCTTTTAGGTGACAAACCGGCGACGGTTCGTCAAGCACGCGGGTTTCTTGTTTCGCCGCCTCGACGGAAAGCTCAATCGCCTTCCTGACATCGGATGAATAGGAAATCCCGATTGGAATTCGCTGACGCACCAGTCGATTGGTGTAGGACCAGTTCTCGACCTTTTGCGAGATCAGCTCTTCGTTCGGGATCAAATGTTCCGTGCCGTCGCGGGTAATGACGGAAACGTATCGGGCGCTGAGAGAATTAATCCAGCCATAGGTGTCGCCGACGGCGATGACATCGCCCGGCTTCACCGATTTATCGAGCAGCAAAATGACACCGCTGAGAAGGTTGGAGACGACTTTTTGCAAGCCAAAACCGATACCTAGGCCGACGGCACCACTGAATACCGCGAGTGCGGTTAAATCAATGCCGACGCTGTTCAAGGCAAGGATAAATGCCAGCGAGAACAGCACGATCTTCATCAGCTTGCCGAACAGCACCTGCACTGACGGCGACAAGGCCGAAACCTTGGCAATGCGCTTTTCCAGCAACGTCGAAGCAACACCGGCCAGCCACAACAAAGCACCCAGCGCCACCACCGCCTTGCCGACACCAAGAACAGAGACATGCACCTCGCCAAACTGGATCGCCATGCTGTCGAGAATCTTGATGGTTGGGTCAAGCAATCCAACAATGTTCAAGGCCGCGATTGACCATGCGACGACGGTAATGGCGCGCGACCATCCCGGGTCGGCGACGACAAACGTTGCCATACGGATAATGATCCAGGCGGTTAGCAGACTGACGCCGCTTTGCAGTACGTGATAGGACCAACTGGCGTTGGCTGCAACCAACTGCGAGAACCACAACAGAATGATCCAGACGACCGGAAGCGCCAGCGGTTTCAGGAACCGGACAGTATGACCATAGGCGACCTCGAAGCCCTCTGGCGGCGTTGCCCGATCAAGCATTGCCTCCAGACGCGGTCCGACAGAACGGGCGATAAGAAATGCCACGCCGATGGCCAGCAACTGCAACAGGGGCGACAGGACGAAAACGTTATCGCCGAGCCAAGCGATCAGCTCAAGCGCAAGATCGCGTAATTCCTGTAATTGTGAGAATCTGTCGAAAAAATCGCCCACTTTAAGAATCCCCAATGCATGAATAAACAGCCTAAGCAGCCGGGACTGTTGCGGCAAGGGGCCTTATTCTGCGGCGGGCAAGGCCTTATAGCGTCCGACATTGGCGACATTTTCGCGGGTCGGAGTATCCGGAATCAATCGCGCCAGCACCAGCGACAGGGCTGCCATGCCCGCCCCGGCCAGGAACACTGCCGATGGCGAGACCAGCCACAACAGGCCAAAGAGCACCGGCAAGAAAACGGCGGCGATGTGGTTGATGGAAAAACTGACGCCTGCGGTCGATGCAAAATCGGCTGGATCGGCGATCTTCTGGAAATAGGTCTTGATGGCGATGGCCATGGCAAAAAACAGATGATCGACGATGTACAGCCCGACCGCGACCCAGGCCGTATCGACAAAGGCATAGGCAATGAAGACGCCGGTCAGGCCGATATATTCAAACGTCAACGCCCGGCGTTCGCCCCAGCGGCCAATCAGCTTGCCGATGCGCGGTGCGAAATACATGGTCAGCACACCGTTTGCCAGGAACATCAAGGTGATGTCCGCGGCGCTGAAATTGAATTTCTCGACCATCAGGAAGCCGGCGAAAACAACGAAGATCTGACGTCGCGCCCCGGCCATGAACGTCAGTGCATAAAACAGCCAGTACTGACTACGCAGTACCAGCTTCTTATTCTGCTCGACATGTTCCGGAAATTTCGGAAACGCCTTGAAACAAAACACCACGATGGCGATGGTCATGCCGCCGCTCATCGCATAGACCCAGACCATATCCACCCCGAGGACATCCAGCGCCAGCCAGATCAAAGCAAAGGCAATCAGCCCGGCCAGCGAGCCAATGGCCAGCAACTGGCCCATGAAATGCGGCGCTTCTTCCTTGTCGATCCATTGCAAAACGACCGACTGGCGCACCGTTTCGTAATAATGAAAGCCGATGGACATCAGCACCGTCGTTAAATACAGGCCTATGACGGTTGGGAACATTCCGGTAATGGCGGTGCCGATGCCAAGCAGCATCAACGATATCAGCGCCAGTGTCTGTTCGCGAAAAATCGGCAACAGGAACACCACGCCGAAGGCCAGGAAGCCGGGAATTTCACGCAGACTTTGCAGGGTACCAATCTCGGCCCCGGTAAAGTCTGCACGCTCTACAGAAAAGTTATTGATCAACGCCATCCATGTGGAAAACGCCAGCGGCATGGCCAGCGCCATCAACACCAGCAGCACTTCGGGCCGACGCCAGTCGCCCTTCCATTCCCCCTGAAATTTTTTCAGTATTTCCATATCGTCTTTATATCTTTGTCGTCTCTTATCTTCGTTCCATCATCTACCGCTTGTATCCAGATGGTGACAAGATGGCTCGATTGCGATTCCAAAAATCTTGCAGACTTTACTCCCGAATTAATTTGTCTTATACGGGGTATCTTGCCATATAATAGCGAGTTCCGGACATGACAGAGGCTGTTCCGCATCAAAACGCATCGTCTGACCTGCGACATCCCAACGACGATACGGAAATCGATTCCGTACCGCGCCCCATTGTCTCACGCATAACCGAAATACCAAACGGTCGGGTTATCGGTCGCCATCACCACAGGCGGGCCCAGTTGCTCTATGCCTCGAAAGGAGTCATAACCGTCAAAACCGCCATTGGCATCTGGGTCGTCCCACCGCTTCGCGCCGTCTGGATTCCCCCTTTGATCGACCACGAAGTCAGCACCAAGGGAACCGTCACTGTAAGAAGCCTTTATATAGATCCGGACACCATCAAAGGCCTGCCGCAGGATTGCTGCGTCATCACTGTATCGCCGCTCTTGCGGGAGATGATTCTGAAAGCGGTAGAAACGCCAGTTCTCTATGATATAAACGGTTCGGACGGTCGTTTCATGGGCGTGTTGATTGATCAGATCAAGGCGTTGCCCGAAACCCCCATGCACCTGCCCGTAACCGATCATCCGGGCCTAAGCCCGATCATCAAAACCCTTTATGAAAATCCGAATGATTCCCGCTCACTTGAAAGCTGGGCCACCCGGCTTGGCACCAGTTCGCGAACCCTGGCCCGGTTGTTTCAGAAAGAGACCAACATGAGTTTCCGTCAATGGCGGCAACAAGCTCGTTTGCTCGAGGCTCTAACCCGGCTCGCCGCAGGCGCATCCGTCACCAATGTCGCCATGGACCTGGGCTATGAAAGCCAAAGCGCATTCATCGCCATGTTCAAGAAAGCGCTTGGTAAAACCCCGGGGAAATACTTCAACGCCTAGACGGCTTAACCAGCCAGCGCCGCCTCAATTGCTTGCAGTGCCGCTTCTGCTTTATCGCCATCGGGACCACCGGCCTGTGCCATATCGGCGCGACCGCCGCCACCCATGCCACCAACGGCTTGAGAACCGGCACGAACCAGTTCAACGGCATCGATCTTGTCGGTCAGGCTGTCGCTGACGCCAACCACCAACGACACCTTACCATCATTGACCGAGACCAGAGCAACGACACCGGAGCCCATCTGTTGCTTGATTTCATCGGCCAGGCCCTTCATGTCCTTGGCCGGCATTCCGTCGAGCAAACGAGGCGAGAAAGCAACGCCGCCTATATCCTTGATCGCCGACTCTGCACCACCGCCGCCATCACCACCACCGGCGGCGAGTTTCTTGCGGGTTTCGGCCAATTCGCGTTCAAGTTTTTTGCGTTCATCAAGCAGAGACTGAACCCGTTCGGCAACATCCGCCGGTTGCGCCTTTAACAAGGACGCCGTGGTTTGCAGCGCAGTTTCCTGGGCTTCCAGATACTCCAGTGCACCGCGACCCGTCAGGGCCTCAACGCGCCGCACCCCGGACGCCACGGCACCTTCGCTGATGACCTTCATCAGGCCGATATCGCCAGTCCGGCGCACATGGGTGCCGCCACACAGTTCTGTTGAGTACGCGCCATCATTTGAATCACCGACAGAATCACCCACGCTTGTCCCCATGGCAACGACACGGACCTCGTCGCCGTACTTCTCGCCAAACAGTGCCATCGCCCCGGCCTCAATCGCTTCATCCGGCGTCATCAAGCGCGTCGTCACTTCGGAATTACCCCTGATCAGGGCATTGACCTCTGCTTCGGCGGCGGACAGCTCGTCCCCGTCGACGGCCTTGGGATGGCTGATATCAAAACGCAACCGATCCGGCGACACCATCGATCCCTTTTGGGTGACATGATCGCCAAGACTGCGACGCAGGGCCTCGTGCAACAAGTGAGTGGCAGAATGATTGGCGCGCAGATCGGCGCGTCTGTCACCGTCGACGATGAGCCGTACCGTATCACCGACTTTCAGCACGTGCTCTCCAACGGTTCCATGATGGACATGCAAATCACCCAGCTTCTTCTGGGTATCGGAGACTTTGAAACGCGCCCCCTCGGCATAAAGAATTTCACCCGTATCGCCCATCTGACCACCGGACTCGCCATAAAACGGCGTTTG
>JABHGV010000070.1 GCA_018671895.1 Rhodospirillaceae bacterium | reverse complement strand
AGCGGCGAAGTTCCGGGGCTTTACGCCATCGCCATTGTTGGCGTTACGGTCGGTTTCCTGAAGTGGAACTGGCATCCGGCGAAAGTCTTTATGGGCGATGTCGGCAGTGTGCCGCTGGGCTTCTTGCTAGGCTGGCTGCTGCTGGGGATGGCGGCTGACGGATACTGGGTCGCGGCCCTGATTCTGCCCGCCTATTACCTGATGGATGCGACGACCACCCTGGTTCGTCGGGCGCTTGCCGGTGAAAAGGTCTGGCAGGCACACCGCGAGCATTTTTATCAAAAAGCCGTGCAACGGGGGCTTAGCCACGCCACCGTCAGCCGAGCCGTCTTAAGCCTGAACAGTGTTCTGGTTGTCGCCGCCATCATGTCGACCAAAGGTTGGGCCGGGCCGGCACTGATTCTGACCGTCGTTCTGGTCGCCCTGTTCCTGCGCTGGCTCGCAGGTTCTCAAGGCACGCGCCCATGAAAATCCTGTTTTTCAGCGAAAACTTTCCGCCCGAAAGCAATGCCGCGGCGACCCGGGTGTTCGAACGTGCCGTCTATTGGGCCAACTGGGGCCACGATGTCACAGTCATTACCCAGGCCCCGAATTTCCCCGAAGGCCGCCTGTTTGAAGGCTATCAGAACAAATGGAAACAAACCGAAACGATGTCGGGAATCCGTGTCGTTCGGGTCAAAACCTATATGGCAGAGAACAGCGGTGTCGCGCGCCGGACCCTCGATTTCCTGAGCTTCATGGCGAGCGGTTTCATCGCCGGATTGCGCGAGCCCCGCCCCGATGTTGTGGTTTCCACCTCGCCACAATTTTTTGCTGCCGTCGCCGGTTGGGCGGTTAGTGCCGCACGAGGCATTCCTTTTGTCTTCGAATTGGGCGACCTGTGGCCGGCATCGATCGCGGCGGTCGGTGTCATGCGCAAAAATCTCGCCCTGTCATTGGTCGAAAAGCTGGAGCTTTTCCTGTATCGACGCTCGGCCGCCATCGCCGCGTTGACGCAATCGTTCAAGGATAACCTGGTGTCGCGCGGCATCACGCCCGACAAGATTGCCGTCGTCATCAATGGTGTCGACCTGACGCGCTATGCGCCGAAGTCCCGTGATATGGCGCTGGCCGAAAAATGGCGACTGGATGATAAATTCGTCGTCGGCTATGTCGGCACCCACGGCATGGCCCACAGCCTCGGCAACGTGCTTGATGCCGCCGAGCGCCTGAAAGACCGCGACGACATTCGTCTGCTGTTGGCCGGGGCCGGGGCCGAACGCGACGCCCTGATTGCCGATGCTCATCTGCGCGGGCTGGATAACATTATCTTTATGGACCGCCAGCCCAAGGAAATGATGCCTGCCGTCTGGAGCCTCGTTGATGTGGCGCTGGTGCACCTGAAAAACGACCCGGTCTTCGCCGGTGTCATCCCATCAAAAATATTCGAGGCCGAGGCCATGGGGCTGCCCCTATTGCTGGCCGCCCCCGTTGGCGAGGCCAGCGCCATCATCGATACTGACAAGGCCGGAATGCATGTTCCCGCCGAAGACCCGGATGCTTTGGCCGCGGCCATCAAGACCTTGAAAGACGACGCCGAACTGCGCAACCGCTTTGCCGTCGCAAGCCTGAATGCCGCCCCCACCCACAGCCGCGAGGTGCAGGCGACAGAGATGCTGCAGGTGCTGGAAATGGCGGCAACCCGTAAAGGCGGCGAGGTGGGACGATGAAGGTGCTGGTCACCGGAGCCACAGGATTCATCGGCCGCGCCCTGGTGCCCGACCTTATCAAGGCTGGCCATGACGTCATCGCCGCCGTGCGTGCGCCCGACGCCATTGTCGAAGGCGCAACAATTTGCATGGTTGGCGACCTGGGTCCGGACACGGACTGGACAAATGCCATCGACGGCGTTGATGCGATCATCCATCTCGCAGCCCGGGTTCATGTGATGAATGAAGCCGACACCGACCCACTTGTCGAAAACCGGCGTATCAATACCGACGGCACGGCGAAGCTGGCCCGCGACGCAGTTGCTGGTGGCGTCAAACGCTTCGTTTTCCTGAGCACCATCAAGGTCAATGGCGAGGCGACTGCGCCTGGCAATGTATTTTCCGCCGACGACACACCCAATCCGCAGGACCCCTACGCCATCAGCAAGCTGGAGGCCGAACATGCCCTGCTCGAGATTGCCTCTGATGCTCCAATGCAGCCCGTCATCGTCCGCCCGCCGCTAGTCTATGGCCCCGGAGTCGGTGCCAATTTCCTAAAGATGATGCAAGCCTGCACCCGCCTGCCAGCTCTTCCCCTCGGTGCCATCAACAACAAACGCAGTCTTGTTTTCATCGGCAATCTGACATCGGCCATTATCGCCACGCTGACCCATCCGGGGGCGGCTGAAAACACTTATCTGGTCAGCGACGGCGAGGCGATCTCGACACCAGAGCTGGTTCGCGGTGTCGCCGACGCACTTGGCGTACGCGTATATTTGCCGAAAATTCCTGTCGGCCTGTTTCGTTTGCTCGGTGCCTTGATCGGAAAAAGCGCCGCCATCGACCGCCTCGCCGGTTCGCTTGTCATAAATGACAGAAAAATTCATGACGATCTCGGCTGGACGCCACCGTTCAGCATGGTACAAGGTCTGCAACAGACGGCGGCCTGGCTCAAAAGCCGCCAAAAGTCCTGAGGAACGCCTGAATGCCGGTGAAAATCCCGCCCCGCGGATACTATGTATACGGCCATGACATCATCATGGCGGTGGGGTCATTTTATGTTTCGCTGTACCTGCGTTTCGGGGTCGGGTTTGCCGATTATTTCCGTTCCGAGACTCTTGTTCAGGGCGGCGTCCTGTTCGCCGTCATCGCCGCCGGTGTTTTCCTGTATATGGGCTTGTATCGCGGCGTCTGGCGCTATGCATCGATCAATGACCTGGCCGCCATCACCCGCGCCGTTACCCTTGTTATTCTGATTTTCATGGTCGCCATGTTCCTGTGGACACGGCTTGAAAACCTGCCCCGTTCACTGGTCCTGATCAACTGGTTCGTGCTGATGGCGATGCTTGGCGGGCCGCGCTTCCTGTATCGCCTGTTCAAGGATCGACGTTTCGACCGCTACGTCGATGAACAGGGTCTGAACCAGATTCCAGTGTTGCTGGCCGGGGCCGGAGATGCCGCAGAAGAGTTCGTGCGCTCCCTGAACCGCACACCCAATGCCGGGTATCGGGTCGTCGGCATTGTGTCGGAAACCGCTGGCCGAGTCGGGCGCAACATTCACGGCATTCCGGTTGTTGGCACCACCAGTCAACTCAGCGATGTTGTTGCCGGATTATCAAAGCGGGGCGATGCGCCACAACGATTGATTCTCAGCAACGAGGATATGGATGGCGCAACCATCGCCACCCTGCTCGATGATTGTGGGCGGTGCGGCATGACTTTGGCGCGTCTGCCGCGGTTGACCGAATTTAAAAGCGGCATCAGCGACGTCACAGAGGTCCGTCCCGTCGCCATTGAAGACCTGCTGGGTCGTCCGCAAAACCCGCTGGACAGAGATGCCATGCAAGCGCTGATTGCTGGCAAGCGGGTTCTGATTACCGGGGCCGGTGGCTCGATCGGGTCTGAACTTGTGCGTCAGGTGTCGGACTTCGGGCCATCTCACCTGACCCTGCTCGACAGCTCGGAGTTCAATCTGTACGCCATCGACATGGAGACTTCCATGCGTCACTCGGACATCAATCGCCTGGCCATTATCGCCGATGTCCGCGACACAGACGCCATTACTCGCTGTCTGAAAGAAACCGCCCCGGAACTGGTTTTCCATGCCGCCGCGCTGAAACACGTTCCCCTGGTCGAGGGCAATCCGTTCGAGGGCGCACTGACCAATATCGTCGGCACAGCCAACGTCGCCGACGCCTGTGTCGCGGCTAAAGTCGATGCTATGGTGATGATTTCCACCGACAAGGCGGTCAATCCGACCAGCATCATGGGTGCCACCAAGCGCATTGCCGAACGCTACTGTCAGGCGCTTGATCTGGGCGACGCCGCGAGCACCCGCTTCATCACCGTACGCTTCGGCAATGTGCTGGGCTCGACCGGTTCCGTCGTGCCCCTGTTCCAGAAGCAACTGGCCGACGGTGGGCCGCTGACCGTTACCGATCCTGACATGAAGCGCTACTTCATGACTGTTCGCGAAGCGGTCGAGTTGATTTTACAATCGTCGGCGTTGGGTGCCGGGGAAAGCGGCGACGGCAAGATTTTTGTGCTCGACATGGGCGACCCGGTTTTCATTCTTGATCTGGCGCGCCAGATGATCCGGCTTGCCGGATTGGTCCCCGACGAGGATGTGAAAATCGAATTCACCGGCCTGCGCCCCGGCGAGAAGCTGTTCGAAGAAATCTTCCACAGTGGCGAGCCGCTGGTTGAAACCGGCCGCCCCGGCATCTTGCTGGCCGCCCCCCGGACTGCTGGAACCGATGAAATGACACAAGCCGTCAGTGCCATTAACGCCGCCGCTACTGCTGCCGATAGAGAAAAACTGATGGGCCTGATCGCCGAGTTGGTGCCCGAATACCAATCCGAAACCTAAACTAAGGAAGACTTTTAATATGACCGCCAAGATTCGTCGCGCTTTGATCTCTGTTTCCGACAAGACCGGTTTGGTCGAATTCGGCAAGTTCCTGTTAGATAACGGCGTCGAGATCTTGTCGACCGGTGGATCCGCCAAGGCTCTCAGCGACGCTGGCGTGCCGGTAACGGAAGTTTCCGAACATACCGGGTTTCCAGAAATTATGGATGGACGTGTGAAAACCTTGCAGCCGACCATCCATGGTGGCCTGTTGGCAGTGCGCGGCAATGCCGAACATGAGGCGGCGATGGAAGAACATGGCATCGCGCCCATCGACCTGCTGGCGGTCAATCTTTATCCGTTCGAGGAAACCGTAGCCAAGGGCGCGGACTTCGACGACTGCATCGAAAACATCGACATCGGTGGCCCGGCCCTGATCCGGGCAGCAGCCAAAAACCACGCTTTCGTCACCGTCGTCGTCGACCCGGGTGATTACGGCCGGGTCATGGAAGAAATGAAATCCAGCGATGGTGCGACTTCTGACGATTTCCGTCGCCAGTTGGCGGCAACCGCCTATGCCCGCACCGGATCGTACGATGCCGCCATCAGCGGCTGGTTCCAGGGACAATTGGGCGAAGCGTTGCCCAACCGCATCGCCTTTGGCGGCGTGCGCAAACAGACCATGCGTTATGGCGAAAATCCGCACCAGGAAGCAGCCTTCTATACCAACGGCGATGACCGCCCCGGCGTCGCCACCGCGACTCAAGTCCAAGGCAAGGAGCTGAGCTACAACAATCTGAACGACACCGACGCAGCGTTTGAGCTGGTCGCCGAGTTCGACGATGTGGCGTGCGCAATTATCAAACACGCCAACCCGTGTGGCGTCGCTCAGGCATCAAACCTGAAGGAAGCCTACCTGAAGGCGCTGGCGTGCGACACGGAAAGCGCCTTTGGCGGCATCGTCGCCGTTAACCGGGCGCTTGATGGCGCGACGGCTGAAGAAATCGCCAAGCTGTTCGCCGAGGTCGTCATCGCACCGGAACTTTCGCCAGAGGCAAAAGAGATTCTCGCAGCCAAGAAAAGCTTGCGCGTTCTTGAAACCGGCGCCATGCCCGACCCTGCCGGTCCCGGCATGACCATCCGGGCCTTGTCCGGCGGATATTTATTACAAGGCCGCGACGACCGGGTGCTCGACGACATGAAGGTGGTGACCAAACGTCAGCCGACGGATAAGGAAATGGCCGACCTGAAGTTCGCCTTCACGGTCGCCAAGCACGTTAAATCCAACGCCATTATCTATGCCAAGGATGCCGCCACAGTCGGCGTCGGCGCCGGGCAAATGAGCCGGGTTAATTCATCGCGCATCGCCGCATGGAAAGCCGCAGACGCAGCTAAGGTCGCGGGCGATGCTGACAGTTGGGCCATTGGTTCGGTGGTCGCATCCGACGCCTTTTTCCCGTTCGCCGATGGCCTGATATCGGCGGCCGAAGCCGGTGCCACGGCGGTCATTCAGCCGGGCGGGTCCATGCGCGACGATGAAGTTATTGCCGCCGCCGACGACGCGGGCCTCGCCATGATCATGACCGGCATGCGACACTTCCGGCACTGATTGTGACCTGAATGTTTGCTCATAACCTTCATTCGAATGGGGATATGAGCCAAGAATTTGATGAATGCCGGGAAAATATAGAGTAAGTGAAGACGATGAAACTTACTAAAATCCATCTTCTGGACCTTGCCCATACCCATACAGTGGACGATAGCGCAATGCTTGTCCCGTTGGGCATCGGTTATATTAAAGCCTACCTCGTTCAGGAAATGGGCGATCAGGTTGAAATCAAGATTTTCAAGCACCCTGAAAAGGCTCTGGCCGCTGCTGCCGAAGACAGGCCCGACATCATCGGCTTTGCTAACTATGTCTGGAACAGACAGATTAATCTGAAGATTGGTAGCTATCTGAAGTCACAACTGCCAGACACCCTGTTTGTCGCTGGCGGCCCAAACATCGACATTGATGAGGAAGGCCGTGTCGCCTTTCTGAAAAAATTCAACTTTCTTGACTTTCTGGTTACCAATTCCGGTGAAGAACCGTTCAAGGAGCTGGTCGATTGGTGGCGGAACGACAAGGGAAACACCAACACCCTGCCCGGCAATATGGTCTGGCTTGACGGCGACTCCCTGAAAACAACTCCTGAGCGTCCTGCAAAAAAATACGTTGAGGGCATTCCCTCGCCCTATCTTGGCGGGCATCTGGATGAATTTCTCGAAATGGGCATGATTCCCCTGTTTGAGACCAACCGGGGCTGCCCTTTCCAGTGCACGTTCTGCGCATGGGGAATGTCGGCGCAGAATCTGGTTCGGCAATTTGATATGGAAACTGTTTTCCATGAAATCGACTATGTCGGAAAACGTTCGGATGCCGTTTACTGGATCGTCTGCGACGCCAATTTTGGCATGCTGAAGCGTGATGTGGAAATCGCCAAAGCAATCCGCGCGGTCAAGGACAGAAAGGGCCTGCCCCATAAGTGTCACGTTTGGTTGGCCAAAAACGCCACTGACAGGAACCTGGAAATCGGTAGCATTCTTGACGACATGGTCGTGCCCGTAATGGCCGTGCAAAGCCTGAGCGATAAGGTCTTAAAGAACATCAAGCGCGGCAACATATCATTGGATACATATGTTTCCTATCAGCAGAAGTTCCACGATATGGGTGCCGACACCTATTCCGATGTGATCATCCCGCTTCCCGGGGAAACAGTTCAGTCACACAAAGAAGGTATTCATCGCCTGTTCGAGATGGGCGTGGCGCGCATCCAGAACCATAATACATGGCTTCTTCCCGGCACCGAAATCAACACCAAGGAAACCTGGGAGAAATTCAATTTTCGCACGCGTCGCAGACTAATCCATGGTGATGAGGGCGTCTACACGGCCCCGTCGGGAGAACAAATTCGGGTATTCGAGTATGAAGAAAGCCTGCGCCAAACAAGCACCATGAGCGAAGAAGATATGTTCTATCTGAGGAAGTATCACTTCCTCGTAGACTTCTGCTGGAGCTCGAATGTCTACAAACCACTGCTGAAGTTTGCCCTCGACAATGGGGTCAGCCCTAATGACGTCTTTGACGGTCTGATTGACGTAAAAGGTATCAAGGACACAAATGTTCATAACCGCATCGTCGAATTCTGGGGCGCATTCGACGCCGCATCGCACGACGAATGGTTCGACACTGACGATGACATCGAGTCCTACTTCGAAGTTGAGGAGAACTTCGAGAAGCTTATTAACCAGGAATTCGAGAAACTACACATTCTGTTCAGCGTTATTATTTTCCGTGATTACAAAGATGATTTCGACGTCGCCATTCGCGACGCCGCCAAGAGCTTGCTGCCCGACGAAGGGACCTTCATTGATGACCTGATGGAAATGGTAACAACCTCGTTCCCGTCCCTGCACAGCGAGAACACGGAACAGCTGGTCACACCGTCAGATAACTTTCTGGCCCATGAATGGGTACATCTGGAAGGCGATAGTGGTTACCGCGGCGAGCGAATCCTGCGCTTTGTCGAGGGCAACGAGCGAAAGCGGGCAATCAAGGCCATTCTTGGTTCAAAGGGAAAGACTCTGTCGAAGGTTTTGAATACATCTAACCTGTCGATCCGCGAGCTGCAGCTTGATATCGACCCCACTTACGGCATGGGCCGCGAATTCAAAGAGAGGCTGCGGCTCTGAATGGAACTCATTAAAGACAAACACGGCGTCCTGACAGTTTCCCCAATGCCAACTGCCGATGAGGTGAAGGCGTTTTATTCAAAACGTTACTATCAGGAAAACCTTGGTCAGTATCAGACAAATTATTCCGACGATGAAGTCCGCTTCATGCATATCAAGGACAGAATGTTCGCCCACTACCTCGGCGATAACTTCAACGGTGATTACCTTGACGTCGGTTGCGGAGAAGGCTTCTCTTTAAAATACTTCAGCGCCCTTGGTGCAAAATGCTGTGGTTGTGATTTTTCCGAAGCGGGAATCAAATCTCAGAACCCGGCAGCTCTTGAAAATATAGATTTTGAACAGTGCGATGTCGTCAATGACGATTACTTCCCTGATCGTAAATTTGATGCGATCTCGCTTAACGGCATTCTGGAGCATGTTCTGGATGCAGAGTTCCTATTGACGAAAGTCAAGGACATGCTTCGCCCTGGTGGACTGTTATACATCCAGGTGCCGAATGAATTTAATCCGTATCAACAGCAGTGGATGAACTACAACAGCAAGGAAATGACCGAAGCGCCCTGGTTCGATGCTGTCCAGCATGTTCGTTATTTCAGCCCGGACAGCCTTGCCCAGATGGTTGAATCCATTGGCTACGAAAGGGTCGATATCCTTGGGGATTTTCCAGTTGATATGTTCCTTACCGTTCCGGAAACAGACTATTACGCCGGAACATTCGGCAAGACTGCACACAAGATCAGGGTGGAAACATCGAATCTGATTAGTGAAGATATCGTGCGGTACATTAAATATTGCCGGGCCTCAATCGAGATCGGCCTCGGCAGATCCATACACGCCATATACAAAATGGCCTGATTTAATCAGACACAACGGAGCTACCGATATGTACGATACGGAAAGCCTGAACAAAAGCCTGAGCTGGAACCAAGACGATTTATCGCGCGTTATAGAAGGACTTAACGAAGACGGCTTTGGTGTTATGCAAAGCGTCATTCCCGCCCAAATCTGTGACAGCATGATCGCAGAATTTGAAAAAATGGCTGAAGAGCAAATCAGCGAAAACACCGCCGACCCATTAAAATACAGCAACAACATTAATACCATCGCCATGGGTCAGCACATGGTCCGCAATGTTATGCTGAGAAATCCTGAAATGTTCATGCCGACGATTGATATCGCGCCTGTAATGGCAGTGCTGGATGCAATTATTGACGATACCGTGATTCTTGAAGGCAGCTCGGCAAACAATGCTGTTGCCGTCGATGGAAATTATTCGCGGCTCATCCATATTGACTCAAATTTAGCCCCGGCTGATCCGACCAACACACTGGATGTCGTCGCCTTCCTTTGCATGAGCGATTTTACAGCAACAAACGGAGCAACCAGGATCTGGCCAAAAACTCATAAATCTGGCATTCAGATTCATCGTGATCCCGCCTACAAGGACAAGGTGCCGCCGGGCCATGTTGAATTAATTGCACCGAAAGGTTCGATCGCTTTTGTGCTTGGACATACATGGCATCAAATGGGGGAAAACATCGACCATACGGATCGCTGGGTCTTGCTGAACCACTATAAAAGATGGTGGATCAAACCCAGTACGGATTACACCAAGTGTGGCCCTCAGGTTTTCGAGCAACTAACCGATGCCCAAAAGGTCTTGCTTGGTTTCAACTCGATACCACCAAAAGATCAAGTGCTCAGATATAAAACGCTCATTAAAGTCGACGAAATTCCAGGCGGCTATGAAGAGGCCCTAAGTAATTAGAAATCAAGGACGGGCCGTTACGTCCGTTTTTCATTTCATCGAGAATGGCAGCAGTTGGATGGT
The DNA here is from genome assembly GCA_018671895.1 of Rhodospirillaceae bacterium. Taxonomy (GTDB): domain Bacteria; phylum Pseudomonadota; class Alphaproteobacteria; order Rhodospirillales; family JABHCV01; genus JABHGV01. Next base: position 175,524 of record JABHGV010000070.1, on the reverse strand, counting down.
GTCGGTCTAGAACTTGCGCTGGGTGATGAGTTCCGGCGACATCTGTTTCAGGCGGATGTACTGGGCCAAAATATGCATCAGGGATTGATGGGTGTCTTCGACGACGCCATAGTTGTCTGAGTCCACATGCAGATTAACGTCGGCCATTTTCGCCGAACGCCCGCCTTCGAAGCCGGTAAATGCTATAACGGGTAAGTCGTTTTCTTTCGCCCAGGCAATCGCACGCACAACGTTTTCAGAATCGCCCGATGCGCTGATCGTCAGCAGAGCGTCGCCAGCGTTAGCCAACGTCTGCAACTGATAGAGAAAAATATCATCGTAGCTAAGGTCGTTGGAAATTGCCGTGATCATGGAAATATTGTCGGCCAGACTGACGACACGGGCCGTTAGGTCGGTATCCGTCTGCACCAGCTTCGAATGGTCACAAACGAAAGTTCCAGATATCGCCGCCGATCCCCCATTGCCGCATACATAAAGCGTGTTTTTGCGCCGATAGGTGTCTTCGATGATATCCGATGCCGCAGCCAGTCGCGCCCGGTCAACAGATGCCGCCGCCGTCGCCAGTCGTTGATAATAGGCATCGGCGAAATCGCCGGGGCTGGTAAATTTTTCGTCTGGAAAGGTCATGGCGTTAATCTGATTGATTCTAATCTTCAACGCAACGGGTTTCAGGCACCCGCAATAGCAAGCCCAGCCCGATCACGAGAAACACCAGCACCGTCGCCATTCCCGCACGCTGGCTATCTGCCGCCACCGTTACCCAGCCGAGCAGGGCCGGGCCTAGAAATGCCGTCGCCTTGCCCGACAGCGCATAAAGCCCGAACATCTCGTTGGTCATATCGGGCGGAGCCATCCGCGCCATCATCGAGCGACTCGCCGCCTGTGCCGGGCCAACGAACAATCCCAGCGGCAGGCCAAAAACCCAGAACAACGTCTTGCCTTCAACAACCAGTAAGGCCCCGCCAAAAACGCTAAGGCCCAACAAGGCGACGATGATGGTTTTTTTAGGACCCGCGGCATCGTCCATATGGCCAAACAAAGCCGCCCCGATGCCTGCCGTCACATTCATACCAATGGCAAAGATGATCAATTCGTCGAATTCCATGCCAAAGGTCCCGGCGGCGTAAATACCGCCGAAGGCGAACAAGGTATTAATGCCATCGGTATAAATCATGCGGGCAATCAAGAACCGAAAAATGGTGGCGTTCTGGCGAATGTTTGTCAGCGTTTGTTTCAGCTCGACCAAGCCGCGGCGCATCGCCTCACCCGTCGCAAGGCCGCTCGCCGGACGATCGGGCGTCCATAAAAACAACGGCAGGGAGAACACCGCGAACCAGATGGCAACCAGCAGTGCCGTCGCGCGTAAATGTTCCGAGGTTTCCTTTTCCAGGCCAAACCAGGGAACATCCGGCTGCACCAGACCAACCAGGGATATGGCCAGACAACCTAGCCCGCCCATATATCCCAGGCCCCAGCCCCATCCCGACAGCCGACCTATCCTGTCAGGGGCCGTCAGGGCCGGCAGCATGGCGTTGTAGAAAACCATCCCCATCTCGAAGGCAAAGTTGGCAATGCCAACGGCGAACAGGGCGAACAGGACAATCCCCGGCGTGTCCGGCTTGACAAACCACAGTACCGTCGTCGCCGCGACGCAAAGGATTGTGAAAATGCCGAGCCACGGTTTGCGCCTACCGCCATGGTCGGCGATGGCCCCGAACACTGGCCCCAAAACGGCAACCGCCAACGCCGAAAGGCTGACGGCGTATCCCCACCATGCGGTGCCGGTGATGACGTCGGGTGCGACGACTTTGGTGAAATAGGCGGCAAAGACAAAGGTAATAATGACCGTTGGGAAGGCCGAGTTTGCCCAGTCATAGACACACCATGCGATCCGCCCTCGCGTGGTGGCAGGTTGCGCTTCAGAAGTATCCGTCGTCGAGGCCATCTACTTGCTCGGCGGCATTTCCGCCAAAGAACGGAGCTGACGGCTGGCGACAGCGATCATCGCCAGATCGCTGATTTCGGTCGCCAGCAATTCGGCGATCAGCTGTTCTGTGCGCTCAACCGCCGTCCGGTTCGATTCCATCCACCTGTCGATAGCCGCACTGGCATCGACAGCTTTCTTGCCGCGACCGGCGGAATCGATGACCTGACTGGTCAGCGCCAGTTGATGACCGTAGATTTCTTCACCCAATGCGGCGACGGCCAATTTTTCCCAATGGGTCTGTGCTTCCAGCCCATCGGCGGCAGCCCTGAGCGTGCCCAAACGGAACCGTGTGCCAACGGCGTAATATAGTTTGGCCGTATCGGTGACGGTCATTTTGTTCGTCGCCGCCAGCCGGACAATATCGCAGCCGGAATACAGGTTGACCATGTCGGCAATACTGCGTGCCAGGTCTTTCGGTGCGCCCGCCTTCACGTACGGCTGGCCGCGCTGAATAACATCGCGCTGATAACGTTTCGGCAGCGCCGTGCCCAGACACTCGTTCAGTTCCTTAAAGCCGTCGGCGAATTCGTCAACATGGCTGCCGATATCCAGCGGCCTGTGGCCATTGCGCAGGAACCACAAGGTGACCCATTCGAGCAGCTTGTTGGTATCAAGCCGCATATTGGTCTGAACGGATGCCGGAATTTTGTTATCAAGCACGTCGATTCGTTCCCACACCGCCCGCATGTCAAGCACGCGTCGCGCAATAACATAGGCCGCAACCACATCACCAACAGGCATACCGGTACGTTCCACTATCCGTGAAATAAAGGTGCCGCCGACCCGGTTGATAATGGAGTTGGTCGCCAGCGTGGCAATGATTTCGCGCTTCAGTCGATGGTTGTTGATTTCCTTGGCGTACTTTTTCCTGAGCGGCGTCGGGAAATAGGCCGACAGTTCATCGGCGAAGGCCACATCGTCCGGCAGCGACGAATCTTTCAGTTCGTCAAACACCCAGATCTTGGCATACGACATCAACACCGCGACTTCCGGTCCGGTCAGGCCGACCCGTGCCGTGGCGCGATCGACCAGCTCCTCATCATCGGGCAGGAATTCAACGGTTCGGTTCAGGCGACCCGCCTTTTCCAGCATGCGCATCAGGCGCACCTGATTGTCGAACACTTTCATGCCCTGGCTTAGAATCATGTTGATGGCCTGGGTCTGGCGGTAGTTATCGACCAACACTTGCAATCCGACCTCGTCGGTCATGGAAGCGAGTAGCGCTTCACGACGTTTTTGCGTCAGACCGCCCGCCTTGACCACCTTGTCGATCAGAATCTTGATGTTGACCTCGTGATCCGAACAATCAACACCAGCCGAATTATCAATAGAGTCCGCGTACAGGCGCACGCCCTTCAAGGCGGCTTCGATACGGGCACGTTGGGTAACACCCAGGTTCGCTCCTTCGCCGACGGACTTGCAGTTCAGTTCTGATGCGTTGATGCGGATTGCATCGTTGGCCCGGTCCCCGACATCCAGATGGCTTTCGGACTCGGCCTTCAGGTACGTGCCGATGCCGCCGAACCACAGCAGGTCGGTTTTGGCGCGAAGCAATGCGCCGATCAGTTCGTTCGGCGTGACATCATTTTTGGTAATGCCAAAGCGTTCCTTTATTTCCGGGCTCAGGCGAATCGACTTGGCCGACCGCTCGAATATGCCGCCGCCCTTTGAAATCAACTTGGTGTTGAAATCCGTCCACGAGGATCGCGCCAGATTGAACATGCGTTTTCGTTCAGGGAAAGTCTTTTTCGCGTTCGGTTTCGGATCAACAAAAATATGCATGTGGTTGAACGCGCCGATCAGACAAATGTGTTTCGACAACAGCATGCCGTTGCCGAACACGTCGCCCGACATATCGCCGACGCCGACGACATCGAAATCTTCTTCTTGTGTGTTGACGCCAATCTCGCGGAAGTGCCGCTTAACCGATTCCCAGCCACCGCGCGCGGTAATACCCATCGCCTTGTGGTCATAACCGACCGAGCCGCCGGATGCGAACGCGTCGCCAAGCCAGAAGCCGTAATCCAGCGAGACGGAGTTTGCGATATCGGAAAACGTCGCCGTTCCCTTGTCGGCCGCGACAACCAGATAGGGATCGTCCGCATCAAGCCGCACCGTTGATTTGGGCGGCACCACACGATCACCGTCCAGATTGTCGGTAATGTCCAGAAGCCCGGAAATGAACAGCTTGTAGCACGCGATGCCTTCGGTCATGAAAGCATCACGGTCCGACATAGGCGGCGGATTCTTAAGCACGAAACCGCCCTTCGAGCCAACCGGCACAATGACTGTATTCTTGACTTGCTGCGCCTTGACCAGTCCGAGAATTTCTGTGCGAAAATCTTCACGACGATCCGACCAGCGCAAGCCACCACGCGCCACCATGCCGAAGCGCAGATGAACGCCCTCGACGCGCGGGCTGTAGACAAAAATTTCCCGGAACGGGCGCGGCAACGGCAACTCGTCGACCCGGCCACTGTCCAGCTTGATCGACATATAGGGTTTCGGCGAGCCCTCGGCATCAGTCTGGAAAAAGTTGGTGCGCAAAATCGCATCGACCAGATTGATATAGCGTCTGAGGATGCGGTCTTCATCAGCACTGGCAACATTGCTCAATCCGGTGTTCAGGCGCGAACGAATTTTCTTCGCCTGTTTGGTGCCATCCTTTTGCTGTGGGTCGAAGGTGGTGGAGAACAGGTCGACAATGTTTCGTGCCAGCCCAGGGTTATGGGCCAGCGTCGATTCCATGTAGTCCTGGGAAAACGGGATACCAGCTTGGCGCAGATATTTACAGAAGGCGCGTAGCACCATCACCTCGCGCCAGGCCAGCCCCGCCCCCAGAACCAGAGCGTTAAAGCCATCACTTTCCAGGTCGCCGGACCAGACGCGGCTAAAGGCATCCTGGAAAATAGTACCAACGGCGTCCGCATCAACGGCGCTGCCGTCGCGGGTCTGCAAGCCGAAATCGTGAATCATCGCCATCAGGGCGCTATTGACGCCCGCATCTTCACGCGGCGTTACCTGATAGGGCACTTCTTCGAGAACTTTCAGGCCCATGTGCTCGAGCATCGGCAACACATCAGACAGCGCGATTGGCCCTTCGGGGTTGTAGACCTTGAAACGCACCCTGTCTTTCGCACCACCATCGCTGTACAGCTTCATACGAAGCGTTCCGGATTCCAAACAATCATCAATACGCGCAATGTCTGAAATAGCCTGTGCGGAATCGAAACGCTCCTGATAGGCCGGGCCGAAGGCTTCCGCATACCGGCTATAGACCAACTGGCCATCGCCCTCGCCGAGTTCGTCGCTCAGTCCTTCGCGCAGGCCATCCTTCCACGACCGGGCAACGTCAATCAGGCGCGCTTCAATTTCGGCCTCATTGTAGTTCGGAATTTTGCCGGGTGTTGTCTGGACGATGATATGCAGGCGGCCAAGCGCCGATTCGCCCAAATGGGCGTAATGGGCCGAGACCTCGCCAGAAAAAGCGTCTTCCAGAAGTCGCTGTATTTTCAGGCGCAACGCCGTCGTGTAACGATCGCGCGGTACATAAATCAGGCACGATATAAACCGTTCGAAATCATCCCGACGCAGGAACAGGGCAACCCGCTGGCGTTCCTGCAAGTGCAAGATACCAAGCGCTGTTTGGTAGAACTGCCTGTCGGAAATCTGGAACAGTTCATCGCGCGGAAATGTCTCGAGAATATTAATCAGCGCCTTGCCATCATGGCTGCCGGGCGCAAACCCGGTCTGTCGAAACGCCTTTTGCAATTTCAGGCGCAACAACGGAATATCGCGCGGGCTGCGGTTATATGCACCGGATGTAAACAGGCCGACAAAAATGCGCTGGCCGATAACCCGGCCCCGCTCGTCATAGCGTTTGATGCTAAGGGCATCCATGTGGACCGGGCGGTGAACGGTAGACAGGGAATTCGTCTTCGTCACATTCAGCATGTCGCCCTTGCGAACGAAAGCACGAACTTCGGGCGGCATCGATGCCAGATTTTGCAGCTCGCGGAAAACCACCACATGGGGATCGCGCAGCACGCCCAGTCCTGACTTGCGGCGAACCACAACCGATGCCTTGGCCCCGGCTCCAATGAAGTCGTATTCACGAAAGCCCAGGAACGTAAAGTGTTCATCGTGAGCCCAGGCCAGGAATTCTCGGGTTTCTGACACGTCTTCTACCGAGGTGCCCTTCGGCGCATCGGACAGCTCTTCGACGATGCCAGACATCGTCTCGCGCATTGTCACCCAGTCTTCGACCGCTGCCATGACATCAGAGAGAACGGCGCGAACTCTTGCCTCTATATCTTTTATATGGCCGCCTTTTTGTTCGGTGACTTCCAGGCGGATGAAGGATTCATTATAGGCGCGCTTGGCTGGCGTTTCCAGATCGACCAACCCTTCCAGTGCACCGCCACGACCACGCGTGACGCCAACAACCGGATGGATAACCAGATATACCGTCAAGCCCTGACGGTTCATTTCCGCCGTTACGGAATCGACCAGGAACGGCATGTCCGGGGTGATGATCTCGACAACTGTATGATCGCTGTCCCAGCCGTCGGTTTTGGCCGTCGGGTTATAAATTCGAACAAGGCTTTGCCGCGCTTTGCGCTTTGCTGCCAATTGCCAGTGGGCACAGGCAGCCCCAAACAGGTTTTCCGGGGTCCGGTCAAGCATGTCGCCGGGCGGGACGTTATGATAATAGCGCTCGATAAAATCACTAACCGTGCGGCCTTTGCGGACACCGAGGCGCTTTGCTGCCACGGCCACAGTTTTCTTGATCAGTTTTTTCTTGTCCGCCTCATCATTCCGTCCCATGCCATGTGCTCCCCGACATTGCTAGCATCCCTGTTCTTGTAGGAATATTTTAGATACGTCAAAATCTAACGTTATATGCTTACCTAAAGATTACAAGCATTTAGCGTCTTGTGTTAAGACTTCCACCCACTGCCCAAAATGTCCGGGGACTCCCATTGGTCGCATATAGAAAATCTCGTTTTCATGACGAAAAGGGCAATCGTGTCGATTTCGGCGGCTTGCTTTATGTCCCCCATGCCCTTGTGACCGCCATCTTTCGAAAGCTATTTGGCTGTCGCATGCATCAACCGATGCTTTCGTTTCGGGCAATCAAGGTTATCGACAAGTTACTGCAACCAGATTTCAACTGTGTCGAATTTGGCTCAGGCATGTCGACAGCCTGGTTTGCTGATCGTTGTGGTTTTTTGCTTAGTGTCGAAAATGATAAGGACTGGTGCCGTCTTGTTGACGACATGATTGCGGACAAAGGTTGCACCCATGTGCGCCACGAACTGCGTACGCCCGATGAATTTGCCAACCTTGATAATTATGATGATAGTTTTTTTGACTTCGCCCTGATTGACGGCTGGGACCGGGTCGGCTGCGTACAGTCGGTAATTCCGAAGATCAAACCCGGCGGTTGGGTGTATCTGGATAATAGCGACAAGGACATGACGCGACCCGATGGCGACCTAAGGCAGGCAGAGGCGGCGCTTCTTGATGCAGTCAGGCAGCGCGGCGGAACGACCCGCTATTTCGTTGACTTCGCAGCCGGCAACCTGTTCGCCGAGCAGGGACTGCTGGTTCGCTTGTAAACTCAACTCAGACAACGAAAAAGGGCCAGCCGTATATGGGCTGACCCTCTTGAAAACTGGAGCGGGCGATGAGATTCGAACTCACGACATCTTCGTTGGCAACGAAGTGCTCTACCACTGAGCTACGCCCGCATCGTATTCGGTGCGCGATCATACTGATTAGACCAACCAATGCAAGCCCCTTGCAGTAAGCTTAAAATACGTCCATTTAATGGGCGAAATACCAACAGGAGACGACAATGGCGATCATGATGGGTGAAAACGGCGCGCCGAATACCGCTGACCTGATTAAGGACAGCGATGCCGCAAACTTTGCCACCGATGTTATCGAAGCATCAAAGACAGTGCCGGTCATTGTCGATCTATGGGCAACATGGTGCGAGCCCTGCAAAACCCTCGGGCCGACGCTCGAGAAGCTTGTCGTTCAGGCCGCAGGTCTGGTCAAGCTGGTAAAGATTGATGTCGATGCCAATCAGGAGCTGGCGCAGCAGTTGCGCGTGCAGTCTGTGCCGACCGTTTTTGGCTTCAAAGATGGCCAGCCTGTTGACGGCTTTGCCGGTGCCCAGCCGGAAAGCGAGATCAAGGTCTTCATTGAACGTTTGACCGGCGATGCCAAAAGTCCCATTGATGAGGCGCTGGCCCAAGCGGACTCGGCGCTCGAGGCAGGCGATCCGACAACGGCCATCGGTCTGTACGCCCAGGTATTGTCCCAGGATCAGGCCAGTAGTGCCGCGGTCGCCGGACTGGTCCGCTGTTATATCGCCACCGGAGAGCTTGAGCATGCGCGCGAAGTAATTGACGGGCTGGAAGACAAGACCCGAACTGACGCCCAGGTCGCCGCTGCCATTACGGCACTGGAGCTGGCCGAGCAAGGGGCAGATTCAGGAGATGTTGCTGAGCTCACAGAACAGGTTCAGGCCAATGAGAATGATCATCAGGCGCGACTCGAGCTGTCGCACGCATTATATAATGCCGGTGAGGTCGAAAGCGCGTTCGAGCAGCTTCTTGAATCTTTCGAGCGCGACCGGAAATGGGACGACGAAGCGGCACGCAAGCAACTTCTTAAATTGTTCGAGGCCACAGGCCACGCAGACGAACGGGTTGTAGCGGCACGCAAGCGGCTGTCGTCTATTATGTTCTCTTAAAGTGCTTTAAGGACTTTTCGTAGTGATCGACGACGACACACAATTCAAGCAACCAGAACTGCCGGATGTTTTGCCGGTGTTCCCGCTGGGCGGCGTACTGCTGTTGCCGCATGGCCATCTGCCATTGAATATTTTCGAACCACGCTACCTGAGCATGGTTGAGGACGCTCTTGGGGCCGGTCGCATGATCGGTATGGTGCAGCCGTTTTCTGACCTGCATTCCGGCACCTCCATCCCGCTGGCCGATGACGCCGACACCTATCGTGTCGGCTGTGCAGGCCGCATTGTCAGCTTCGATGAAACACCCGATGGCGGCATGATGATTGCCCTCAGAGGTGTCTGTCGCTTCGGCATTGTTGAAGAGCTGGATATGGTGCACGGCTATCGTCGCGTCCGCGCCGATTACGGCCCTTACCCTCAGGACGCGACCGAGGATACCGCCGATATCGCCGACCGTTCGAAGCTGTTGACTACCGTCAGGCGTTATTTCAGCCTGAAGGATATCGAAGTTGACTGGGACGCCGTTGAGGACGCCGACGATGAAGCGCTGGTTACATCGCTTTCGATGATTTGCCCGTTCGAGCCCAGCGAAAAGCAGGCGTTGCTGGTTGCGCCCGGCGTTTATGAGCGCGGTGAACTTTTAACATCGCTGTTGGAAATGGCTCTGCTTGGCGATACCGGCGCAACCGGTCATGCGCGTCATTAACGTCAATTGCTATTGTCTTTTTTTCATCAGAGCCTACATAGGAAACCATGATGAGCGAACGATCCATCGACCCGAAGCTGCTTGAGATTCTCGTCTGTCCCTTAACAAAGGGGCCGCTGACATATGACGCAAGCGCAGCCGAGCTTGTCAGCGATAACGCACGTCTGGCTTTTCCCATTCGCGATGGCATTCCGATCATGTTGATTGACGAAGCCCGCTCGCTCGACGACGCTTAAATTATTCAACCCCAGGAACGACATACCCATTATGAATGACAACTTTTCCCAATCCCACCGCCCGACCGAGTTCCGGCTGAAGCAGGAAGAAAAAATTCTCGAGGTCGACTTCGATAACGGCAAAAGCTTCAGCCTGCCTGCCGAGCTGCTTCGGGTTGAAAGCCCGTCTGCCGAAGTTCAGGGCCACAGCCCGGACCAGAAGACAGTCATCGCCGGGCGCAAGCACGTTGGCATTCTCGGCGTTGAGCCGGTTGGCAACTATGCCGTCTGCATCAAGTTCGATGATCTGCACGACACTGGCATCTATTCGTGGGACACGCTCTATCACTTTGGCAAAAACCAGGACGCCATGTGGCAGGGTTACCTTGATGCGCTCGAAGAAAAAGGTCTCTCGCGCGACCCTTAAAGCGTCTCGCCACGCATCAATCTCGGCAGGTCGCCAGCCAGGCCCATGGCGTGGCGCATGAACACTTTTTTCAGTGGCGGTATCTTGTTGACTGCGGCCATGCCTAAATCCCGAGCCAGCCGGACCGGTTCGATATCGTTCGAGAACAGCCTGTTCAGGAAATCCGTCATCGCCAGCATCAAGGTATTGTCAAACCGCCGCCAGCGCTCGTACTGATCCAGAATGACTCCGTCGCCAGGATCCAGCCCCAACCGTCTGGCGTCGGTCATGACTTCTGCCAGCGCCGCCACGTCGCGCAGACCCATATTCAGTCCCTGTCCGGCAATCGGGTGCATGCCGTGCGACGCATCGCCGACCAGCACCAGCCGCTGATCGGTGGCGCGCCCTGCATATTGTAGTGACAGTGGATAGGCCCAGCGGGGGCCGACGACCTCTATATCGCCCAGAAAATCACCGAACCGTGTTTTCAATTCGCTTAAGAAACCATCGTTATCAAGCGCCATGATTGCCGGGGCCAGGTCCGATTTTTCCGTCCACACGATGGATGCCCGATTACCCGGCAGCGGCAGGATGGCAAACGGTCCTGCGGGCAGGAAATGCTCGTGGGCGATATTTTCGTGCGAATGCTCGTGGGCGACGGTGCAAACAATGCCTGTCTGATGATAGGACCAGCGGGTCAGTTTAATCCCGGCGGCATCCCGGGTCGGGGAGTTGCGACCCTCGGCACCAACGATCAATCCGGCTTCAATACAACGCCCGTCTTCCAAGGTCGCGCGCACCTGTCCGGGCGTCCGATCAAGGTCTTTAACTCTCGCAGGAGCCAGCAGCGCAATATTGTCCAGGCTGGTAAATCGTTCCGCCAGGGCACGGCGCAGGGTCCTGTTTTCAACCATGTAGCCGAACGCTTCGTCACCGATGTCTTTGTGGTCGTAATGCAGAAAAAACAGCGAATCGCCATCCGAAACGCGAATATCCCCAATAGGGCCTGCGTCAGGCTCTATATGCGCCCACAACCCCAATCCGTCGAGTACACGTTTCGAGCTGAGCGCGATTGCCGATGCACGACCGTCGAATTCGGCGTCCAGACCTTCCTTGGGGTCTTGTGAATCGACAACGGCAACACGAAAGCCACCCATTGCCAGGGCACAGGCCAGAGTACCCCCAACCAGCCCGCCCCCGGCGATCAGCACATCTGCCTTCAGGGGGTTAGCCTCAGAAAAACGCCCAGCTTTCCAATCACTTGAAGTGTTTTCTTCATTTTTATTCGCAGCGCGCCGAGGCATTTCCCGGAATCCTTCTCTATTTTGCCTAAATAATAATCATTATTTTAATATGCCTAAATATTAGGCGAATATGGGGTTCGCTTTCCTCAACTAAAGTCCACAACATTCCCATTAACCAACTGAAATAACTTAATTTACAAGTGAAATCCTAAAACTGGCACGGGGCTTGTAATAGAAGTGCACAGAAGTTCATTCAGCGGGCCTTTTTATCACGTCAGTTTATGGCGCGAGGGGTCCTTATGGCAACCGGTCCCATTAGGTCTTTTTGATCTGGGCCAATATTAACAAGGGATTTTTCAAGATGAAGCTGATTATGGCAATCATCAAGCCCTTTAAACTCGATGACGTGCGTGAAGTGCTGTCCGACCTAGGCGTTGAAGGCATGACCGTTACCGAGGTTAAAGGATTCGGTCGGCAGAAAGGCCATGCCGAAATCTATCGCGGGGCCGAATACACGGTTCATTTCCTGCCGAAGGTCAAACTCGAAATCGCCGTTAACGACGAGATGGTTGAAAGCGTTGTCGAGACCATTCAGTCGGCTGCCCAGACGGGCAAGATCGGCGACGGCAAAATCTTCGTTTACGACGTTGGTTCGGTGGTCCGCATTCGGACCGGCGAAACTGACAAAGAAGCTCTTTAAGGCAAAGGAACAAGACAATGGAATTTATAGCTAAAAAATTACGCTTTGCGGGACTGGCAAGTATCGGCGCGGTTTTGCTTTCAGCGCTTGGCACGGGATCGGCCTCAGCCGCCGTGGAATCTGAAACCGCATACATTCTGAACACATTTTCGTTCCTGGTTCACGGCTTCCTGGTGATGTTCATGGCCGCCGGTTTCGCGATGCTGGAATCCGGACTTGTTCGCGCCAAGAATACGGCGACCATCTGCCTGAAGAATATTGCGCTCTACTCTGTTGCCGGACTGATGTTCTATCTGGTTGGCTACAACCTGATGTACGCCGGTGTCGATGGTGGCTTCATGGGAACGTTCGCCCTGTGGAGCGGCGATAACGCCGATGCGCTGGCTGGCAAATTTGATGCCGGGTACGCCGCTGAATCCGATTGGTTCTTCCAGATGGTCTTCGTCGCAACCGCGGCCTCGATCGTATCGGGCACCGTCGCCGAGCGCATCAAGCTGTGGCCGTTTCTGGTCTTTGTTGTCGGTTTGTCGGCGATCATTTATCCGATCACCGGCTCCTGGCAGTGGGGCGGCGGCTGGCTTGCCGAAAAGGGTTTCGCCGATTTCGCTGGATCGACCCTGGTCCACTCTGTTGGCGGCTGGGCCGCTTTGACCGGCGCCATCATTTTAGGTGCGCGCAAGGGCAAATATCCTGCCGGTGGTGGAGTGCATCCGTTCCCGGGTTCCAACCTGCCGTTGGCGACGCTGGGCACGTTCATCTTGTGGCTGGGCTGGTTCGGCTTTAACGGTGGCTCGCAGTTGGCGCTGGGCAGTGCGGCAGATGCCATCGCTATCTCGACCATCTACATCAACACAAACATTGCCGCTGTCGGCGGTGTCCTGGCAGCGATGATCCTGACCCAGTTGATCTACAAGAAGGTCGACCTGTCCATGGCCCTGAACGGTGCCATTGCCGGTCTGGTCAGCATTACTGCCGGTCCTGATACGCCGAGCCTGGGTCAGTCGTTGCTGATCGGTGCTGTTGGTGGTGCGATCGTCGTGTTTGTCGTGCCGCTGCTCGACAAGCTGAAGATCGACGATGTGGTTGGTGCTGTCTCCACCCACCTGGGCGCCGGTATCTGGGGCACCCTGGCGGTGCCGCTGACCAACGCCGACGCCAGCTTCGTTGTTCAGGCAACGGGTGTCGTTGCGATTGGTGCCTTCACCGTCGTTGCCAGCACGATCCTCTGGTTCGCCCTGAAACTGACCATCGGCATCCGGGTATCGGAAGAAGACGAGATGAACGGGCTCGATCAGGCCGAATTGGGCATGGAAGCTTATCCAGAATTCGGGAGGGGATCACAGACCGTATAAGCTTCTCTCGGGAATTCTCTCAGCATACCCCCGGACGGTTTTCCGTCCGGGGGTTTATTTTGCCTAAATTTTAAGCGCAATCGTCGATGCTGCCTGAATAACAGGCGAATTCCTCCTCGTCTGGGTTTGTTCCGGGATCGTCATATCATTGGTTCCTGCTTGAATTTCAAGTGGTTCGGCGGAATCTACGGCTCTGGCATGCTTATTGTAATAACGCGGGGCATATTCTTTGGTCACACGCGATTTTTTATCTGGGGAGATGAAAATGGATGCCATTAAATCAGGCGCGGATGTCTTTTTCGTGCTCATGGGTGCGGTCATGGTGCTCGCCATGCATTCAGGCTTTGCCTTTCTGGAAGTCGGCACCGTGCGCCGTAAAAACCAGGTCAACGCCCTGGTCAAAATTCTCGTCGACCTGTCCATGTCAACGGTCGTTTATTTCTTCATCGGCTACAGCGTCGCCTATGGCGTTAACTTCCTGTATTCCGCCAAAGACCTTGTTGGTGGCAGTGGCGAGGGCTTTGCTTTCGCCGCCAGCGGATACGACCTGGTCAAGTTCTTCTTCCTGATGACCTTTGCCGCCGCCATTCCGGCGATTATCTCGGGCGGTATCGCAGAGCGCGCCAAGTTCTGGCCGCAGCTTATCGCCACCGCGGTCATTGTCGGCATCGTCTATCCAACCTTCGAAGGCATGGTCTGGGGCTCGAAGTTTGATTTTCAGGGCTGGATGGAAGCCAGCTTCGGTGCCGGCTTCCATGATTTCGCCGGCTCCATCGTCGTCCATGCTGTCGGCGGCTGGCTGGCGCTTGGCGCGGTCGTCATGCTGGGGGCGCGGATGGGCCGCTACAAGGCCGACGGCACCATGGTTGGCATTCCGTCATCGAACATTCCGTTCCTGGCGCTCGGCAGCTGGATTCTCTGCGTCGGCTGGTTCGGCTTTAATGTGATGAGCGCCCAAGGTCTGGAAGGCGTCAGCGGATTGGTCGCCATGAATTCGCTCATGGCCATGGTCGGCGGCGTTCTGGCGGCGCTTGTCGCTGGACGCAATGACCCCGGCTTTGTGCACAACGGAGCCCTGGCCGGGCTGGTCGCGGTTTGTGCCGGGTCTGACATCATGCACCCCATCGGGGCATTGCTGACCGGGGCCATTGCCGGGGCGCTGTTCGTCTGGGGCTTCATCCAATGTCAGAAAAACTGGAAAGTCGATGATGTTCTGGGTGTCTGGCCGCTGCACGGCATGTGCGGTCTGTGGGGTGGTATCGCGGCTGGAATCTTCGGCCTTGAGACATTGGGCGGTCTGGGCGGCGTGACATTTGTCGCACAACTGGTCGGCTCTCTGATCGGTATCGCCTTTGCCGGTATCGCCGGGTTTATCGTCTATGGTGCGCTTAAGGCAGCGCTGGGAATTCGCTTGACCCAGGAAGAAGAATTCCAGGGCGCCGACCTGTCGATCCATTCCGTCGGTGCCTATCCGGAAGAAGACGTGAGGGGTTGAGGAAAAGCTGCATGGGCGGCTACTATCCCGTCCATGCAACATCCCTCGCTACCCCTCAATCCCGGCCTCGCCCGTCTCACCGATTATCCGTTTGATCGGCTGCGCAGTCTTCTCGACGGTGTCTCGCCGCCCGATAATATGGACCCGCTGACCCTGTCCATCGGCGAGCCGAAACATAGTCCGCCCGACACCATCACCGACACCTTGAACGCCAACAAGGATTTGTGGGGCCGCTATCCCCCCATCGACGGCACCCCTGAATTACGCGCCGCCATCGCCGGATGGATGCAACGACGATTCAACCTGCCTGATGACGCCATCGATGCGGACGCCCAGATCCTTCCCGTCATCGGTACGCGCGAAGCCTTGTTCATGGCGGCGCTTCTGGCGGTGGCTGATGACGACGCAACGGTGCTGTTCCCGAACCCCATGTATCATGTCTATGCCGGAGCCGCCGCGCTTGCCGGGGCCGAGGCGGTTGCACTGGAAGCGACTGCTGCCAACGGCTTCCTGCCCGATCTTGAAGCGATAGACGAACAAATCTTAAGCCGGTGCGCCCTGATGTATCTGTGCACGCCATCCAATCCGGAAGGGGCCGTTGCCTCGAAAAGCTATATCAGCCGGGCGATTGACCTTGCCCGAACCCATCGTTTCGTTCTCGCCATGGATGAATGTTACTCAGAGATCTATGATCGCGAGCCGCCTGCCGGGGCCGCCGAGGTTTGCAGCGAAGATGGAGGAAACTTCGACAACGTTTTGATATTCCAGTCTTTGTCCAAGCGATCCAGCGCACCGGGATTGCGATCGGGCTTCGTTGCCGGGGATGCCAGCCTGATCGCCCGGTTCCGGCTGTTTCGCAATTATGGCGCCGCGACAATGCCGCTGCCGATCATGGCCGCGTCCACCGCGCTTTGGTCCGACGATGCCCACGTGGCAGAAAATCGCGCCCTCTATCAAGCCAAGTTCGATCTTGCCGAAAGGCTTCTCGGAACCCGCTTTGGGTTCAAGCGCCCGGCGGGCGGCTTCTTTTTGTGGCTTGATGTGTCTGAGTACGGCGGCGGCGAAGTGGTTGCGAAACGACTGTGGGCCGAGGCCGCCTTGCGGGTTCTGCCCGGGGCCTTTTTGTCGCGGGTTGCCGAGGATGGAACCAGCCCCGGCGATGACTTCATCCGCCTTGCCCTCGTTCATTCGCCAGATGTCACCGAAGACGCCCTGAACAGGGTTCTCAAGGTTCTTCGTTAAGGTCTTGTAAACGTTGGTGTCGTAGACCTTTAAGTATGGCTCCAACGGTTACCACTGCCGGGTCCGGCGCAATCCTGCCGACCGGCGCTACTGAATTTCTGCGTCGCCGCTTCAGCGAAGGTGTCGGGCTGCTGCTCGTCGCTGCCGCGGCCTTTCTTATTCTATCGCTTTTGGGTTATTCGCCGGGCGACCCGTCCCTGAACAGCGCGGCGGCGGGCGAGGCCCGCAACCCCTTTGGGATACCCGGTTCCATTACCGCCGACCTTATGCTGCAAACCATCGGCCTCGCTGGCGTCTTGCCCGGACTGATACTTGGCGTCTGGGGGGTCCAAACCCTGCGCAAGAACCCGCCCCGATATGTCTGGCTCAGGATCTGCCTGATGCTGATCTGCCTGATGTTGCTGTCCCTGTCCATGAGTGCGCTCGCCATTCCGTCTGACTGGCCGCTGGCAACCCGCCTTGGCGGCGTCGCCGGAACGGTTATGCTTGAACGCTCGACGGCACTCGTCGCCGAGGCAATTCTGGCCCTTGGATTGGACTGGACGGTGAAGCCCTGGATGGTGGCGCTTGCCGCCGCCGTTCCAGGCATCGCAGCCCTGCTCACCGTGTTGGGGTTGAGTCTTGCGGAATGGAAACAGTTTGGCCAATGGATAAGTGGCCACGCCGCCCGGGTGCATGATGTTGCCCGCACGGGCATTAACGCCGTGCTTGGATTCGTGAACCGGTTCGCACCAGCCATCCCGGAACGCCTGAACGAGCCGGTCGAAAAACCCGTCCGCGCACCGCGCAAGGCCAAAAAGACCGCCGCCCCGAAGGTCGCTGCCAAAAGCCCGAAGCCGAAAACCGGGCGCAAAGCCAGCGCACAACGCCAGCGCAGTCTTGATCTGGTTCCCGGCGAAGGTTTCGACCTGCCGCCGCAAGAGTTGCTGGAATCACCGCCAAGCAATCGTGGTGGTGACAAGGTCAACAAGGACTCGCTGCAAAAGAATGCCCGCATGCTGGAGACCGTACTCGACGATTTCGGCGTTCGCGGCGAAATTACCAAGGTTCGCCCCGGCCCCGTCGTTACCTTGTACGAACTGGAGCCGGCGCCGGGCACCAAGACATCACGCGTGATCGGGCTTTCCGATGACATCGCAAGATCAATGAGCGCTGTTTCCGTGCGCGTCGCCGTCGTTCCCGGCCGCAACGTCATCGGCATCGAACTGCCGAACGTTGACCGCGAAATGGTTTACCTGCGTGAACTGCTGGGCTCTGAACCGTTTGAGCGGACGTCCGGCAAGCTGAACCTGGCACTGGGCAAAGACATTGGCGGCGTTCCCGTTACCGTCGATCTGGCCCGCATGCCGCATCTGCTGATTGCTGGCACCACCGGTTCCGGTAAATCGGTCGGCATCAACACGATGATCCTGTCGCTGCTCTACCAAATGGGGCCGGACACCTGCAAATTCATTATGATCGACCCGAAGATGCTGGAACTGTCTGTCTATGAGGGCATTCCGCATTTGCTGACGCCGGTTGTCACCGAGCCTGCCAAGGCGGTGATGGCACTGAAGTGGGCGGTCAGGGAAATGGAAGACCGCTACCGCGCCATGTCGCAACTGGGTGTGCGTAACATAGCCGGATACAACAACCGACTGGCCGAAGCGGTGAAGAAGGGTGAAGAGCTGACGCGCCGCGTACAGACCGGCTTCGATGATGACGGCAAGCCAGTGATGGAAGACCAGCCGCTGTCGATGGAGCCGCTGCCGTTTATCGTCGTCGTCGTCGATGAAATGGCCGACCTGATGCTGGTCGCCGGAAAAGATATCGAAGCCGCCGTTCAGCGTCTGGCGCAAATGGCGCGCGCGGCGGGCATTCATATGATCATGGCGACCCAACGTCCGTCTGTCGACGTTATCACTGGTACCATCAAGGCCAACTTCCCGACCCGCATCAGTTTCCAGGTAACGTCCAAAATCGACAGCCGGACGATCCTGGGTGAACAGGGGGCCGAACAGCTTCTCGGCCAAGGCGACATGCTGTACATGGCCGGAGGCGGTCGCGTCACCCGCGTCCATGGCCCGTTCGTCTCGGACGAAGAAGTCGAGCACGTGGTCTCACATCTGCGCGCCCAAGCGGCACCTGATTATATCACCGAGGTTACCGAAGACGTCGAAGACGCCGCTCCTTTAAGCGGTGGTTCCGGTCGCCAGACCGGCGACGAGTTGTACGACGAGGCAGTCGCGCTGATCGCCCGCGAAGGCAAGGCATCGACCAGTTTTATTCAACGTCATCTGCAAATAGGGTATAACCGCGCAGCACGCATTATCGAACAGATGGAAAGCGAAGGCGTTGTCAGCAAAGCGAACAGGGTCGGCCGCCGCGAGGTTCTTATCGGCAACGTCGGCGAAGCGGTCCTTTAACAATATTTTGAAGCAGATGGTTTCTGTGGCGCTACTGGTTGGCGCGTTATTCTTTAGCGGCCTCGGCGAGGCGGCGGCAAAGGTCGAAGAGGCACACCCGTTAAGCGCCGCCGACCGTAAGGACCTGTCGCGCATCCAGGATTACATGAACCGCATTACCACCCTGCAATCGACGTTCCTGCAGGCTTCATCGAACGGCGGCTATGCCGAGGGCACATTGTATTTGTCCCGGCCCGGTAAAATGCGCATCGAATATGATCCGCCCGCACAGTTTCTGATCGTCGCCGACGGAACCTGGCTGATCTATCACGACAAGGAACTGGAACAAATGACCCATCTGCCGCTGGGATCGACCCCGGCGGCCATCATCGTCGATGAAAAGATGTCGCTGTTTGGCGATGATCCAAAGGTTACCCGGATTGAACGCGGCCCCGGCGTCATCGCCGTCACCCTTGTCAGCAACGACGACGAAGGCTCGATCACGCTGGTCTTCGGCGACAGGCCACTGGTGTTGAAAAAGTGGATCGTCATCGATGCTCAAGGGGTGCGCACGTCGGTTTCCCTGCTGTCCAGCCAAATTGGTGTCGCCCTTGACGACAAACTGTTCAAGGTCAAGCTGTTACAGCAAAAGACCGACCCCTGAAATAATTGTTGAATGTTATCTAAATACTACCCAAATGAGAATCATGGGTTGAATTGACCCTGGATGGTCCCCTGCCATCCCGGATCCCGCGAGGGTTTCGAAAACGCCCGGCAACGCCCCCCGCCGGGCGTTTTTTTATGAAGGAGTTGTGGGCGCATCCTGCGGATGGCGCTGTCTCTGGAAGCCAAGCCCTACTTTTAACCGGAACTAAATTCTCGAAGAATAAACCTCCTGCCGACATTTAAAGTCGGACTTCCAGAAGCCTCGCCGCCGAAGGCGCGCTACATCATGGCGCTAACCGATAACCACCCGGTTCGGTCAGGAGAATTTTGGCGTTCGAGGGGTCTTGCTCAATCTTCTGGCGCAACCGATAGACATGGGTTTCCAGCGTGTGGGTGGTGACCCCGGCGTTATAGCCCCATACCTCGTCCAGCAGGACATCGCGGCTGACGACCTTGTCGCCGGTGCGATACAGAAATTTCAGGATCGCCGCTTCCTTGTCGGTCAGGCGGACCTTTTTATTGGTTTCCGTTTCCAGCAACAGCTTGGCGCCGGGCTGGAAACTGTAGGGGCCAATGGTGAAAATCGCATCGTCGCTGCGTTCGTGCTGCCTGATCTGAGCCCTGAGACGCGCCAGCAGAACGCCCAGCTTGAACGGCTTGGTAATGTAATCGTTGGCCCCGGCATCAAGGCCTAAGATCGTATCGGCATCGGTATCGGCCCCGGTCAGCATGATGATCGGCGACTTGACGCCGCTGCGGCGCATCAGGCGACAGGCCTCGCGGCCATCCATGTCAGGCAGGCCGACATCCAGCAAAATAATGTCGAAATAATCGTTTTTCGACAGCTCCAGTGCGTCCGAGCCGTTGGTCGCGGTGGTGATCTCGAATTCTTCGTGCAGCTGCAGCTGCTCGGAAAGCATTTCCAGAAGCGGCTTTTCGTCGTCGACGATCAGCACCTGTTTGCCGTTGCTCATGGGTTGTTGTCGCCTTCCCGGACTGTAAAAATATGTCGAATCGAACTATAGTCATGTTCGCGGTCGAGAAAAAGCCGCTGATCGTTTCCCTTTGTCTTGGCGGCGTTACGGAGTATGTTGCGCCGCCCTTAAGGGCGCTTGAACTACATGGACAAGACATGCCGCATCGCTTCGAATTAATCCCTATGCCCGCGTCGCGCGAAAGGGTCTCGCTGTTGGCCGTCGACCGCGCCGTCTCGGAACTGCGCCGCGGTCGTTCCGTCGTCGTTCGCGGAGCCGCCGGGGAAGCTGCGCTTATCGCCGCTGCCGAGGCTGTGACGCCCGACGTTCTTGTGGAAATGCATAATGTCAGCCACAACCAGCCGTCGCTGGCGATTACCGCGCGACGCGCCAGTGTTCTGGGCATCACCGAAACAGAAGCCGCCGCCGTCATTCTGTCGTCAACTGAAGCATGGCAGGCCGAAACGGTGCTGCGACTGGCCGACCCATTGTCGCCAATGATCAGTGACATCAAAAAATATCCCGGCATCGATGCCGGCACCTATAGCTGCGCGACCGGTGCCGTCGGCCTGGCCAAGCTGGCGCGCCTGTTGCCCGCCGCTCTGGTGTCAAATATTACCAACCCTGACGCTGACGACCTTGACGGCTGGTGCGTTCGCCACGGTCTGTTGATTGTCGATGCTGGCGATGTATTTCAGTACGAACACACTGCGGCACGCACCCTGAAAGCCGTTAGTGATGCAAAGGTGCCGCTGGAAGGGGCCGAAGACACCAAAATCGTTGCCTTCCGCCCGATTGATGGCGGGCTTGAGCATCTGGCCATCGTTATCGGTATGCCCGGCGGCGAAAAAGGGGATGAGGCGGTGCTGGCGCGCCTGCATTCGGAATGCTTCACCGGCGACTTGCTGGGCAGCCTGCGCTGCGATTGCGGCGACCAGCTGCGCGGCGCCATCAACGAAATTGCCAAATCCGGCGGTGGCGTGCTGTTGTATCTGGCCCAGGAAGGGCGCGGCATCGGGCTGGTTAACAAGCTGCGCGCGTATGGCCTGCAAGACAGTGGCTTCGACACCATGGACGCGAATGAACAGCTGGGCTTCGACGCGGACGAGCGGGTCTACCTGCCAGCCGCGGAAATGCTGCGTTTGTTGGGCTATTCATCTGTCCGGCTGATGACCAATAACCCCGACAAGATCGAGGCGCTGGCCGCCTGTGGCGTCGATGTGGTCGAGCGTGTCGCCCATGCCTTCCCGTCGAACCGACATAACGAAGGCTATCTGAAGACGAAAGCCGCAAAAGGCGGGCATCTTATTTGAATACGCATCCGGAGGATGCGCCTACATAAATTTCCCGGCATTTTGTGCCCAGAACCCATATTTACCGTTGATATGGCTTTCTAACCACCTGAAAAACCACGATTTATAGTTGGCATGGCGCTTGCGTTAATAATCCTGAATAAAAACCGGGAAAAATGCGTTATGTACGGACCAACCGAAGCCACGAGTACGGAGACCGCCCTGCTAGAGCCGCGTCGCTCGCTGCAGAATGTCGGCTCCAAGGACAAAGACGAGGACGAGGAACGCCGCTTGAATGGCGGCGGCGACCAGTTCCACGCCTTTGGTGCCGATGGCTTCACCTTCCTCGACTTCCTCGACATCATTAATCCGCTGCAACACATTCCCGTCGTCGGCAGCCTGTACCGGGACATGACCGGCGATGAAATCGACCCGGCGTCGCGCGTTATCGGCAGCACCTTGTTCGGGGGACCGGTCGGCACGGTGGCCTCGCTGGTCAATGTTTCCCTTGAACAAAGCACCGGCAAGGACATGGGCGATCATGTGCTGGCGTTTTTAGGTGGTGAAGATAGCGCGACAGAGGGCGGCGACGGCGCACCGATGTTAGCCAATGCCCCGGTTGCTTCGGGTCAGCTGGCCGACGCGTCGTTGATTCCGGAAAACCTCGAAGTTTTGAACTGGGCGCGCCGTGAAGCCGCCTTCATGAATGGCACCGGCGGGGCCGATGAACAAGCCGCGCTGCGTCCCGAAGTCAGTATCGCCAGCGCCGCAGGTATTTCCGACACCACGGCCAAGGCCGAACGGGTCGCCAAGCGCACCGGCGATATATCGGGACACATGGAAGTCCTGGATTGGGCCCGAAATGAAGCCGCCGCCACCCGTGCAGCCGTTGACAGGGCCGCTGCTGCTAAGGACACCGAAGAGGGCACCGTCGCCCGCACTGCTGAAGACATTCGCCAATCTGGCGAGGCCCGCACCCTTCAAACCAATACCCGGCACGACCAGTTGTCCGGCGCCACCGCACCCGGTGGCGGCTGGTTCACAGAAACCATGTTAACGGCGATGACCAACTACGAGCAAAGCGCCCAGCTGGGCAAGGTCAACGACCCGCGGTCGGGCCTGAAGAGCGTTAACGTCTCTAACTGACATTCTGTCTTTCTGCCTGTAATCTTAAGCCCATGGACATCAATGTATCTGGTGACGGCTGGCTGACGTGGACTGCAACAGGCGGTCACGCGCGCCGTGTTCGGTGCGCGGTGGGCAACGGTGGCGTCGCCGATAAGCGGCACGAGGGCGACGGCATAACGCCCATCGGGCGCTGGCCCTTAAGACAATGTCATGTCCGCACCGACCGGCTTGAAATTCCTCAGACCGGCTTGGCCCTACGCCCCATAACCGAGGCCGACGGCTGGTGTGACGATGCCACGTCAGATGATTACAACCGTCTCGTCACCCTGCCGCTTGATGCCAGCCACGAGGCCATGTGGCGCGCCGATGGCCTGTACGACATTGTGATTGAGGTCGGCTACAACGACGACCCGGTCGTCCCCGGTCGCGGCAGCGCTATTTTCATGCACATCGCCAAGCCCTACTACGCCCCGACCGAAGGGTGCGTCGCGCTGAACATGGCAGACATGCTGGATTTGTTGCGGGACTGTGACGCAACCACACTGTTGCTCATTGGTTAGCGCGGTCTGTAAGACCCGCCATTTATGGTCTGACTTCCAGAGACCGCACCCCGCAGGGTGCTTACAAAGAGCGCGCCCCAAAGATCGCACTGCCAACGCGCACCAGCGTCGCACCGAACCGGATGGCGGTTTCGTAATCGGCACTCATCCCCATGCTCAGGCCTTCAAGGCCATTACGCTCGGCGATTTGCTTTAACAAGCCGAAATGCAGCGCCGCTTCCTCGTCGACGGGGGGAATACACATCAGGCCCTTGACCGGCAGGCCCAGTTCGTCGCGAACGAGCACTATAAAATCATCGGCATCCAGCGGGACGATGCCGGCCTTTTGTTCTTCTTCGCCGGTATTGACCTGAATGTAGAGGTCCGGACACGGATGTCCTGCGTCCCGCTCGCGGGCCAGGGCGCGGGCCAGTTTCGGTCGGTCGACGGTTTCGATCACGTCGAACAGCGCGATAGCATTCTTGACCTTGTTGGTCTGTAACGAGCCGATCAGATGTAAGCGGATGCCGGGGTGCGCCGCCTTCAGGTCCGGCCATTTGGCCTCGGATTCCTGTACCCGGTTTTCACCAAATATTTTTTGTGAAGCGGCAATGGCCTCGGCGATGCGTTCCGCCGGATGGGTTTTCGAGACACAAACCAGTTCGACACCCTTGCGACCATCGGCTGCGCTCGTGATCTTTTCCTTCACAAGAGAGAGGTTTTCCGCAATAGAGGAGGCTTCGGTTACCATGCGATGAGACACTTTTTTTTCGAGATTAATATTCGGAACCCGTGAATGCCGACCCTAGCAGAGACACCAGCCGCACAAAAGCCACGAGCTTTGCCCCGGCTGATTTTAATGACCGACGAAAAAAGACTCCCCGACCCGTTTCCAGCACTCAGCAGGCTGGGGCCGGAGGACGCCGTTATTCTGCGCCATTATCTCTCGCCTGAGCGCCAGGAGCTGGCGCGCGACCTGTTGTCCGATTGCCGCCAGCGTGGGCTTCGGCTGCTCATCGGGGCCGATGCGCGGCTTGCCCGACAAATCGGGGCCGACGGATTGCATTTGCCGGAATCCATGTTGCGGTCCAAACGCGCTACCTGGCGACTGTGGCAGCGACCCGGCTGGCTGTTGACCGCCGCCGCCCATTCCCCGGCGGCACTGGCGCGCGCGGCACGATCCGGTGTTGATGCGGCGCTGTTATCGCCGGTTTTCGCCACCGCCAGCCATACAAACGCAAAGCCCATCGGCGTCACTCGTTTTGCCATCTGGACCAGAGCCGCAGGCGTTCCTGTTTATGCCCTTGGCGGTATTACCAAAGACAGCTTTCCAAGGCTGATCCAGGCAGGTGCCGTCGGTCGCGCCGGTATCAGTGGACTTATCACGTAAAAAAACTAGGGCTGGCCCGACGTTTCGGCTATTAAAGGGTCAGAACATTTGCCTTATTTAAGGAGTCTTCAACCAAGACCATGACCGTTGATGTTAAAAACATGATCGCAAGGCCCTTTCTTTTCGCAATTCTTGGCGCGGCCGCACTGCTGGTGCAAGCCTGCACCGAAGGCGAGCCCGCTGGCGAACCAAAAACCAGCAACGACCTTAATATCAAGGGATCAGAGGCCGGACGCGCCCTGTTTGGCGAAGAAGGCCTGTTTACCGATGACCCTTATTCCGATGGTCGGGCCATCGGCGTCAACAGCTTCCTGTGGCGGGCGTCGTTGGATACCATTTCCTTCATGCCGGTAGCATCCGCCGACCCGTTTGGCGGCGTTATCATCACCGACTGGTATTCGGCATCTGAATCGCCTGCTGAGCGTTTCAAGTTGAATGTTTATATTCTTGGCCGCGCCTTGCGCGCCGACGGCGTGCGCGTCGCCGTGTTCCGGCAAGTTCTGGATTCCGCCGGTGGCTGGCGCGACAGCGCCCTGGCCGACACGACGGCGACCAAGATTGAAGACGCCATCCTCAGCCGAGCCCGTCAATTGCGAAGTGAAATTCTCAGGACCCAATGAGCTCGCGTTATAATTTCAAGGAAACTGAGGCCAAATGGCAGGCGCTGTGGCGCGATAACGCCACCTTCTCGGTAACCGAAGATACCAGCCGTCCCAAGTACTACGTGCTTGAAATGTTTCCCTATCCGTCGGGACGCATTCACATGGGGCATGTACGCAACTATACCCTTGGCGATCTGGTGGCGCGATACAAACGCGCGCGCGGGTTTAACGTCTTGCATCCGATGGGCTGGGACGCCTTTGGACTGCCGGCGGAAAATGCCGCCATCGCCCATAATGTGCCGCCGGCTGAATGGACGCGCGACAACGTCGCCACCATGCGTGAACAACTGCAAAGCATGGGCTTGTCCTATGACTGGGACCGTGAAATTGCCACTTGCGAGCCCGATTATTACCGCCATGAACAAAAAATGTTCCTGGATTTCCTCGACGCCGGACTGGTCTATCGCAAGGAATCCTGGGTCAACTGGGACCCGGTGGAAAACACCGTGCTGGCTAACGAACAGGTTATTGACGGCAAGGGCTGGCGGTCCGGGGCCGATGTTGAAAAGCGTCGCCTCGCCCAGTGGTTCCTGAAAATCACCGAATACGCAGACGACCTGTTGGCCGAGCTGGGCAACCTTGATCGCTGGCCCGACCGGGTGCGGCTGATGCAGGAAAACTGGATTGGTCGCTCCGAAGGCGCTTATGTGCATTTCCCGCTTATCGGTCGCGATGATGATCTGAAGATCTATACGACCCGGCACGACACCCTGTTCGGGGCCTCGTTCATGGCGATCGCCGCCAACCACCCGCTGGCCCACGAACTGGCCGAAGGTAACGCCGCCTTAGGCGAATTCATTGCCAAGTGTGGACGCTTAGGCACCAGCGAAGCGGCCATCGAGACGGCGGAAAAAATGGGTTTCGACACGGGCCTGAAAGCGGCCCATCCATTTGTCGAAGGTAAAGAGCTGCCGGTCTATGTCGCCAACTTCGTGCTGATGGAATACGGCACAGGCGCCATCTTTGGCTGCCCGGCACACGACCAACGCGATCTGGACTTCGCCCGCAAATACGATCTGGACGTGGTTCCCGTGGTCGCGCCGAAAGACGCCGACCCTGCCGAGTTCGCAGTCGGCAATGAAGCCTTCACGGACGACGGCATTCATATTAATTCAGAGTTCCTCGACGGCACGACAGTTGAAGACGGCAAAACAATGGCCGCCGATCGTCTGGTTAACGACGGATCCGGCGAAGCAACCGTCAATTTCCGGCTGCGCGACTGGGGCGTATCGCGACAGCGCTACTGGGGCTGCCCTATCCCGGTCATTCATTGCGATGGTTGCGGCATCGTCCCGGTTCCCGCCAGCGACCTGCCTGTCGAGCTACCCGCCGATCCTGATTTCTCCGCGCCGGGCAATCCGCTGGAAAATCATCCCACATGGAAAGATATCGATTGTCCGGCATGTGGCAAGGCGGCAAGGCGCGAGACCGATACCTTTGATACGTTTTTCGAGTCGTCATGGTATTTCGCCCGCTTCACTGATCCGAAAAGCGACGACGCCTTCTCGCGCACGGCGGCCGATTACTGGCTGCCCGTCGACCAGTACATTGGCGGTATCGAACACGCCGTCCTGCATCTGCTGTATTCCCGGTTTTTCACCCGCGCCCTGAAACAGTGTGGCTACCTTGACGTCAAGGAGCCCTTCGCCGGGTTGATGACCCAGGGCATGATTTGTCATGAGACCTACCAAAATGCCGACGGCGACTGGATAACGCCCGAAGAGGCCGAAGCTGCTGGCGACGGCGTTAACGTCGGGCGTTCGGAAAAAATGAGCAAATCGAAAAAGAATGTCGTCGACCCGGCATCCATCATTGATGCCTACGGGGCTGATACGGCACGTCTGTTTATGTTGTCTGACAGCCCACCGGATCGCGATCTGGACTGGACTGACAGCGGAATCGACGGCGCATGGCGATATGTCAATCGGTTATGGCGGATGATTACAGAACCGAAAATCGCCATTGCCGCTATCGGCGAGGCTAAGCCCGATGGCGTATCAGACGCCGTTGATGCGGCAGAGAAGGCTATCCATAAAACCGTCGCTGCGGTTTCCAGCGATCTTGATAAATTCCACTTCAACAAGGCCGTCGCCCGTATTCGCGAACTCACCAACCTGCTTGATGACTTAAACGTCGATGACGCGGGTGCCGCCTGGTTGCTGCGGCTCGGCTTCGACACCGTCGTTCATCTGATCGGCCCGATGATGCCCCACATGGCCGAAGAGTTGTTCTCTCATCTTGGTCATGACACCATGTTGGCCGACAGCCCATGGCCCGCGGTTGATGAAAGCATGCTCGTCGACGATACCGTTACCGTCGCTGTTCAGGTCAATGGCAAACTGCGCGGTACCCTTGATTTGCCAAAGGGTGCCAAAAACTCAGATGTCGAGGCACAAGCCTTGGCGTTGCCCCGGGTCGCGGAAGCTGTTGGAGATAGTGCGCCTAAAAAGGTTATCGTCGTGCCAGACAGGATTATCAATGTCGTCATTTAAACTCATCGCTGCCGTCGCCATTATTGTTTTTTCCGCTACGCTCAGCAGCTGTGGGTTTTCTCCGCTGTACGGCAAGCGGGTTGCCGGTCAGGATTCTGCCGAAGATCATCTGGCCCTTATCCAGATAAACCAGATCAAAGACCGGGTCGGCCAACAACTTCACAATCGCCTTCTCGACCGCCTGACTCCAAAAGGTGAGCCAGCAAACCCTGCCTATGTATTGACGGTAGATGTATCGGAATCCGTTTCCAGTCTCGGTGTTAAAAAGAGTGCCGTCGCGACACGCTCCAACCTTCGCCTCGACGTCAGTTATGTTCTGATGCCTGTTATCAATACGCTCGAAGAGGCCCTATCTTCGGGGACCGTGCTGGCAATCAGTGGATATGACATTTCCAATTCTGAATACACCACATTGGTTGCCGCTCAAAATGCACGGACCAGTGCTGTCCGGGAAGCCGCGGATGATATTCGCACCCGACTCGCCGTTTATTTCAGGCGTCAGAAGAACAACCCCTAGCAGGAGTTACGCGCCTTGAAAATTTCAGGTGCCCGCCAGGACAGTTTTATTGCCAATCCTGACCCGGCTGTTGCTTGTGTACTGCTGTATGGACCTGACCGTGGCCTGGTCCGCGAGCGCGCTCGGCTGTTATCGAAAACCGTTGTCGATGATCCGTCCGATCCCTTTCGCGTGGTTGAGGTGTCGGCGGCCGAGTTGAAAGCCGACCCGGCTCGACTGTCCGATGAAGCGGGCGCAATGGCCCTTGGCGGCGGACGGCGGCTGATCAAGGTCAACAATGCGACTGACGCCACCAGTGCCATTTTCAAGGCGCATCTTGCAGCCGTTGTTGGCGACTCTCTTATCATTGTCGAAGGCGGAGAACTTAGCCCCAGATCAAGCCTGCGCAAATTATTCGAGGCCTCTGATAACGCTGCAGCTATTCCGTGCTATGCCGATGATGCACGTAGCCTGCATCGGGTTATCCGCGAAACCCTGGGTGCCCATAAACTGAGTGCGACCGACGAAGCCATGGCCTGGATGGCCGATAATCTTGGATCTGATCGTGCTGTTACCCGAGGAGAGCTTGAAAAACTTGCCCTTTATATGGCCAGCCCCGGCGATGCCGAAAATGGACCAATACGAATTGAACTTGATGATGCTCGTTCCGTCATCGGCGACAGCGCCAGCACCGCGCTGGATGATATTTCCATGGCTGCGGCATCCGGCGATCAGGCGCGTCTTGATGTGGCGTTAAGGCGCGCATTCGGTGAAGGAATTCATGCCGTCGGTGTGCTGCGCGCCGTCTCGCGCCATATGTTGCGCCTGCATCAATGTGCAGGATCGGTCGCATCGGGTAAGAACGTCGGGCAGGCGATGGCGTCGCTTCGACCGCCGGTTTTTTTCACTCATAAAGATATGTTTGCCCGGCAAATGAATAGCTGGCGTATTGATCGTCTGGCCATGGCACTCGAACTGTTGAGTGCTGCGGAAATTGATTGTAAAACCACAGGAATGCCATCAGATGCTGTTTGCGGTCGCGCCTTAATGCGCATTGCCCAAATGGGTCGGCGTTAATGTTGCTGATTATCAGTTAGGCTTGATGAGATGACGACGACTGAATTTTATATACTTGTAGCAATTGGCGTCGTGTTTGCCCTGATCGCCGGGTTCTTTCTCAGGTCTAAAAATAATAAGAAAAAGAAGCGCGGCAAGGGAAAGAAGGGCAAATTCTATAAGCCCGACGCCTATCAGGATATGGGCGGCGACGGAAACGACGAGTTTCAGGATTCCGACATGTACGCCATGAAAGAAGGCAAGGGTGGCGGAGTCTTTCAAGACGACGACGACAGTTCCAAGAAAAAGAAAGAAGACGAATACGACAGCTGGGATAACTATTGAGTACGAGCCGATTCGGCGGCGTAACAGTGGTTATATGGTCAGCCCTTCGGCTGACTGGATAGGCGGGCCAGCACGTCATCCAGCTGACCCAGGTCGTTATAGTGAATGGTCAGGGCACCGCGTCCATTCTTAAAGCGGATATCCACTTTCAGGCCCAACATAGCAGCCAGATCATTTTCCAGAGCCACCGTATCGGGGTCCTTGGCGGCTGCAACTGATTTTGCGGATGGCCCTTTCTGCTGCGTTAGCTTTTCTGTCTGGCGAACATTAAGTCCTTGTTTAATAACTGTTTTTGCTAGTTTCAGCGGATTGTCCGAGGTCAGCAGGGCACGCCCATGTCCGGCGCTCAGCTGACCTTCATCGATCATTTTGCGGACCGCATCGGGAAGCCCCAGCAGGCGCATCATGTTGGCGACATGGCTACGGCTTTTGCCCATCGCCTTGGCCAGCTCTTCCTGCGTATGGGAAAATTCATCCATCAGGCGCTGGTAGCCTTCTGCCTCTTCCATCGCCGACAGGTCCTGGCGTTGCAGGTTTTCGATCAGCGCTATTTCAAGTGTCTCGCGATCATCCAACTGTTTGATAATGACCGGCACTTCATGTTGACGGGCCTTTTGGGCGGCTCGCCAACGGCGCTCACCGGCAATAATCTCGTAGGAGTCCGGTCCGTCCAGCGGTCTGACCAGCAGCGGCTGTAAAATGCCTTTCTCGGAAATCGACCGGGACAGGTCGTCGATCAGCGCGTCGTCCATAATATGACGGGGCTGAAATTTTCCCGGCTGCAACTGGCCGATGGGCAGTGTACGAACCGCCTTGCCTGATGTAGCAACAGTTCCGGAAACAGAGACGGTTTCGGCAACCACTTCCTCGCCAAGCAATGCCGAAAGGCCGCGACCAAGTTTGCGCTTCTTGTCGTCTTTCACGTTTGTTTGTTTCCTGTCTGCCGGTGCACCCATGTCTAGGTTCCTTAAGTTCCTGTGCTCAATACTTCTGCGTCGCGTTCACGACGAATGACTTCTCCGGCCAAATGCAGATAAGCCTGAGAGCCAGCACACGCCATATCATAGACCAGCACCGGCCGACCATAAGAAGGCGCTTCCGATACCCGAACGTTACGGGGAATAACCGTTTTGTACACCTTGTCGCCGAAGTGTTCACGCACATCGCTGGCGACCTGTTCGGACAGGTTATTGCGTTTGTCGAACATGGTCAGCACGATGCCTTGTAATTCCAATGACGGATTAAAGGCGGCGCGGATGCGCTCGATGGTCTTGATCAGATGGCTGATGCCTTCCAGGGCGAAAAATTCACATTGCAGGGGAACCAGCACCGCTTGTGCCGCGGTCAGCGCATTAATGGTCAACAATCCGAGGGCTGGCGGACAGTCAATCAACACATAATCGTATTCACCCGCCTCGCCGCTCACCTTGTCCAGGGCGCCGCGCAGGCAGTACTCGCGATTTTCCACGTCAATCAATTCAATCTCGGCACCGGCCAGGTCGACGCCTGAGGGCGCGATATCAAGGCCCGGTATGGTCGTCGCCTGAACGGCCTCGGCCAACGAAGCCTGTCCCATAACAACGTGGTAAGTGTTGATGTGCCGCGCGTTTTGTTCAATGCCAAGACCGGTGCTGGCATTGCCTTGCGGGTCCAGATCGATGACCAGAACGCGCTTCTTGATTGCTGCCAGTGCGGTTGCCAGATTGATCGCCGTCGTTGTTTTGCCAACGCCGCCTTTCTGGTTGGCGACGGCGAGAATGCGGGCGCCATCTCCTTGCCATGCGAGGGGAGCTTCAGTCATCACGGGCGGACACGGCCTCCAATTTCAATATGGTGCCGGACGGGTCCGACAGGCTTGGGATTTCAGTGGTCGACATTTTCCAGTTATTGGCCGCGAGCGTCAATTCGTCATCCGCCGTTTTGCCCTTCGGAAACAAACAAGTTGTGGATGGTTTGAGGAAAGGCTGGGCATAACCCAGCAAATCGCCCAATGCGGTCAGGGCGCGGGCCGTCACCACGTCGGCGACGAGACCTTCGACGGCCTCAATCCTGTCGGCATGGATGTGGGTTTTGGGCGTCACATCCATGACCCGCGCCGCCTCGGCCAGAAAAGCGCATTTGCGGGCGTCTGATTCAATCAGGTGGATGCTGACATCTACACCGGACATCGCCGCCAGCACCAGTCCGGGAAATCCGGCACCGCTGCCCATATCGACAATCACCATTTCGTCCGGGCCTTCTGGCAGGTGCGCAAACAACTGGGCCGAGTCCAGCATGTGCCGTCGCCACAGGTCGGGCAGCGTTTTCGACCCGACGAGGTTAATCTTTTTCTGCCATTTCTCGAGCACATCGGCGTAGGCCTGAAGTCTGGCCAGCGTCTCGTCGGTAACGCCGGTCAGCTGTTTGAAGTCTGCCGCGATCAGCGGGGGCGGGGCCATTGTTTCACGTGAAACATTCATGCCGGTACCGATTCGAGCCCGGAATCACGCCTTGAATCACGACGGCGGACGAAGGACAGTAGGGCCGTCAACGCCGCCGGGGTGACCCCCGAAATACGCCCCGCCGCACCCAGTGTCGCCGGGCGGGCGGCCGCGAGCTTCAGGCGCACCTCGTTGGACAGGCCCGGCACGTCGGCAAAGTCAAGATCGGCCGGCAGGACCAATGCCTCGTCGCGACGAAAGGCCTTAACGTCTGCATTCTGGCGTTCCAGATAGCTGGCGTAGCGGGCATCCGTCGCAACCTGGGCGGCGAGGGTGGGATCAAGCCCGTCCAGTTCCGGCCACAGTGAGGCAAGCTGTTCGAGCTCGACACCGGCATAACCGAGAAGTTCCCGGGCGCTACGTCTGACGCCATCAAAATTAACGCCAATGCCGTGTTTGCCCAACGCGTTCGGTGTCGCCGTCAGGCCGTCGAGCAGAGAACGAATCTCTTCAAGCTGTTGGGCTTTTTCCTGAAACGCTTTCGCACGGGTGCCAGAAACGACGCCAATATCAATGCCGCGCGCCGTCAATCGCTGATCGGCATTGTCGGCCCTGAGCGCTAGTCGGTATTCGGCCCTGGACGTAAACATCCGGTAGGGCTCTTCCGTCCCCAGCGTCACCAGATCGTCAATAAGCACGCCAAGATAGGCCTCGGCCCGATCCAGCGTAAACGATTCGGCTACGCAACCAGCCACGCTACCGGCCATGCTGCCGACTGTGCGTGCCGCATTTATACCGGCCAGCAGCCCTTGTGCGGCGGCTTCTTCATAGCCGGTGGTGCCATTGATCTGTCCGGCCAGGAACAGCCCCGGCAGGCGCGCCGTTTGCAGGTCCGGTCCCAATTCGCGGGGGTCGACGAAGTCGTATTCGATGGCATAGCCCGGTTGCAACATGGTCGCGTTCTCAAGGCCCGGGATAGTTTTCAGCAAACCCAGCTGCACGTCTTCGGGAAGCGACGTCGAAATGCCGTTGGGGTAGACCGTACGATCGTCCAGTCCTTCGGGCTCCAGGAAAATTTGATGGCGGTCGCGACCGGCAAAGCGCACCACTTTGTCCTCGATGGACGGGCAGTATCGCGGGCCGACACCATCAATCTGGCCGGAATACATCGGTGCCCGGTGCAGGTTTTCGCGGATCAACGCATGTCCGGCCTCGCTGGTACCGGTGATATGACACGAGATCTGCGGCGTCGTGATGCGGTCCGTCAGGAATGAAAAGGGCACCGGCGGGGTGTCGCCGGGCTGCTCGTCGAGGCCGGTATAATCGATAGTCCGCCCATCGATGCGCGGCGGTGTCCCGGTTTTCAGGCGCCCCAGCCGAAAGCCCAACCGCTCGATGGTTTCGGCCAACCCGATTGCCGGGGCCTCGCCCATGCGCCCGGCAGGGGTCTGTTTTTTACCCAGATGAATGACGCCGCGCAGAAAAGTGCCGGTGGTAATGACCACGGCCCCGGCCCGCAAGGTCTCGCCGTTACCGGTGACGACGCCTGCAATCCGCCCGGACGGGTCGACAATCAGATCTTCTGCCGCCGCCGCTCTTATTGTCAGAGACTGTTGTTCTGCCAAAAGCTCCTGCATCGCCTGCTTGTAAAGCTTGCGGTCAGCCTGGGCGCGCGGCCCATGAACGGCAGGGCCTTTGCGGCGATTAAGCATACGAAACTGGATGCCGCCCCGGTCGATGGCGCGGCCCATCAGGCCATCCAGCGCATCGATCTCGCGCACCAGCTGCCCCTTTGCCAGCCCACCAATAGCCGGATTGCACGACATTTCACCGATACCGTCGAGGCGATGGGTCAGCAACAGGGTCGCCGCACCGATGCGCGCGGCCGCGGCTGCGGCCTCGCAGCCCGCATGGCCGCCGCCGATGACAATCACATCAAATGTGGTCTCGTTATCCGTCATAATGGCCGGAATGTAGGGGTGCCGAAGACTTGAGTCAAAACATTCCACACAGCCCCAGGCCCGATGTTTCACGTGAAACACACGCGTTGTGCCCCTCTTGATGGCGCACTGGGTGGCGAGGCCTCTGGAAGCCATGTTTTAATTTTGGCAGGAATTAAATTCAAGAAAGCCTGACACCTGTTGCCAATTAAAGTTGGGCTTCCAGAACCGTTGCCGCGCCGCGCACCACATAAAGATCGATTCGGCTACGCACCGATCCAAGCCATCGATTCGGCTGCGAAACCAGAGTCTTGCCCGTTATTTGCCGATGCAGAATTCGCCGAAGATAACATCGAGCAGGTCTTCAACATCGATTCGGCCCGTAATCGATCCCAATGCCCGGGCCGCCAGCCGCAGGTCTTCTGCCGCCAGTTCGATACCATCAGATGACTGGGCACGGGCCAATGCAGCCCGGCAATCCTCCAGTGCCCGGCGATGGCGCTCCCTCGTCGGGGCCGGGCCGCCCGTCGATTCCAGTCTTTCAGATACCGCCCGCTCAAAATCGGCCATCAAGGTCTCGATGCCGTCACCGGTCTTCACAGAAACGGTCAGCCCATCTGGACCGGCGTCAGGCGCATCGCCCAGATCACCCTTGTTGTAAACGACCAGCGTGTCGGCCGGACTGTCGTTGATCAGGGCCACGGTTTCAGGGTCTGGTACAGCTGCACTGGCATCCAGCACCGCCAATTTCAGGTCCGCGTGGGCGGCCCTTTGGCGTGAACGGCGAACGCCTTCGCCCTCGACTTCGTTGCCCTCGACATCACGCAAACCGGCGGTATCGGCAATGATCAGGGGATAGCCGCCGAGGTCCAGATGAACCTCGATCACATCGCGCGTCGTCCCGGCAATATCCGAGACAATGGCCGCATCGCGCCGGGCCAGCAGATTGAGCAGGCTCGATTTACCGGCGTTGGGCGGCCCGATGATCGCCAGACTCAAACCGTCGCGCAGTCGTTCGGCCCGGTGGTTGTCGTTCAGATGAGTCTCAATATCGGCATCCAGCACGGTGGCTGCGGTCAGTGCTTCGGCCATCAAACTGTCGGGCAAATCCTCGTCCGTAAAATCCATATCGGCTTCCATGTACGCCAACAGCCGGACCAGTCGGGAGCGCCAGTCTTCATACAATCTTGCCAATTCGCCACCGGCCTGTCGCTGGGCCTGTCGACGCTGGGCCTCGGTCTCGGCCTCAATCAAGTCGGCCAGGCCTTCGGCTGATGTTAAGTCCAGCTTGCCCAGTTCGAACGCCCGACGGCTGAATTCTCCGGCATCCGCCGGTCGCAAACCCTTGATCCTGCCAAGAGTTGATAACAGGGCCGCAATAACAGCCGGGCCGCCATGAACATGCAGCTCGGCGACATCCTCACCGGTAAAGCTGGCCGGGGCCGGAAACCACAAGCCGAGGCCATCATCGAGAACATCGCCTGTATCCGGATCGCTGAATTTGGCACGTGTCGCCAGCCGTGGGGCAGGGGGTGTATCAGTGCCCATCAGCCGGGACAATGCATCGCCGGCATCTGGCCCGGACACCCGGACAACCGCAATCCCGGCCCGGCCACGGCCGCTGGCCAGGGCAAAGATGGTGTCTGAAAAAGGGCTAGCCGGTGTCATGCTGGGCGTCCGAAAAATAATCTGGTAAAAATATAAGGGTTGTATCGCTGGCGGTTCCCCACAAAATAGTCCCTAGTTCACACAGACGCCAACACTCAATCCCGGAAGGTCCGCTCTCCACCATGAACACCAATCAACTCGTTCGGGAAACCAGCCCCTATCTGTTGCAGCATCAGGACAACCCGGTCCATTGGTGGGCATGGGGCGAAGAAGCGCTTGAGCACGCGCGAACCGAAAACAAACCGATCCTGTTGTCGATTGGATATTCTGCCTGTCACTGGTGTCATGTCATGGCCCATGAAAGTTTCGAAGACGAGGCCATCGCCGGGGTGATGAACGAGCACTTCGTCAACATCAAGGTCGACCGTGAAGAGCGCCCGGACCTGGACGTCATCTATCAGTCAGCGCTGGCGCTGATGGGCGAGCAGGGCGGCTGGCCGCTGACCATGTTTCTGACGCCAGAGGGCGAGCCATTCTGGGGTGGCACCTATTTTCCGGCGACGCCACGATACGGGCGGCCCGCATTTCCTGAACTGCTGAAGCACGTATCGCAGACCTATATCGAAGACCACGACAAGGTTCGCGATAGCGTCAAGTCGATGCTCGACGCCCTGAACCAGTTATCGAAACCGGCTGGTGGCGGGGGTCTCAGTTTCAGCCTGCTGAACGAGGCATCGTCGCTGTCGTTGCATCTGATAGACACCGTCGAGGGCGGGCTTTCAGGCGCACCGAAGTTCCCCCAGGTCAGTTATTTCAAGTCTTTGTGGCGGGCCTATCTGCGCACCGGCAAACAGGATTTTCTCGAGGTCATCACCCTGACGCTGGATAAAATGTGTCAGGGCGGCATCTATGATCATGTCGGCGGCGGTTTCGCGCGCTATTCGACTGATGACATCTGGCTGGCCCCGCATTTCGAGAAAATGCTCTATGACAACGCCCAGCTGATCGACCTGCTCACAGAGGTCTGGCGACACACAAACAGCCCGCTGTATGGCGAGCGCGTCAGCGAAACCATCGACTGGGCTCTCAGGGAAATGGTTGTCGGCAAAAGCGGCGATGATGATGGCGGATTCGCCTTCGCCAGTGCGCTGGACGCGGATTCCGAAGGCGTCGAGGGCAAGTTCTATGTCTGGGGTGAAGCTGAAATCGATACCGCACTTGGCAATGACGCAATCGCGTTCAAGGCAGCATACGACGTCAGGCCAAACGGCAACTGGCATGAAGGTGGGGAAGGCGTAAACATCCTCAACCGCAACGCCAATCCGGATGCCACCTTCGACGAGAATTTAATGGCCGCCTGCCGAATAAAACTGTTGAGCATCCGCGAGGGCCGCATTCGCCCGGGCCGCGACGACAAGGCGCTTTGCGACTGGAACGCCATGATGGTCGCCGCCCTGGCCCACGCCGGACAAGTCTTCGGTCGCGACGACTGGATCAAGGCGGCACGCGATGTCTTTCACTTTATCTGCGCCAACATGATTGAAGACGGTCGCCTGCGCCATTCATGGCGGGATGGTAGCCTGCGCCACGCCGCCGTCCTGGATGACTACGCCCATATGATCCGCGCCGCCATCATGTTGACCGAAGCGACCGGCGAAGTGCTTTACCTGGAACAGGCGACGTCGTGGCTGGCCGTCGTCAATGCGCGGTACTGGGACGAAGCCGGGGCCGGATATTATCTGACCGCCGACGATGCGCCGGGGCTGATTACCCGCTCGAAGACCATCGCCGACAATGCCGTGCCGTCGGCCAATGGAGTCATGACCGAGGCGCTGGCCAGAATGTATTTGCTGACCGGCGACGAGGCGCATCGGGAACGGGCAGAAAAACTGATACGGGTGTTTTCCAGCTCTTCGGCCCGCAACCTGACCAATCTGCCGGGCCTGATGGCGGCCTATGAAGTTCTGGAAAACGCCGCCCAGATCGTCATTGTCGGCAGGCCTGACGATGATGCCACCGCTGCTCTTCTTGACGCCGCCATATCTGCGGCACCCCCCTGGGCGGTGCTGTTGCGAATTGCGCCGGGCGAAGAATTGCCAGCCGGCCACCCAGCAGTTGGCAAAACGGGTGTCGATGTGCCGACCGCATTCGGGTGTGCGGCTGGAACCTGTGGCCTGCCCATTATCGACGATCAGTCCTTGAGAAAAGCGCTCCACAGGGAGTAGACTTGTTGCCATCATGGCATACACATCCATCAACAGCCCCGTCGGTGCCTTAACGGTTTTTGCCGAAGACGACGCCATCGTCGCCCTTGAATGGGGCCGTGTTGACAATGCAGAAACATCCGACCTGCTGGGCGAAGCCGCCCGACAGCTGGACGCCTATTTCGATGGTAGGCTCAATACTTTCGATCTTCCGCTTAAACCCCACGGCACGGCCTTCCAAAAATCTGTCTGGCAACTCATGGAGGAAATTCCTATCGGGCATACACGCACCTATTCCGATCTGGCGGCGGATCTGAAATCCGGGGCACGCGCCGTCGGCACGGCGTGCGGGCGCAATCCCGTTCCACTAATTATTCCCTGCCACCGTATCGTCGGTGCAGCCGGAAGTCTTGGCGGGTATTCCGGGGCAGGCGGCATCGTCACCAAACGACTGCTGCTTGATCTCGAGCAGAGCCATTCCCTCGCCGCATAATCAAAAAATCAGGATTTAAAATAATGAGCAAAGCCATTCGCATCCATGAGACCGGTGGGCCCGAAGTGATGGTCTGGGAAGACATCGACGTTCCAGCGCCCGGCCCCGGCGAGGCCCATGTGCGCCATACCGCCGTCGGGCTTAATTTTATCGATGTCTATCAGCGCACCGGTTTGTACCCCTTACCCGAAATGCCCGCCATCATCGGCCTGGAGGCCGCCGGTGTCGTCGAAGCGGTCGGCGAGGGTGTAACCGAAGTCAGCCCCGGCATGCGTGTTGCCTATGCCGGTGTGCCGCCGGGAGCCTATGCCGAGGAGCGCGTGATACCGGCGCATCGGCTGATCGAAATGCCCGACACCATAACGGACGAAACCGCAGCGGCCATGATGCTGCAGGGCATGACCGTGCAGTATCTGTTGAACCGGACCTATGCCGTGCAGCCGGGCGATACCATCCTGTTGCACGCAGCAGCCGGAGGCGTCGGCCTGATTGCATGTCAGTGGGCGAAGCATCTGGGCGCAACCATCATCGGCACCGTCGGGTCTGACGAAAAGGCCGAACTGGCGAAGGCCAATGGCTGCGACCATACCATCATCTATACCCGGGAAAACTTCACCGAACGGGTTCAGGAAATTACCGACGGCAAGGGTGTCGCCGTGGTTTATGATTCCATCGGCAAGGACACCTTCTCAGGATCCATCGATTGCCTGCAACCCTTGGGCATGATGGTGACCTACGGCAATGCGACCGGCAAGGTCGACCCTATTGATCCCGGCATGCTGGCGGCCAAGGGCTCGCTATTCCTGACCCGTCCGTCATTGATGGCTTATACGGCCAGCCGCGAAGACCTGGTCGCCTCGGCCACCGATCTGATCGATGTGATTGTCAGCGGGCACGTCAACATCAACGTCAATCAGACGTACGAGTTGAAAGATGCGGCCCGGGCCCACACCGACCTGGAAGCACGCAAGACGACGGGTTCGACGGTCTTTGCGGTTTAGCTGTTCATGGAATCGAAGAAGTCGTCGTTGGTCTTGGCGTCCTTCAGCTTACCGATCAGGAACTCCATTGCATCGACGACACCCATGGGCATCAGGATCCGGCGCAGCACCCACATTTTTGACAGGGTTCCCTGATCGACGATCAGTTCTTCCTTGCGGGTACCGGACTTGGTGATATCGATGGACGGCCAGACACGCTTGTCCGACAGCTTGCGATCAAGGATGACTTCGGAGTTACCGGTACCCTTGAATTCTTCGAAGATGACCTCGTCCATGCGCGAACCGGTATCGATCAGGGCGGTCGAAATAATGGTCAGCGATCCACCTTCCTCGATGTTCCGCGCCGCACCAAAGAACCGCTTCGGGCGTTGCAGGGCGTTGGCGTCAACACCACCGGTCAGCACCTTGCCCGATGACGGCACGCAGGTGTTATAGGCGCGTGCCAGTCGTGTAATGGAATCAAGCAAAATGACAACGTCGCGCTTGTGTTCAACCAGGCGCTTGGCCTTGGAAATGACCATTTCGGCGACCTGTACGTGACGCGTCGCCGGTTCATCAAATGTCGACGATACAACCTCGCCCTTGACCGAGCGCGACATGTCGGTGACTTCTTCCGGGCGCTCATCAATCAGCAGCACGATCAGGTAGCATTCCGGATGATTGGCGGTAATTGCCTGGGCGATGTTTTGCAGCATCACCGTTTTACCGGTGCGGGGTGGGGCGACGATCAACGCGCGCTGGCCCTTGCCGATGGGTGAAATCAAGTCGATGACGCGCGACGTGCGGTCCTTGACCGTTTCATCCTCAATTTCCATTTTCAGACGCTCATCGGGGTACAGCGGCGTCAGGTTATCAAAGTTAATGCGATGGCGGACCTTGTCCGGTTCTTCGAAGTTGATCTCGTTGACCTTAAGCAACGCGAAATAGCGCTCACCTTCCTTGGGCGAGCGTATCTGGCCTTCGACCGTGTCGCCGGTACGCAGCGAGAAACGCCTGACCTGACTGGGCGAAACATAAATATCATCGGGACCGGGAAGATAGTTGGCTTCCGGGCTGCGGAGAAATCCGAAACCGTCCTGCAGCACTTCGAGAACGCCGTCGCCAAAGATGGCGATGTCGTTTTCGGCAAGCCGTTTCAGGATGGCGAACAGCATGTCCTGCTTACGAAGGGTCGATGCGTTCTCGATTTCCAGCTCTTCGGCATAGGCCAGAAGATCAGCTGGGGATTTGGCTTTGAGTTCTTTCAAATTCATGATTGCTACTTTGTACTGGTGAACGGATTTTGAAATGCCGTTGCGGGGGGTGATTGAATAATTAGATGGATAAACTGGAAATTGCGCCGGGCGGACACCCGGACGATGATTGGTAATAATTTGAAGAAATTATGACGTCTATGGTAGCGCCTTCGCCAATTCTGTCAAACACTTGTTTGACCAAGCGTACCTAGAACGGGCGCAGTACAACCATCAAAACGACGCCAACCATCAACAGGGTCGGTGCTTCGTTGGCATAACGAAAATATTTTTGGCTGTGGGTGTTGCGGTCTTCATCGAAAGCACGACGCCATCCGGCCATTTTCATATGCAGGTAAATCAGACCCGCGACCATCACCAGCTTGGCATGCAGCCAGCCGTTGCTCCAGTCGGTGATATCGCTGATCAGCAATAGACCGCCAAACAAAAGCGACGACAGCATCGCCGGATTCATAATTGCGCGTAGCAGGCGGCGTTCCATCACCTTGAAGGTTTCCGACAGTTCCGAGCCAACTTCTGCATCCGTGTGATAGACGAACAAGCGCGGCAGATACAACAGGCCCGCCATCCATGCGATCACGCTGATGATATGCAGGGCCTTGATCCACAAATAGGCCAGGGTGGAAAGTTCCAGCATGTGAGTCCTTTGCTCTAGCTGTTAGGACAACTTTGACAATCGGTCGGGCAGTCGCGCTCGCCAGAACCGGACAATATCCCATTGCCGGAGGCGGGGCCAGACTCCATAGCGATGGCGCGTTCGACAAGCTTTGTCAGCCCGCCGATGAAATGCGGATTATCGCAGACCGTCGGGACACGCGCGTATTCGGGGACCCCAAGCTGGGCGGCCATTTCACGGTATTCCATATCAAGCTCGACCAGGGTTTCGGAATGCTCAGACACAAAGGCAATGGGAACGACAACAACCGGCATTTGGTCGGCGGCGGCGCGCTTTAGCTCGTCATTCAGCGAGGGCCCAATCCATTGCAGCGGCCCGACCCGGCTTTGATAGCATATCGCCCAGTCCAGGTCCGGCTTGTCCAGATGCGCCAGCGTTGTTTCAACGGTTTTCGCCACATGGGCGGGATAGGGGTCTCCGGCATCGACGATCTTTTGCGGCAGTCCGTGGGCCGAAAAAAGCACCCGCACAGTATCTTGGCCATACAAAGGCTCGGCACGGATCAAATCGGCCACGGCCCGGGCCAGATCGTCATCGCCCGGATAGCAACAAACCGTCGCTGTTGGCACATCAAGGCCCGCAGCGGCCGCTGAGCGATGCCAGTCACCCAGGGAAGACGCCGTGGTGGTGGTCGAAAACTGTGGATACAACGGCAGCAGGACAATGCGGTCGGGCGCAAAGTCCCTGACCCGGGCGGCGACGTCTGCGCTCATCGGATGCCAATAGCGCATACAGACGAAGCTTTTGAAGACACCCTCGCCGCTATTCAACGAAACATCCAGCGCTGAGGCCTGAATTTCAGTCATCTGCAACAAAGGCGAGGAGCCGCCGATTTTATTATAAATGTCGCGGGCCACCGGTGCCCGACGTCGCGACATCAATTGCGCCAGCGGCCAGCGGGCGATGGTTGGCAAGTTGATAATCGCTGGATCATTGAACAGATTAAACAGGAACGGTCGAACCGCTTGCAAGCCATCCGGCCCGCCCAGATTGAACAACACGACTGCGGTTTTCATGTCGCCGGACATGCTTGACTACCCGGACTCGTTCCGGCCACGGATTATTTCCACCAGCCGCGCCACATGTTCCGGTGGCGTCTGCGGCAGGATGCCGTGACCAAGATTGAAAATAAACGGGCCGTCACCAAGAGTATCAAGGATTTGCCTGGTTTCTGTCTCCAATGCATCGCCGCCGGCTAGCAGCGCCATATTATCAAGATTCCCCTGCACCGTGCACAGGGGCTGGATGTGCTCGGCGGCCCAGTCCAGCGGAATGCTGTTGTCCAGGCTAACGCCATCAACGCCGGTGCGCCTGACGAACTCCGGATACATAATCCCTGCGCCGCGGGGAAATCCGATTACCGGAACATCCGGATGGGCTGCCTTCAGCCGTCGCACAATTTCCGTGGTCGGTTCGATCACCCAGCGTTCGAACTGTGACGCACTCAACACGCCGGCCCAGGTATCAAATAATTGCAGGGCCTCAGCCCCATGTTCGACCTGGGCAATCAGATAATCAGATATCGCATCGACCAGCAGGGACATCAGATCAGAAAAACCATTGTTGGTATGCGTTCCATCGAAGGCCCAGGTACGGGCGGCCTGATAATCCTTGCTGCCATGGCCTTCAACCATGTAAGTGGCCAGTGTCCATGGCGCACCGGAAAATCCGATTA
Organism: Rhodospirillaceae bacterium; assembly: GCA_018671895.1. Taxonomy (GTDB): domain Bacteria; phylum Pseudomonadota; class Alphaproteobacteria; order Rhodospirillales; family JABHCV01; genus JABHGV01. Next base: position 132,717 of record JABHGV010000070.1, on the reverse strand, counting down.
ATGATGTTGTTTCCGGAATATCAGATGCCAGACGCGAAACCGTTTCATAGACCGGACTTAAGTGGTCATGCAGACGGTCCATGCTCAAGGCGTTGACACCAGAGGCATCACGGATCGGCTCCAACACCGGCCCTTCCCCTTCCTTGAAGGCCACTGACTGGCCAAGAGCATCAGGAATAACCAGAATATCGCTGAACAAGATCGCCGCATCGAAATCATATCGGCGCAACGGCTGTAATGTTGCCTCGACAGTCTGATCTGGCGTATAGCAAAAATCCAGAAAGTCAGGACTGTTTGCTCGAAGCTCGCGATATTCCGGCAGATAGCGACCGGCCTGACGCATTAACCACAATGGCGGCACTGTCAGGGCTTCGCCCTTGAGGGCCCGAATAAATCGTTTTTCTGAAGTCTTCATGAGCCGGGTAACGTATCCGAGATGTCCTTTCTTCCCTACCCTTAAATATAATTATTTATATAAAAAAGGTAGTAGTGGTAGTTGTACGCATAATAATGGGGATTATTAATTATCAACAGGTTGTTGGGGTCGTTTCCCTTGGCTAACAAGCGTTTTGGTAAAGGCTGTGGATTCATTGTTGATGAAATTGCAGATCATGATTGTTACTGAAATGTAACATCCGGTGTTTTTAAGCCCTGCTATAAAAACTTGGTTTTGAAGAACCGAATTCATCATCGGGATAAAAAGATTATTTGAATATCTTAATCCGGGGGAAATTTCATTTAGATGTCATTTTTATCCGGTATATTCGACATCATTGAATAATGCGATTCCCCTCTGGATGATGGTATGAACGAAAATCAGGTATGGATGAATGAAATGACGGTTATCAGAAAATCGTGTGGTTATTCACATTTAATACATGCACTGTCGATCATCGAAAACACAGCCATTCCTGAAAAGCGAGTGTCCGATATATGACCCTGAAAGCCTTTCATTTGCACATGGTGTCGGATTCGACCGGGGAAACGGTCAATCTGGTATCACGGGTAACACTGGTGCAGTTCGACGATATTGATCCGACAGAACATGTCTGGAATATGATCCGCAATGAAAAGCAGATCGACGAGGTCCTGAAGGGCATTAAAGAATGTCCGGGCTTTGTTTTGTTTACCCTGGTCGATAAAAAATTACGGGCACGACTGGAAGACGGCTGCCGGGAATTGAAGGTTCCCTGCATTCCCATTCTCGATCCGGTAATCAACGCATTGGGGTCCTATCTTAAAGCTGAAATTCATGCCGAACCGGGCCGCCAGCACGCCATGGACGCGGAATATTTCAGCCGTATCGATGCCCTGCATTTTGTTTTGAACCACGACGATGGACAGTCGACCTACGATCTGAACTCGGCCGACATTATTATTGCCGGTGTTTCCAGAACGTCGAAGACGCCGACCTGTATCTATCTTGCCAATCGCGGGCTTAAAGCCGCCAACGTTCCCATCGTTCCGGGCTGTTTGCCGCCGCAAGAACTGATCGATGCGGACCGACCATTGATTGTCGGGCTGACCAACGACCCCAGACAGCTGGTGCAGATTCGTCGCAATCGGCTTCGTTCTCTCGGTCAGGACGAAGAAACCGATTACGTTGATCTGGAAACCGTCAAGACAGAGGTCAAACAGGCCAAGCAATTGTATGAAGCAAATGGCTGGCCGGCCATCGATGTCACCCGAAAATCCATCGAGGAAGTCGCGGCTAACATTTTACAGCTCTATAACCGACGCCTCGAAGAACATGGTTGATAAATCCCAGGCTTTTCCCCACGCCGGTGTCATCGGCTGGCCGATTAGCCACTCTCTGTCGCCCAGTCTGCATACATGGTGGTTGAATGAATACGGCATTAACGGAGACTTCGAGGCGTTCGCCATCGAGCCCGATAATCTACCGGCCTTTCTAGAGGGCATGCGCGACGGCCATCTGGTCGGCGCCAACGTCACCGTTCCCCACAAACAGGCGGTCATGGCCGGACTCGATTCGTTAACGCAACAAGCCCGCCATATCGGGGCCGTTAACGTCATTACCGTTGATGAGGGCGGGAAATTGCATGGCTCGAACACCGATGGATTCGGGTTCCTGGAAAACCTCAAGGCCGGGCATTCGGATTTCGATGCGGCCACGGGCCCGGTTGCGGTTTTGGGTGCCGGGGGTGCTGCGCGCGCCGTGGTTTCAGCGTTGATCGACGCCGGTGCGCCTGAAATTCGCCTGCTGAACAGGACGCGGGCCAAGTCCGACACTGTTGCCGCCGATTTGGGGGGCGGGAAATCCAATGTACAGGCGATCGATTGGGATGGCCGGGATGCGGCGCTCGATGGGGCTGCCCTGCTGGTCAATACGACCAGTCTTGGCATGACCGGCCAGGCCCCGTTGCAGATCTCGCTGGATGCCCTGCCGACGAACGCCGTGGTTAACGACATTGTGTATGCACCCCTTGAAACCAATTTGTTAGCGCGCGCGCACAAGCGCGGCAACGTCACGGTCGATGGACTGGGCATGCTGCTGCATCAGGCGCGTCCGGCATTCGAGGCCTTCTTTGGTGTCGCGCCAAAGGTCACCGATGCACTGCGCCAGCATGTGCTGGCGGCGGTTGAAGGAAAGGAATAGCCGATGGTTATCCTCGGCCTGACCGGCAGTATCGGCATGGGCAAGACGACGGTATCCAGATATTTCCGCTCACTCGGGCTGCCGGTCTATGACGCCGATGCCGAGGTCCATAAACTGATGGCGAAAGGCGGTCGAGCGGTTAAGGCGATTGAGGAAACATTCCCGGATGTCGCACGCAAAGGAACAATCAATCGCGTCGCCCTGGGTAAACAGGTGTTCGGCGATGCCGAAGCGTTAAGACGGCTGGAATCCATTCTGCACCCACTGGTCTGGCAGGCCGAACGTCGCTTCCTCGGCAATGCCGCCCGTCATGGTGTTCCGGTTGTGGTGCTCGATGTGCCGCTGCTGCTGGAGGCTGAAGCCGACAAGTTATGCGATGCGGTTGTCGTCGTCACCGCGCCGCCGTTTGTGCAAAAGCCGCGAGTCATGTCGCGTCCCGGCATGACCGAAGAACGCTTTCAGGCGATTATGGAAGAACAGATGCCTGACGCGGAAAAACGGATGCGCGCCGATTTCATCATTAATACCGGGCGCGGCAAATCGGACGGCTTGCGTCAGGCCAAAAGCATCGTCAAAGTAACATCGTCGTGGCGCGGCCATCACTGGCCGCCGAACGCCAGCGCCAGAAAATTTTATCAAGAAAGCCGGAATTAAGAATGCGCGAGATTGTCCTGGATACGGAAACCACCGGCCTTAATCCCCTTGGCGGTGATCGCATTGTCGAAATCGGCTGTGTCGAACTGGTCAATCATCTGGCCACCGGCAGGGTCTATCATCAATACGTCAATCCCGAACGCGATATGCCCGATGGAGCATTCGCCGTTCACGGGCTGTCCGAAGAATTCTTGAGCGAACACCCGGTGTTTGCCGATATCGCCGATGACTTTCTTGAATTTGTTGGCACCGACACACTGGTCATTCACAACGCCCAGTTCGATATGGGGTTCATCAATGCCGAGCTGGCACGTATGGACCGCCCCGCCCTGCCGATGGAACAGGCGACGGATACAGTGGCCATGGCGCGTAAGAAATTTCCCGGTGCCCAGGCCAGCCTGGATGCCCTTTGCCGACGTTTCCAGATCGATAATTCAGAGCGCACAAAGCACGGCGCCCTGCTTGATTCAGAATTGCTGGCCGAGGTCTATCTGGAACTCATCGGCGGTCGTCAGCCGGACCTGGAACTGGCGTCAGAATTACGCTCTGGCGCTCAGTCGACAGAGACGGAAACAGCGGATAACACCAGCAGTGCGCGCCCGCCGCGCCCCCACGCCGCAAGTGCAGATGAAAACGCGGCGCATGAAAAATTTCTTGGCCGCCTGAATAACCCGATCTGGCAGGAACAAACCTGACGCCGCTAGTTAACGGTATCTTTTTCGCCTTCTGCTTTAGCCGCCGCCGCCGCGGCGGCTTGTTGTTGATACATGGAAACAAAATCGACCGGGGCCAGCATCAGCGGCGGGAAGCCGCCGTCGCGGGTGGCATCGGCCATGACGTTACGTGCGAACGGGAACAGCAGACGCGGGCACTCGATGAGCAGCATCGGCTGAACGTGCTCTTCTTCAACGTTCAGCGTAAACAGGCCGCCATAAACCAGCTCGCAGATAAAGGCGGTCTTATCACCGACCTTGCATTCGGCCTTGGTATGCAGCTGTACCTCAAAGGTGCTGTCCTGAACAGGGTGGGCGTTAACATCAATGTTGATGGTAACGTCCGGTGCATTGGACTGCATGATGGAAAAGATGCCGGGTGTTTCCGGTGCCTCGAACGACAGATCCTTGATGTACTGGGCGTTGATAGAAATCGGCTGCTGCGGGGCGCTTGCTTCGGTGCTGGCTTCCGGTGGGGTGTCGGTTGTGTTGTCGTCGCTCATCTTGAAAAGTGCCTCCAATTGAAATCTGGAAAAAACGGTTAAAAAATTACGTGATTCTGTCCTGTGGCTTATCCCCGTCGTTGGGCTCTTGCGTGTCGTTCGGGGTGATGTCGTTATATTCGCCTTCGATGATGGTAGTTGTCGACCTGGGTCCTTGGGCATGTGTTCTGACGGTCATGTGTCGCGCCATGGCGGTTCTTAGCAAGGCACGAAATGGCGGAGCGAACAATAACAGGCCAAAGCCGTCGGTGACAAACCCGGGTGTTAACAACAAGGCACCGGCGATCAGCAGACACAACCCATCGAACAGTTCTTCCACCGGCAGGCGTCCGGCATCCATGCTGTCGCGCACGCGGGCCAGCGTCGCCAGACCCTGATGGCGCAGCAGCGCTGTTCCGACAAAGGCCGTCAGGATGACGATTCCGATCGTCGACCACAGGCCGATGGCCTCGCCGGCCTCGATAAATACGGCGATTTCGATGATCGGCATGGCGATCATGGCGAGAAGAATAAGTCCGGCCATTGTTGTCCCGCTTGAAATGTTTCATTCGCGTGGTCACCGAATACCTTGCCGCCGCCACCGTTTGGCCCTATCTAAGGCTTATAAGAAACAGGTGAAGGTTGCGTATGGCCGGTGGACCCCGGGCACGCTAACCGCTAACGTGCCTGCATGTAATAACCTAGGGGCATTGTGCGGTCCAGCCGAACCGCCCCATATTCTACCGGTATAAAAATCAAGATGAGCCAGGGCTTCCAATTTTTCGACATCATTTTATTCGCGATGATCGCGATTTTTCTGATTCTCAGACTGCGCAACGCGCTCGGTCGCCGCGACGGACACGAAGGCGGCTTTACCGACGTATTCAATCGCAAGGCCGACAAAAAACAGGCTGATGATAATGGCGCAACCGATAACAATAACGTTGTCCAACTGCCCGACGCGACGGCAGATGAAGACACAGAGCCGGCTGAACCAGCAACACCGCTGGAAGCAGGAATTGCCGGTATCGCCGCTGCCAGCGGTGGGTTTGATACGGAAGAATTTGCTTCCGGTGCGCGGATCGCGTTTGAGCTGATTTTGGGTTCCTACGCGTCGGGTGATTCCAAGGCGCTGAAGCCACTGCTTAGCCCCGAGGTCTACGCCAACTTCGAGCATTCCATACGGGAACGCGAAGCCGCTTCGCAAACCATGGAAGAAACCCTGGTTGGCATCCGCAAGGCAGAGGTCGTCGAAGCCTATCTGGAAGGCACAGTCGCCAACGTGACGGTCAAGTTCATCAGCGATCAGGTGCATGCCTTATCGAACGCCGAAGGCGAGGTCGTCGATGGCGACCCCAACCGGATTATCGACGTTACCGATTACTGGACCTTTGCGCGCGACACCCGATCAGGCGACCCGAATTGGGCACTGGTCGCGACCCGCAGTCAGGACTAGCAACGGGGATGGATTGGGGGATGCGATTTCCGGCCTTGTTTGTGACGCTGGGATTGCTTGCCGGTTGCGGCGAGTTCCAGATCCCGCCCCAAACCGCAAGTGTCGTTGTTAAACAGGCACCCGTGGCAGAGCCCGCATCACGTGGCCCCCAACAACTGCACCTGACAAAAACCACCTTTGCAAAATTGCCCGGCTGGCGCGGCGACCAACATACCGAGGCACTGAAGCCGTTGCTCCGGTCTTGTGAAAAATTCGCAAAAGCACCGCCCGAAAGAATACTCGGCACCGGGGCGCTGGCCATTCGTGTCGCCGACATGTTGCCCATTTGCGCCGCTGCCCGGACGGTTCCGGCTAACAACGAAGCATTGACCCGCGCCTTTTTCGAATCCCGTTTCCAGCCCTGGCTGGCAACAGCCGACGGTCGCCCGGAAGGCCTGTTCACAGGCTATTTCGAGATTGAGTTGAAGGGCTCGTGGCTGAAAAATAAAACCTATGGAACGCCCCTATACGAACGACCGCCAGAATTGATCGAAGCCGATCTGGGTGCATTCAGCGATGATCTTAAGGGTCGCAAGCTGTCGGGCAAAGTCGTCGCCGGACGCTTCTTGCCGTTCGATGACAGGCGCCGCATCGAAGGCGGTTCGCTGTCGGGCCGTGCGTTGGAACTGCTGTGGGTGGACGATCCGGTAGACGCCTTTTTCCTGCATGTGCAGGGGTCGGGTCGGGTGCGCATGGATGATGGCTCGTTGGTGCGTGTCGGGTTCGCCGGGCGCAACGGCCATGCCTATCGCTCCATCGGGCGCGCGCTTGTCGATATGGGTGAGATGACCCTGGAGCGCGTATCGATGCAATCGATCCGTGCCTGGATGGTCGACAACCCGGGCCGTGCACGCGAACTGATGGCATCGAACCTGTCGTTTATTTTCTTCCGGGTTGTCGGCGGCGCGTTGAAGTCGCTGCCTGCTGATGCCGGGCCGGTCGGGGCCCAGGGCGTGTCGTTGACGGCCGGGCGCAGCCTTGCCGTTGATCGTCGTTACCTGCCGCTGGGGTTGCCGATCTGGCTGGATACCACGGACCCACTTGACCCGTCGCTCAGATTACAGCGTCTGGTCGTTGCACAGGATACCGGCAGCGCCATTACCGGACCGGTGCGCGGTGACCTGTTCTGGGGTTTCGGTGATGAGGCTGCGACACGGGCCGGGCTGATGAAACAGTCCGGGCGTTATTTCCTGTTGCTGCCACGCTCATAGGCCTTCACTATGGGGGCCATGAATACGGCTCTAAAAAATCCCATTGATGTTGGGCTGTTTGCAACCTGTCTTGTTGACTTGATGCGGCCGTCGGTCGGCTTTGCTGCGGCACGATTGCTGGAACGTGCCGGATGCACGTTGCATGTACCAGAAGCCCAGACCTGTTGTGGTCAGCCCGCTTACAACAGCGGCGACAATACCGATGCCCGCAACCTCGCGGTCAATGTCATCGCTGCATTCGAAGGTTTTGATTATGTGGTCGCGCCGTCGGGGTCTTGTGCGGCGATGATCAGGCACCACTATCCGGCCCTGTTCGAGGGCGATGCGACGATGACGGCGCGTTGCCAGAGCCTGTCCAATAAAACCCACGAACTGTTGTCATTCCTGACCGATATTATGGGCGTAACGGAATTCGAGGCCGAATTCGAGGCGACAGCCACCTATCACGATTCATGTTCGGGCTTGCGCGAAATGGGCATCCGGGAACAGCCACGTGCCTTGATGGCGGCAGTCAAGGGGCTGGAGCTTCGAGAATCCGGGGAGGCCCAGTCGTGTTGTGGCTTCGGCGGCCTGTTTTCGGTCAAGTACCCAGAGGTTTCCGGGCGCATTGTCGACGCCAAGTCCGACGCCATCGAAGCGACCGGGGCCGAGACGTTGCTTGGCGGCGACCTTGGATGCCTGATGAATATGTCCGGGCGCTTGCGGGCGCGCGGGTCTGCCATCAAAACGCGCCATCTGGCGGAAGTGCTGGCCGGGACAGCACCCGAGACCCCGGCCATTGGTGAAGAAGGCGACAAAGACTGATGCGCTCGACGACCCGCAATTTTGTCGACAATGCAGCGCGCGGCCTTGCCGATGATAAATTGCAAGCGGCGCTCGGACGACTATCGCAAGGCTTTCCTGTCAAGCGGCTGGAGACGATTTCCCGGCTACCGGAATTCGAGCAACTGCGCGATGACGCCATCGCCATCAAACGCCACACGCTGGAAAATCTTGATTCGTATCTGGAACGATATGAGGAAAACGCCAAGGTCTCAGGTGCCCATGTGCATTGGGCACGCGATGGCGACGATGCGCGCGAGATTATTCTGGGCATCTGCCGCGATGCCGGCGCGAAGACGGTCACCAAGGGCAAGTCGATGGTGTCGGAAGAAATCGGCATCAACGAGTTCCTTGCGGATAATGGCGTCGAGCCCATCGAGACGGATTTGGGTGAATACATCATTCAACTGCGCGACGAGCCACCGAGCCACATCATCGCCCCGGCCATTCATTTGTCCGGTGCCCAGGTCGCCGATACTTTTAAGGAAAGCCATGACGAGCTTGATGCAGACAGAGACTTAAGCGAACCCCGCACCTTGCTGGAAGAAGCCCGCGCTATTTTGCGCAAGAAATTCCTGGCGGCAGATGTCGGCATCACCGGGGCCAATATGCTGATTGCCGAAACCGGCACCTCGGTGATTGTCACCAACGAAGGTAATGGCGATTTAACTCAGACCCTGCCGAAAACTCATATCGTGATTGCCAGCATCGAAAAGGTCGTCCCGACATTGGAGGACGCTGCGACCATCCTGCGAATTCTGGCGCGTTCGGCGACCGGCCAGGACATCACCGTCTATACCACCTATTCGACCGGCCCGAAGCGTGCGGACGACCTAGACGGACCGGAAAACTATCACGTCGTCATTCTGGATAATGGCCGCTCGTCTCTGCTGGGCGGTGAATTTGAAGACATGTTGCGCTGTATCAAATGCGCCGCGTGCCTGAACCATTGCCCTGTCTACAAGGCCATCGGAGGCCATGCCTATGGATGGGTCTATTCCGGCCCGATGGGTGCGGTTCTGGCCCCGGCCCTGTTGGGGCTTGGCGAGACCCATCATTTGCCGTCGGCATCCAGCCTGTGCGGACGGTGTCAGGATGTGTGTCCGATGCGCATTCCCCTGCCCCGATTGCTCAGGCAATGGCGCAGGCGTTGGTTCGAGACGGGCGGCGAAGACACCAAAACCCGCCTTGGTTTGGCCGCCTGGGCGTTCCTTGCCAAAAGACCGGCCCTGTACCGCCCCTTGATGGCAATTGGAACAAGTGTTCTGAAATTGTGTGGCGGTGGAGGCCGACGCTTTCCGATTCTACCAAGGCCCGAGGGCGGATCGTTCGTTGACCAATGGAAGCGGGGCAAGCGATGAAAGCGGCCCGAAGTGAAATCTTGGCAAACGTTCGCAGTGCCTTGAATAAAAAGGATATTGAGATACCCTCGGCGGTCGACGAGCGGCTTCGGGCACACGCCATCAATACGGTTCCGGCGCGGGTTTCCGGCGCGGATGCAGACCGGATAGCGATATTTATTGAAGAAGCGGAACGAGCCAGTGCGACCATTGAGCGGATTAAGGCCCCAAAAGAGCTGGCCGGGGCCGTCACTGCGTACCTGAAAAGCATCGACGAAGAACAGGCCGTGCGCGCCGCCGGACACCCCTTATTGAAAGAGTGCCTTGCGGAACAAACGATCCTTGAGGTTACGGAAGGACCGTCTGATGGCACGGATACCGTGGCGTTGACGGCTGCGTTCGCAGGTATCGCAGAAACTGGAACGCTCGTTCTATGTGCAGGGTCGGAAAGCCCGACAACCTTGAACTTTCTGCCCGATACAAACATCGTTTTACTGCCGGAAGTATCGATTGTCGGAACCTACGAGGATGCCTGGGCAGCGCTGCGCCAGACCATGGGCAGCGGCGTTATGCCGCGAACGGTGAACTGGATTACCGGCCCGTCCCGGTCGGCCGACATCGAACAGACCCTGTTGATGGGGGCACACGGACCGCGCCGCCTGCACATCATCTTGCTAGCTGATTCTTAATGACAAAAAAGCCCGGCAAGCCCCTCAAAAACAGCAACAAAACCGTTCCCGTAGACGAGGGCGCTTTGTGGGATCATGTCGCTTCGGGCGTCACGCCGCTGAATGCTGAACACAAAAATCTGGTGACGGAAGTCGATGCCGGGCAGCCGCCAGCGAGCCCCGAGCCAGCGGTACCGAAAAAGAAAAAACCAGCACGCGCTCATAACAATACCGCCGCCGCGCCAAAACAGCGACAAACGGCTGTGCCGGACCTAAGCCATGGCAACCATCCGGGGCTCGATAAAAGCAGCGCCAAAAGGCTGAAGGACGGAAAACGTCCGATCGAGGCACGCATGGATCTGCACGGCATGACCCAGGATCAGGCGCACCGGGCGCTGAATGCCTTTATCGACGCCTCGTCCCACGCCGGACGTCGTTGTGTTCTGGTGATTACCGGCAAAGGTGGACGCGGCGATGGTTCCGTCGGCGTGTTGCGCGAACAGGTGCCGCGCTGGCTTAACCAGGCGCCCTTGCGCCCGCTGGTTCTTGCTTTTTCCTATGCGACGCCCAAGGATGGTGGCGAAGGCGCACTGTATGTGCTGTTAAAGAGGAAACGATGACCCCGTTCGGTGAAAAAATCCGCCAGTTGCGCGCTGAACGCGACATTATGCAAAAAACCATGGCCGAGGAGCTGGGCGTATCAGGCGCCTATTTATCGGCACTGGAACACGGCCACCGCAGCCAGCCAGGGCCCGGTTTGATCCGGCAAGTCTGTGATTATTTTGCACTCGATTGGGATGAGGCCGAGGAGCTGCGGCATCTGGCACTGCGCTCACACCCAAAGATTACGGTCGATACATCGGGGCTGGGGGCGAAGGCGACGGAGCTGGCCAACCTGCTGGCTGAACGTATCAGCGATCTGGACGATGAAACCATCGAGTGGGTGCTCGATGAAATCAAGGCTCGCGCGCAGCCCCCGAAGGGACCGACGCATTAGTTGGCGCGCCTTCGGCGGCGAAGATTCTGGAAGTCAGATCTACAATATAAACTTGCTCAGGTCTGCGTCCTTGGCCAGCTCTCCGACCCGTTCGCGAACATCGTCGGCAGTGATCTTGAAGGTTTCACCGCCACGTTCCGAGGCGTCGAAGCTGATGTCTTCGAGCAGCTTTTCCATCACCGTGTGAAGACGCCGGGCCCCGATATTCTCGACGCCGGAATTAATCTCCGCAGCGATATCGGCGATGGCGTCGATAGTGTCGCCGGAAAATTCCAGGGTCACGTCTTCAACGTTCATCAATGCCGTGTACTGCTTGATCAGGCTGGCGTCGGTTTCCGTCAGAATGCGGACGAAATCGTCACGGGTGAGCGAGCGCAGCTCGACCCGTGTCGGCAAGCGGCCTTGCAGTTCAGGCAGCATGTCGGATGGCTTGGCGACATGAAAAGCACCGGACGCGATAAACAGAATATGGTCGGTGCGAACGGTGCCGTGCTTGGTTGATACCGTGGTTCCTTCGATCAACGGCAGCAGGTCGCGTTGAACACCTTCGCGGCTGACATCGGCACCGCCATGGTCAGACCTCGCCGTGATTTTGTCGATTTCATCCAAAAACACGATGCCGTTGTTCTCGACGCTGTCGATGGCGTCGCGCACCGCGCGTTCATCGTCCAGAAGCTTGTCAGCTTCCTCGCCGAGGAGCACGTCATAGGAATCGAGCACGGTCATTCGCTTTGGCTTGGTCGGTGTGCCGAATGCCTTGCCCATCATATCGTTGATATTAAGCATGCCCATCTGCGCGCCCGGCATGCCGGGAATATCAAAGGTCGGCATTCCGCCGGTGCCGGAATCGGTGACATCAATGTCGATTTCCTTGTCATCCAGATCACCTTCCCGCAGTTTCTTGCGAAACTTCTCGCGGGTATCTTTCGATGCGCTGTCGCCGACCAGTGCGTCGATGACGCGTTCCTCGGCGTGGATTTCGGCCTTGGCCTTGACCTGTTTGCGCATTTTTTCGCGCACCATGTGGATGGCGATATCGACAAGGTCGCGGATCATTTGCTCGACATCACGCCCGACATAGCCGACCTCCGTGAATTTGGTCGCCTCGACCTTAACAAACGGCGCTTGCACCAGCTTCGCCAGACGACGAGAAATTTCCGTCTTGCCGACACCGGTCGGTCCGATCATCAGAATATTTTTTGGCAGAACTTCTTCACGTAAATCATCATCCAGTTGCTGACGCCGCCAGCGGTTTCTGAGGGCAACGGCAACGGCGCGCTTGGCATCAGATTGACCGATGATGTAACGGTCGAGTTCGGAAACAATTTCACGGGGAGTAAAGCTGGTCATGGATGTGGGGTGCCTTAAAGGGATTCAACAGTAACATTTTCATTGGTATAGACGCAGATCGAGGCTGCGATCTGCATGGCCTTGCGGGCGATTGCCTCGGCATCCATGTCGTCGCGATCAACAAGTGCACGGGCCGCGGCCAGTGCATAATTACCGCCCGACCCAATACCGATCAGGCTGTCTTCGGGTTCAAGCACATCGCCGGTTCCGGTCAGCACAAGCGAGGTGTCGGCATCGGCAACCGCCATCATGGCTTCTAATCGGCGCAGGTATCGGTCGGTGCGCCAGTCCTTGGCCATTTCAACACACGCCCGGGTTAGTTGCCCGGGGTACTGTTCCAGCTTTGCCTCAAGCCGTTCGAACAGGGTAAAGGCATCGGCCGTGGCGCCTGCGAAACCGACAATGACAGAACCATCGCCAAGAGTGCGGACCTTGCGTGCGTTGGCCTTGATAACGGTGTCGCCAAGGCTGACCTGGCCGTCACCGGCAATGATTACCTTGCCGTTCTTGCGAACGGAAAGAATTGTAGTGCCATGCCAGTTGGGAAAGGGTTTGTCAGCCATGCTTTTCACGTTTCCTGTAAATAATATCTGAATGGAGGACTTATGCCTGTCAGGCGTTCGGGTCAACCCCCACTGCGTTAGCCGCGTGTGGCAATGACCACTCCGGCACCAATCATCACAGAGCCAGATCCACGGTTCAGCATTTTCTGTCCACGATCACTTGTCAGCATGGTGCGCGCACGTTCCGCTAGCGCCCCGTACGAAACAAGCACGGGCAGCAAAACACCGGTGACAATGCCAACCATAATCACGGCATCAATAAAGGTCAGGGTGCCTAGATCGACAAAGGCCGGCAGAATGCCGATATAGAATATGATTACCTTTGGATTGGACAGGGTGACCAACAGGCCGCTGATGAAACCGCGAATATTGTGGGCGCGCGCCGACCGCTCGATCTGCTTGCGGCCTTCGGCCAGAATTTTCGGGGCCGCCCGCCATGCCTTTATGCCAAGATAAATCAGATAGGCCGCGCCACAGATGCGAATGACCAAAAACAGATCCTGATAGCTGCGCGCAATCACCGCCAGCCCGCCAATGGCAAAGGCCATGAAGATCAGATCGCCGACGAGCATACCGACGATAAAACCCACGGATCGACGCAACCCGTGGGCCAACGCGTGGCCTGTCAGCGCAAAGGTTCCCGGCCCCGGCGCGGCCATGGCAATAAAACACGCGAGCGCAAGCGCGAATGCAACAGTGACGGTCATGGTGTGTACCCAGGCTCCCGATTAAGACAAATAGCGTCAAGAATTCCTAACAGGCAGCCGTTGAATGTACAACCGGGACTTCCCTTTCGGCCCCCTCACCTGCTACAAGTCCGATTGTATATATGAAGTCGATTAAGGAGTTAGCAGTCATGCGCAAGGCAACTGTGCAGCGCAACACCCACGAGACCCAAATCACCGCCAGCGTTAATCTGGATGGTGACGGCAGTTACACGGTTTCGACCGGGATTGGATTTCTCGACCACATGCTCGAACAGCTGTCCAGACACAGCCTGATCGATCTGGATATCAAAGCCGAGGGTGATCTGCACATCGACTTCCACCACACGACAGAAGACGTCGGCATTGCCGTTGGCGAGGCGATCAGCCAGGCGCTTGGCGACCGCAAGGGCATTCGACGTTTCGGCCAGGCTATGTCGGCAATGGACGAGACGCTTAGCCGAATTGTTGTCGACGCTTCCATGCGCCCACACATGGTGTGGAAGGTTGATTTTGCCCGCGACAAGCTCGGCGAAATGGACACCGAATTGTTCAAAGAGTGGTTTCAGGCATTCGCTCAAGGCGCGGGCCTGACCCTGCACGTCGAAACCCTTTATGGCGACAACAACCACCACATTGTTGAATCGTGCTTCAAGGGTCTGGCGCGCGCTCTGCGTGAAGCCTTTGAAATTGACGCACGCAAAGCCGATGCGGTCCCCTCGACGAAGGGCACGCTCGGCGGTTCGCTCTAGAATTAATCGGTACATCGGATGAAGACACGACTGTATAGCGTGCATCTTGGCAATGACGGGTCCGACATGAAGCTGGTCCGCGAAGGATTCAGCTGGATGGCGTTCCTGTTCGCCGTGCCGTGGGCTTTGTGGCACCGCATGTGGCTCGCAGCCGTTGTCATTGCGTTGGCGCAAGGCGTGCTCGGCGGCATGATCTATATGCTGGGGCTAAACGAAGCGGCAGAAACAATTGCGGCCTTGGGGCTTGCCGTCATTATTGGCGGCATGGCCGACGAGCTTCGCCGTGCCAATCTTGGCAAGCGGGGCTATGCGTTTGCCGACGTGGTTGTTGCCGAAAACCTTGAAATGGCCGAACGCCGGATTCTGGATCGTCGACCTGAATGGATCGCTGGCCTGATGGGTGCACAAACATGACCGTTGTCATTATCGATTATGGATCAGGCAACCTGCGTTCAGCAGCCAAGGCGTTCGAACGCGCAGCCGACGACAACGGCCTGGGCCTGGACGTCATTGTCAGCGACAAGCCAGGCGACCTTGGTCGCGCGTCACACATTGTGCTGCCGGGTGTTGGTGCCTTTGGTGATTGTCGGGCTGGCCTGGGCGCGCTCGACGGGATGGTTGATGCGCTGGGTGAAGCCGTTATATCCGGGGCGACACCGTTCTTGGGTATCTGTGTCGGCATGCAATTGATGGCCGACGTCGGGCACGAACACGGAGAACACCCGGGCCTTGGCTGGATCAAGGGCGCGGTCGAGCCGATGACACCGGACGACGCGACATTGAAAATTCCGCACATGGGCTGGAATGAACTGACAATTAATAACGCAAGCCACCCGTTGTTCGACGATATTGATGACGGAGCCCATGCTTACTTTGTGCACGGCTATCATATGGTTTGTGAAAACGCGGCGAACGTTTTGGCGACGACCAGCTATGGCGGTCCGGTAACAGCCGTAATCGGTCGCGATAATATGGTTGGCACACAGTTTCATCCGGAAAAAAGTCAGGCGCTTGGCCTGAAGTTGATCGGCAATTTTCTCAAGTGGAAGCCCTAAGGTCCAAACTCACTCATTTTGTGACTTTGGTTTGAGCAAAAATGCCGCGAGATTAGGAATTTGTCCGAAGGACATGTACACATATTCGAGGACAAAATGACAACAGCTCGTGGCATTTAAGCCAAATCCCTTCGGGACGGGGCCCTTTTTTCGCCTGACGTTGTTGCAAAAGCCTTGTGATGATGGCATCACGGCGGCCTTGGCTCCTAGTCCGGCAAAAAAATGGCTCCCGCGAAAGCAACAAAATGAGTGAGTTTGGACCCTTAGATGATTTTCTTTCCTGCCATTGATTTAAAAGACGGCCAGTGTGTCCGCCTTGTGCACGGCGATATGGAACAGGTAACTGTGTTTAACGATGATGCTGGCGCACAAGCAGCCGCGTTTGCCGAACAAGGCTGCGAATGGCTGCATGTGGTTGATTTAAACGGCGCGTTTGAAGGCAAGCCGGTCAATGCAGACCCGGTACGTTCCATTCTGGATGCCGTCGATATCCCGGTTCAGCTGGGCGGCGGCATTCGCGATCTCGATACCATCGAATACTGGCTGGACGCCGGTATTCGTCGTGTCATTCTGGGCACGGTGGCCTTGCGCGACCCGGAACTGGTCAAGACCGCATGCCGTAAATTCCCGGACCGCGTCGCCGTCGGCATCGATGCACGCGACGGCTTCGTTGCCGTTGAAGGATGGGCAGAGGTTTCGGAAATGACGGCGGTTGATCTGGCCGATAAATTCGAAGACGCCGGTGTCGCCGCCATTATCTATACAGACATTGGCCGCGACGGTGCCATGGGTGGCCCCAATGTTGAGGCAACGACGGCGCTGGCGGCCAGGATTTCAACACCGGTGATTGCATCGGGCGGCGTATCATCGATGGAAGATTTGACGGCCCTGAAAAGCGCCGGTGGCGGATTGCTGGAAGGCGTTATCAGTGGGCGCGCTGTCTATGATGGACGTATTGCGCTTGTCGACGCCATCAAGCTGTTGAAAGGTTAGGCAACAGGCATGTTGAAGGCGCGCATCATTCCCTGTCTCGACGTCGAAGGCGGCCGTGTCGTCAAGGGTGTTAACTTTGTTGATCTGGTCGATGCCGGTGACCCGGTGGAAGCGGCGCAGAAATATGATGCCGCCGGCGCCGACGAACTGACGTTTCTCGACATCACCGCCAGCCATGAAAACCGCGATACCATTCTGGATGTTGTCTCGCGAACGGCAGAACATTGTTTTATGCCGCTGACCGTTGGCGGCGGCGTTCGCAACACCGAAGACATTCGCCGCTTGCTGCTGGCCGGGGCCGACAAGGTCTCGATCAATACCGCCGCCGTTCACAATCCTGATTTTGTTGCCGAGGCCGCAGAAAAGTTCGGCTCGCAATGCATTGTCGTATCTGTCGATGCCAAGTCGGTTGCCTCGACGTCCGGTGACAAGTTTGAAATCTTTACCCACGGCGGTCGCAACGCCACCGGCCTTGATGCGGTCGAGTGGGCGCAAAGAATGGCGTCGCTGGGGGCCGGGGAAATTTTGCTGACCTCTATGGACAGGGACGGCACCAAACAGGGCTTCAATATTCCTTTGACCCGCGCCATATCGGACGCCGTTACGGTGCCGGTAATTGCATCGGGTGGCGTCGGCACGCTGGAGCACATGGTCGAAGGCGTTCGCGACGGACATGCATCGGCTGTGCTTGCGGCCTCGATTTTTCACTTCGGCACCTTTACAATTGCCGAAACGAAAGCATACATGGCGGCGGCGGGAATTCCCGTGCGCCTTTTCCAAGAGAGCGAATAAGAAAGAAGATAAGGGAGCTGAAAATGAGCGACGGACTTATCGATGGTGGCGTGCTCGACGGATTGTTTCAGATTATCGATAGCCGCCACGGAAAAAACCCAAAGACATCTTATACGGCGAAGCTGCTGGCCGATGGCCGCGGCGAGATCACTCGCAAGCTGGGCGAAGAAGCAATAGAAACCATCGTTGCGGCGCTGGATGAAACCGAAGAAGAAGTCGTCAACGAAAGCGCCGACCTGCTGTATCACCTGCTGGTGTTGTGGGCCGAAATGGGCGTGCGCCCGAAAGACGTTTGGGGCGAACTGCAACGCCGTGAAGGAATTTCCGGTATAGACGAGAAAAATTCCAGACCAAAAAAATAACGGAGTAGTGGGGACAAAAGTATGGCTTACGACAACGACAATATTTTCGCTAAAATCCTGCGCGGCGAAATTCCTTGCGACAAGGTCTATGAAGATGACCACGCGCTGGCCTTTAAGGATATCAACCCGCAAGCCCCGACTCATGTGCTGGTCATCCCGAAAGGCGCGTACATGGATATGGATGATTTTTCGGCCAATGGAACAGACGCCGAAATCACCGGCTTCATGCGTGCTGTCGGTCAGGTAGCGCGCGATTTGAATACGGTCGATGCCGGGTATCGAATTCTTGCCAACAATGGTGCGGATGCCAATCAAGAGGTCCCGCACCTGCATGTGCATGTGTTTGCCGGTAAAAATCTTGGAAGCATGCTGGCGCTCTAGAATATGAATTTTTTAGCAGCGGGTGACGCCAATTATTTTTTTCTGCTCAAGCAGAATTGCATACAAGTGCGCGCCCTGTATCCCGACGCCCGAATTCTGATTTACGATTTCGGTCTGACGGGCTCGCAAGTGGCGGAACTGGAACGCAGCTTTCAGCCACTTGAAGTCATCGACTGGAAATCCAGAATCGAAGATATCGGCGATTTTTCAGCCCACGCGTCGACGGAACAACGCCATAAACTGGCGCTGGCGTTCAATGCGCGCAAGCGTGGCTTTAAAAAACGATTTCGCAAGTTCATTCTGAAACGTTTCCCGGGCAGCGCCGCGTCGAAGGCTGCTGAAAACCGGGCGCTCAGGTTTGAAAATCTTCTGGCCCAGAAAATTCGCTGCATGCGCGATGCGTCCGGGCGCATCGGGGCCGAACCGCTGGTGTTTCTGGATTCTGATGCGATGCTGTTCAAGCCCATCGACGATGTGTTTACCGATGATGCCGACGTCTCGTTGACGCTGATAGACAATATTTCCTGGCAGCAGAATTTCTGCTTCGTGCTGAATAGTGGCGTCATTTATTTTGGCGCTAACGTTCCGGCACGCGACGCATTGCTTGATGCCTGGTGGGGCGAGACGCTGGTCAATCAGGAATGGCTGCGCGAACAAACGGCGCTGGTGCGGCTTTTGGAACGCGCCGGTGGTCAGGAAATGTTTAAAAACTACCACACGGAAAGCCTGAACCTTGGCGGCGTCGATGTCAGGGTACGGATGTTGCCGTGCGCCGAATATAATTTCTACGACATGGAAAATGTCGAGCCGGAAGATTTTCCCGACGCCCGCATTTATCACTTCACCGGACGCCGCCAACAGCCGGCCATGTTTGCCAGCATTATGGATTATCTTCGTCGGCGCTGACTCTTGGTGCCAAATAAAGCCTGGCTTCCAGAGGCCGCGCCACCGCAGGGTGCGCCATAAATTATGTTAAGCCCGCATGCGGACCTGTTCACGCCCCGGCATCAGCCTGCGATAAGACAGCGCCTCGGCGATGTGAATGCGGGTGACAGAACCGCCGGTCCCATCCGTATCGCCCGTTTGAACCGCATCCATGTCGGCCAGCGTGCGGGCCACCCGCATGACCCGGTGATAGCCGCGCGCCGTTAGTCGCATGCTTTCAGCGGCTTCCAGCAACAGCGCGTGTCCGGCCTCGTTAGGCGTCGCGACATCGTCCAGCAATGTACCATCGGCCTCGGCGTTTGTGGTGACGGTCGGGTGCGATGCATAGCGACGTTTTTGCAAGGCGCGTCCGGCGGCGACACGAGCCGCCACATCGAGCGATGATTCAGCCGGTGGTGGCAGTCCTAAATCGGCGACATTAACGGCGGCGACATCGATGTGCATGTCGATGCGGTCGAACAGAGGGCCTGAAATCTTCGACTGATAATCTTCGGCGCATCGCGGGGCGCGCGAACATGCATGCCCCGGATCATCCAGATGCCCACAGCGGCACGGGTTCATGGCGGCGATAAGCTGAAAGCGCGCCGGGTACGAGACATGGGCATTGGCGCGTGCCACCGTCACCCGGCCCGATTCCAGCGGTTGGCGCAGAGCCTCCAGCGCGGGGGCATTAAATTCGGGAAGTTCGTCCAGGAACAACACACCCAGATGGGCAAGCGACACCTCGCCCGGCTTGACCTTGTGGCCGCCACCGACCAGGGCCGCCATGGATGCCGAATGATGCGGGTCGCGAAACGGTCTGTCGCGCGACAGCCCGCCTGACGCCAATGTTCCCGCCAGGCTTTGAATCATGCTGGTTTGAAGAATTTCTTCTGTGTCCAGCTCGGGCAGCAAACCGGGCAGGCGCGACGCCAGCATTGATTTGCCAGCACCGGGCGGTCCCGCCATCAACAAATTATGGCCACCGGCCGCCGCCACCTCGAGCGCCCGTTTGGCGCTTTCCTGGCCTTTGATGTCGGCAAGGTCGGGATAAACATGGGCTGCCTCGGCCGCACCCGGTTTCGGGGCCGACAATAACTGGGTGCCCTTGAAATGATTGACCAGCGCTAGTAAATCGCCGGGCGCGAGAATGCCGATATCCCCGGCCCACGCGGCTTCCGGGCCTTGGGCGCTGGGACAAATTAATCCTAAGTCTTTGGCACTGGCATGAATGGCGGCGGGCAAAACGCCGCTGACCGCACTGATGCTTCCGTCCAGCGCCAGCTCACCCAGTGCCAGATAGTTGCCAATTTCATCGCCGGGCAATACCCCCATGTCGGCCAGGATGCCAATGGCGATGGGCAGGTCGAAATGGGACCCTGCCTTCAGCACATCGGCCGGGGCCAGATTGACGGTAATGCGTTTCGGCGGCAGGGCCAGGCCGATGGCGTTGAGCGACGCGCGCACCCGTTCGCGGGCTTCCGTCACGGCCTTGTCGGGCAAGCCGACGATGGTAAAGGCGGGCAGCCCGGACGCCATCTGTACCTGCACGTCGACATCTAAAACGTCGATGCCCTGAAACGAGACGGTGTTGATGCGCTGAACCATTGCCAATGAGCCCCTCAAGCGATTTACCAGCCTTGAGTGTAGTCGGAACGAAACAAGAACGCCAGTAGTTTCTGTTTCCCGCACCATGTTTGGCGTGTGGTTTGCATCGAATTGGGTTCAACGGTGCCTTTGGCGACGTTGATCGGTGCGCCCGCATGCCAAGCAAGAGGACAGAACCATGAGCATGAGCATTACCAATACGTGGAACTATCCTCCGACGGGGCACAGTATGCCGACCCCTCCGCCGAAAGAGCCTGCGAACACAGAGCCCGATAAAAAAGGGCAAGTGACAACGGACAGAACACCAGATGGTCCGCCAAACTCTGGGGTGCCAACCCCGCCTGTATCTCCGACATCCACGGCAGATACCGAACAGGACCCCAATGGTGAAAAAGGCAAGGAAGAAACCCTGATCGAGCGCATTTTGGCGCGCGGCTTCAGCCTGTTTGTCGATGATATAAAACAGGAAAAACGCGAGGAAATCCGCGAAAAACTGCTCCGCGCCATGGGCCTGACCGAGGCCAGTCTGAGCGAGCTGCCGCCCGAACAACGTCAATTGATCGAAGGCCTGATCGAAGAGGAAATCAAGCGCCGAATGGAGGCCGCAAGGCTGATGAACGGCGGTAAAAACCATGCGAAAAATGAAGCCGATGCCATTCAGGGACACGAAGTTCCCGGTCGTGCTGCGGGGGCAACAACGGGCGCATTAGGCGCACCCTCAACCGCGGGGCCGGATGTTGTGGACACCGCATCGGCGCACAGCATCGGCATTGGCCCATTGCTGGCGCTACAGGAAATTGATGCCGAAAAAGCCGATGATTTCCGCAAGTCTCATCCTTCGCAACGCGGCAATAATGACCTGGAAAAAGCTTAAAGGGCGGCAATAAAGGCCCCCTTCAGCCATAGATGCGCTTCATATCGGGCTTTTCGGTACAGAAATAATGCACCCAGATATAGGCATGGCAAAAGGCGGCCAGCACCAGCGCCGCCGTCGATTGAAACAGGAACGCCGGGATCCAGACACCCAAGAACCCGACCGTGTACATGGCGTTTGGAATAAACCTGAAAATGCCGCGTTGCTCCAGTTCGGCCCCGCGATAGCGTGCATCGAAATGGTCGATGCCAAAGGCGCGCCGGAACGTAAAATAGCGCTTTATGGAATAGGCCAGCCAGACGACCGGAAACAGCATCACCACCGCCACCCCATATCCGACGACGGGATCAATGCTCAGCGTCCCGCGATTGGCCCAGCCCAGCGCAAAGGCCAGCAGCACCCGCAATACCATGAAGACGGTGAAAGGAATGGTGAAGTACAAAAATGCACTGTTGCCGAACAGGCGGCTCAAAGTATGTGCATGCAATTCACTGCGCCAGCAGGCCCAGACATAGACCTGATGAAAGACGACATTAAGAACGATGGCCGTGGCCCAACACGCACTCAACAGGCCGAGGAATTCACCGTCCTTAATCCCGGCTATATCGCTCACGCTATGGAGTGCCGCCAGCAACAGGGCTAAGCCCGCGACATGACCGGCCTGTCCCTCGAGCATCAGGCGGGCGGGGCTGTCTTCGTCGGGCATGGAGTCTCCGCGAGATTTATTTCAGCTTTGCCTCGATGGCGTCCCACAGGTCGGCCTCGAGCTTGACCCCATCGAAGCGGTTTATTTCCTGCAAGCCTGTAGGCGAGGTGACGTTGATTTCCGTCAACCAGTCGCCGATGACGTCGATGCCAGCGAAAATCAAGCCGCGGCGCTGTAGCTCGGGGCCGATGGCATCGCAAATTTCCTGTTCGCGCTTCGTCATCTTCGACGGTTCAGGCGTGCCGCCGGCATGCATATTGGCGCGCACGTCGCCGTCAGCGGGAATCCGGTTAATGGCCCCGGCGGGCTTGCCATCGATAAGAATTATGCGCTTATCGCCACCTCGCACATCAGGCAGATAGGCTTGCGCCATCAGCGGTTCGGTATTTAGGTCTGCAAACATCTCAAGCAAGGCGTTCAGGTTGTCGTCGCCGGGCGCGACATGAAATACCCCTGCCCCGCCGTTGCCGTACAGGGGCTTTAAAATAATGTCTTTGTGCTCGCCTCTGAATGCCTTGATGGTTTCTACATCGCGGGAAATCAGAGTCGGCGGCATCAGGCCGGGAAACAGCGTGGCGAAAACCTTTTCAGGTGCGTTACGCACATGGGCCGGGTCGTTGACGACCAGGGTGTCTGGATGGATTTGCTCCAGCATGTGGGTGGCCGAAATATAGCCCATATCGAACGGCGGGTCCTGGCGCATCAACACCACGTCCATCGTGGCCAGGTCGATGATTCCGGGCTCGCCCAAGGTAAAGTGATCGCCGACTGTTGGGCGCACCTCCAGCGTTTGCGCCCTGGCCGTGACGCGCCCGGCGAGCAGCGACATGTCGTTGACGTGATAATGAAACAGGCGATAGCCGCGCACTTGCGCTTCGAGCGCCAGCACGAAGGTCGAGTCGGCGTTAATGTCGACGCCCCCAATGGGGTCCATCTGAATGGCAACGTTTAAAGTCATGATGCTTCTTTAATTAAGCCGTTCACGCAGTTCCTGCAACAAAACCGATGTCTTATAGCGCGACGTATCGCCAGATGGCTCGCCCTCGGCGTGGCGTAAAAATTCTTCCAGCGCGGCGATGGCCTCGGGAATGCGGTCGAGACGGGCATAAAGAATTCCGGCCTCGCGCCATAACGGGGCGTTTTCAGGTGCGAACAACAACATGGTCTTGATGGTATCGAGCGCCTCGTCGAGGCGTTCGGAACGCAGATGATGAATTTTCACTTTAGCAGCCGCGCGCAACAAAATGTCGCGGTTGCTCATGGCCGTATATTGACTGGGGGAAATTTCCACATGCGCCCCGGACACCGCCTTGTACAGGCCGCGCAGGTCCGGTGGCGTTAGTTCGATACAGCCGTCGAAAACATCCAGAATGGCGCGCCTGCCTTCGAATTCCATGCGCACCAGAAAGCGCGGCGGAAAATCCAGTCCTTCCATATGCCAGCCAAGCGCGCGGGCAATATGCAGGGCGACAATACCCAGGGTGACGGGCAATCCCTGACGGCGGTCGATGACCCGCATCAGATTGGCGCAGTCCGGGTCGTCATAGGCATCATCGGACCCGGCATAACCATATCGCTTGACCATCACCTGACGCAGGGCCTCGGTGCGCATTTCAAGCCCGGAAACAGGGTCGTCGGCATCCGCACCCACATAAGCCGCGACATCATCGGTGAGCTTTTCCAAATGCCGCTCATAAGGCATTGCGTCAGAACCGGGCCTGGAAGCGGCGGCCAGAATAAGCGCTGTTTCCGTTAGCCCGACAGCATCGTCAGCGAGCGCTCCGATGGCCGTCAGGCGACGGCATATATCGGGAGACGGCCTCATTGGCCGTTGGCCTTTTGCTTTGGCGCGTCCTTGATTTTCACACGCACATGGCTGAGCACCCGTTTGACATAAGAAATATCCCGAGCCCGCAAAATCACCCGGTCGAGTTCCGCCTTGTCTTGGGCAATGCCCATCAGGTGGACGGTCCCGGCTGTTGTAATAACCGTATAATTGACGGCCAGCACCTTATCGTCGAAGGTCAGCTTAGCCTTAAGCTCGGCGGTGATGGCTGTATCGCGCGCCAACTCACCAATTCCGCCTGATGTACCAATGGTAATCTCGTTTAAAACATCAACGACGCCTTCGACCTTCCACGCCAGCTTGACGGCATCGGCACGCAATACTTCGGTCGGCATGGCGCCGGTCAACAGGGCGCGCCCCTCATAAACCTCGACCGACGCGTTTTTGTTCAAGCCGCTGTTGGCATCGAACCAGTTCTTCAGAATTTCAAGTTTTATACGGGTATCGCTGGCGACGCCTTCGATGCCGCGTTCCTGATAGGCGGCGACCCCGGTCGCAGCCCCGGCCCCAATCGCCATGCTGACCGGTTCGCAAGCACCAAGGTGTGTGGCAGCTAAAAGGGTAAAAACAAGGACGCGAATCTGGCGAATCATCTGCCCAGTGTAAGAGCCTCAAGCCCTGTGTTCAATCGCCTGATATCCATGCGTTGGGTAAATGACGGGGCGGGCCCAGGCGGGCGACCAGCACGACATCGAAGCGAATATCGCACGTGCTGTATTCAGGCCGGGTTGAAAGAAAGACTTCTGCCGCGCGCTCGATGCGCCTGCGTTGTGCGGGGCCCAGCGCCTCGGCGGCGGTATTGAAATCTCGCCGTGCCTTGACCTCGACAAAGGCCAGCATGCCTCCGCGCTTGGCAATGATATCGATTTCTCCGGCCCCGGTCCGGTGGTCCCGCGCAATAATGCGATAGCCCTTCAGCCGCAACATCCACACGGCCAGGGATTCAGACGTCCGCCCAAACAGCCAGGCATTTTTCTTTTTGTCATTCCCGGCGTCGTTCAAGAGGACAATTCCAACGCCCGGTTATAGACGGTGCGTTTCGCAAGCCCGGTTTTGCTG
Organism: Rhodospirillaceae bacterium; assembly: GCA_018671895.1. GTDB lineage: Bacteria > Pseudomonadota > Alphaproteobacteria > Rhodospirillales > JABHCV01 > JABHGV01. The sequence continues at coordinate 107,749 of JABHGV010000070.1, read as the reverse complement.
GCGACGCGCTGGGCGGCATCGCGCACGCTATCGGTTTCAAGGGCTGCGTTCAGCAGGGCATCCAGCTCATCGTCGGAAATGACTGCGCGGTCGTCGCTTGGGGCCGAGACGACAACCGTCACCTCGCCCTTTGGTGCTCCGGCCTCGGCGTAATGCGCCGCCAGCTCATCCAACGTACCGCGCCGAACTTCTTCGAACATCTTGGTAAGCTCGCGACCAATGGCGGCGTCGCGCCCCCCGAACACATGGGTCATATCGGCAAGGGATTTGGCCAGCCGTTTCGGGCTTTCCAGAAACACCAGCGTTGCCGGAACGGCTTTCAGCTCGTCGAAGCCCGTCCGCCGCTTGCCCTGTTTGGTGGCCGGGAAACCGGCGAACAGGAACCGGTCCGTTGGCAGTCCGGACAACACCAACGCCATCAACACCGACGATGCGCCGGGCAGGTGGGTGACATCGATATCATTGTCGATGCATGATTTCAGCAGCCGGAACCCCGGGTCCGAAATCATCGGCGTTCCGGCATCTGATACCTGGGCCACGATTTCGCCACCTTTCAGGCGTTCAATAATGGCTGGCCTGACACGCTCGGCATTGTGTTCGTGATAGGCCAGCAACGGCACCCTGATGCCGTGAATGGACAGCAGCTTTGATGTTACGCGGGTATCTTCACACGCGATGACGTCGGCCTGGTTCAGGATATCAAGGGCGCGCAGCGTAATATCGCGCGCATTGCCGATGGGTGTGGCGACAAGATACAGGCCCGGCGTCGGTGCCTGTCCGGGTTTACTTGGACGTGCGCCGGGACTAGTCTCGGCGGGTTCGCGACCACTGATTTTGAGAGGCAATTTTGCAGACAAAGACCGGCCCTTCGGGGCGTTCCCCTTTTTTGATGCGCGTTTCGTCATGGCTGGCCGTCCGGTCCGTGTCTTATATTATGCTTGTCGCGGCGGTGATGGTGCTCGCGGGATGTGAGTCTTCACGACTCCCGTCGTTGTTGCAAGGACAGACGGTTCCGGTCGAACCCCGGACCAGTACTGATCGCACCAAAGACGAGCAGCCCACGAGTGCACCTGAGGCCCCGGCGGTAAAAAAACAAAGCGCCGCTAGCGACAGTTTTGTGTTCGAGCCGCCGAGCTCGAAAACGTCCGCGCTGCCGTCGACAAGCACATTTGCGACCACACCGCCGCGCCCAGTAGAAACCGCGACTGCTCCGACTTCCGATGCGGCCCCTGTGACAGAGACCGCAACGGCGCCACCCGCGCCCCCCACTCCGGAACAGCCCGAAGCCAAGACGCCGTCGCTGATTCCGCTGTTGACCCGTCAGGCCCCGACCGTCCCGATGGCGATGCCAACCCAGGAACCACGCCCGGTGACGCCGCTGGCACCATCGTCAACTGTGCGCGTCGCCCTGCTGGTGCCGTTGAGCGGGCCAAACGCCAAGCTTGGCCGGTCCATGTTGAACGCCGCCCAGATGGCGCTGTTCGATTTTTCCGACATGTCTTTCGAGCTGTTGATATTTGATACCGAGGGCACCCCGGAAGGGGCGATGGGCGCGGCCTCACTCGCTATCGGTGATGGTGCATCAATTATGCTGGGCCCGCTGCTGGCACCATCCGTGCGCGCAGTCGCTCCGATGGCGCGCGCCGCTAACGTTACCGTCGTTGGCTTTTCATCGGACCGGACCATTACCGGTGATGGCGTCTATACCATGGGGTTCTTCCCTGAAACCGAGGTCGAGCGGGTCGTTGCCTATGCCCGGTCTAGCGGCATTCAGCGGTTCGCGGCGCTGGCACCGGGCAACGCCTATGGTCAGGCCGTTGTCGAAACCCTGAAGCAAACGGCGATGATGCTGGGTGCAGAGGTTTCACGGGTGCAGTTCTATGACCCCGATAGCGACGATTTCTCAGGTGTCGTGCAGGAAATGGCTGATTATGAAATTCGCCGTCAAGCCCTGCTGGACCAACGCGCCGACCTGGCCAGGCGGGATAGCGACTTGTCGAGGCGGGTGCTGGAACGACTGGAAAAACTGCAGACCATTGGCGACGTTCCCTATGACGCCCTTCTGCTGGCCGATGGTGGCAAGCGGTTGTTGGCCGTCGCAGCCTTGCTGCCGTTTTACGATATTGATCCGAAAAAGGTTCGCATGCTGGGAACCGGGCAATGGGATGCACCGGGGCTTGGTTCTGAACCGGCGTTGCTGAATGGCTGGTACGCCGGGCCGCCGCCGCGAGCACGCGCAGAATTCGTCGATCAGTACAGGAAAACCTATGGCGCGTTGCCGCACCGTCTGGCGACGCTGGCTTATGACGCGACGGCGCTGGCCGCGGTGATGTCAAAGTCCCCGGTTCTTGCCAAGTTCGAGGCCGAGGCAATGGCGGTAAAAAGCGGCTTCTGGGGCCGCGACGGTATTTTCCGGTTCGCCGCCGACGGCGGTGTCGAGCGCGGCCTCGCCGTCTTGCGCCTGACGCCGGATGGCCCGAAGATCATCAGCAAGGCCCCTGAATCCTTTACCGATTAATCGCTCAATAGCCGATGTATTACCGCATCAAGGACCAGACGACCGGTTGGTGTTGCGCTGAGCTTTCCGTCAGCCCACGCCAGGAAGCCGCCCTGTATCATTTCAGCCAGCAACTCGCCATTGATAAACTGGGTCAGCTTCGGGCCAATGCCGACAGACGTGCGCAGGCCCGTCATCACCCGCTCCTCCAGCCGTTCGCGTGGGCTTAAACGCTGACGCTTGGCGGTGGCATGACCCTTTTCATCGATGGCTGAAAGCCAGCGTGCCGGGTCGTGGATCTGATAAATGGCGTCGGTTGCATCATCAGCATCGCCCAAGCGACCGTGTGCTCCGGGGCCAATGCCGATGTAGTCCTGACCGTCCCAGATACCCAGATTGTGACGGCATTCGTATCCGGGCCGGGCATGGTTTGAAATTTCATACGCCGGCAATCCGGCCGCTTCGGATAGTGTCTGGGTCAGCTCAAACAGCCTGGCGGCGGCATTATTTTCAGGCACCTCGACATTTCGTTTGTGAAACGGTGTTCCCGGCTCGATGCTCAGCTGGTACAGGGAAATATGAGGCGGCTCAAAACTGAACGCTTGTTCCAATTCGGCCTGCCAATCATCGGCGGTTTGCTCGGCCCGCGCGTAAATCAAGTCGAAAGAAAAGGCCGGGAACAGTCTTTTCGCTAGCGAAATAGCATTCGTTGCATCATCGCTGGAATGCTCACGGCCCAGATATTTCAAGGCATTATCATCAAATGACTGAACGCCCAGCGACAAACGGTTAATTCCGGCGTCGCGAAAGGCCTCCAGCTTGTCGGCCTCGACCGATGTTGGGTTTGCTTCCGCGGTGATTTCGATATCCGCCACACTCCAGTGGCGTTTTGCTTCTGAAATGATCGCAGCAACGGTATCTGGCTGCATTAATGACGGGGTGCCGCCGCCGAAAAAGATGCTCGATAACGCCCGATTTTTTGTCTCGCTCGCGAAATGTGCCATTTCGCTCAGCAGCGCGTCGCGCCACCGGCCATGATCTATGGCTTCTTCGGAAACATGGCTGTTAAAGTCGCAATATGGGCATTTGGACAGGCAAAAAGGCCAGTGAACGTACAAAGAAAGGGGCTTAAGTCCAGTTTCCATGGCTTCAGTCACTTAAAACACGCTGCAACGAGCAATTTAAAGGCCTGAGCGCGGTGGCTGATGCGGTGTTTTTCTTCCGGCGGCATTTCGGCGCAGGTAACGTCCATGCCATCAGGCTGGAAGATCGGGTCATAGCCAAACCCTTTATCACCGCGCGGCGGCCAGACCAGCGAGCCGTCGAAACGGCCTTCAAACGTCTCCATATGGCCGTCCGGCCATGCCAGCGTCAGGGCGCAGACAAAATGCGCCCGGCGGTTGGTGGCGTCGCCGACTTCATCTTCGACCTTTTGCATGGCCAGATCGAAATCCTTGTTCGGCCCGGCCCAGCGGGCGGAATAGATGCCGGGTGCACCATCCAGTGCGTCCACAGACAACCCGGAATCATCGGCCAGTACCGGCAATCCTGATCCTTCGGTTCCGGCGCGCGCCTTAATCTCGGCATTGGCGGCAAAGGTCAGGCCGTCTTCGACGGGCTCGTCCAGTCCCATTTCACTAGCAGAGACGACCTCGACATCAAACGGGGCCAGCAGGTCGGCAATCTCGCGCACCTTGCCCGGGTTGTGACTGGCGATAACGAGCGTGCTCTCTGAAATTTTTCTGCTCATTCAAACCTCTGATTACGCGCACGCTCTTTTTGTTCTCGCACCCTGCGGGTGGCGCGGTTTCTGGAAGCCAAGTTCAAATTTTGGCAGGAGCTAAACCCTCTAAGAATCTAATCTCCTATACCCAATTTAAGTCAGACTTCCAGAGGCCTTGCCCCGCAGGGCAATAATTTAAGTCTGACTTCCAGAATCGTTGCCCCGCAGGGCACTAAATATGCAGCGTTTCTTTCTGCGCCACCACCAGTTCATCGACGCCCTTGCGCGCCAGGCTCATCAGTTCGGCGAATTGCTCCGGCGTGAACGGTTTGTCTTCTGCGGTGCCCTGCACTTCGACGATGCCGCCCGCTGCCGTCAGCACGAAATTGGCGTCGGCCTGTGCGGTACTGTCTTCGTCATAGTCCAGATCAAGCACAGCGGCGTCATTGTAAAGTCCGCATGAAATAGCAGCCACCGCATCGGTCAGTGGAATTTCGGTCAACACACCCAGATCGACCATGCGCTGAAACGCCATATGCAGCGCCACATACGCCCCGGTGATGGATGCTGTGCGGGTGCCGCCATCGGCCTGAATAACGTCGCAATCGACGGAAACCTGCATTTCACCCATGGCTTCAAGATCGGTGACAGCACGCAGAGAACGACCGATCAGGCGCTGAATTTCCTGGGTCCGGCCCGATTGCTTTCCACGCGCCGCTTCGCGACTCATGCGCTCTCCGGTGGCTCTGGGCAGCATGCCGTATTCCGCCGTTACCCAGCCTTTTCCGGAATTTCGCATCCAGGGCGGAACCCGCTGCTCGACACTGGCCAGACACAACACGTGGGTGTCGCCCATTTTAATCAGGCACGAGCCTTCGGCATGTTTATTGACGCCCGTTTCAAGCTGGACCGAACGAAGTTCATCAGTAGCGCGACCCGATGGTCTCATTTTATAATCCTGTTTATTGATTCAGTTTCGATGGTCGGCGAAAGCTATAGTACCCTCGTTGACGGGGCAAGGTCCGGTGACTACATTCCCGGAAGATAATGGCTAAGAGTTAACGGCATGATTTCCGAACTGAACGAGCGATCACGCGAAATATTCCGACAGATTGTCGACGCCTATGTTTTGACCGGCGAGCCGATTGGCTCGCGCACTGTCTCGAAACGGCTGGGATCGGTTCTGTCACCGGCGACCGTGCGCAATGTCATGGCCGACCTGGAAGACGCCGGACTGCTGTTCAGCCCGCATGCATCGGCCGGCAGGCTGCCGACGGATGCAGGCTTGAAACTGTTCGTCGACGGTCTGTTGCAGGTCGGCAATTTAACCAAGTCCGAACGCGACAGCATCGAGGCCCACTGTCAGGCGTCGGGGTCCAGCGTTGAAGGTGTATTAAAAGAAGCGACCTCTGTACTGTCCGGCTTGTCCCACTGCGCCGGGCTGGTAACGGCACCGAAAACCGATACGCCGCTGAAACACATCGAACTGGTGTCTCTTAATCCGGGTCGTGCGCTGGTCGTCATGGTGACGGAAAACGGCATCGTTGAAAATCGCTTTATTGAAATTCCTGCCGACCTGCCGCCGTCGGCATTGGTCGCGGCGAGCAATTACCTAAGCGCCCGCCTGGTTGGCCGCACGTTGGGTGAAGCCTATGATGGGATCATGGCTGAACTTGATCAACACCGCGTGCAACTGGATGAGCTGACCCGCTCTGTGGTCGCCGCCGGGATCGCCAGCTGGGCCGAAGGAGATTCGACCACCGACGGCACTCTGATCGTCAGTGGGCAAGCCAATTTGCTGGAAGACGTCAAGGCGGCCACCGATCTGGAACATATCCGCAGCCTGTTCGAGGCTTTGGAGACAAAAGAAACCATGCTCAATCTGCTGTCGCTGACCGAACGCGCAGAAGGGGTGCAGATATTCATCGGGTCTGATAATAAACTGTCCAGCATGGCCGGATGCTCGATGATCATCGGGTCTTATCGCGACGCCCAAGAACAGGTGGTCGGGGCGATTGGTGTTATTGGCCCGACCCGAATGAACTATGCCCGTATCGTCCCGATGGTCGATTACACAGCGAAACTGGTCGGACGCCTTGTTGGCACAACGACCACACCGCATGTCGGTGCAAACACTTAAAAAGAAGATTTTGGAGAACACGACGACCATGTCCGAAGACACCGAAAACGAACAGCCCGAAGAAGAACAGACCGCAGATAATGTGGAGCCTGAACAGACCCCGGCGGATGAAGAGGACGATGCGGTCCCACAAGAGGGTGCAGATGAGCCCCTGATGGGCCCTGAAGCATCGGACGATGAGCTGGAATTGCTGCAAGGCGGCGATGGCCTGGCCGAACTGCAAGACGTGATTGCCGACCTGAACGACAAGCTGTTGCGTGCCGTCGCTGAAACCGAAAATGTCCGCCGCCGCGCCCAGCGCGACAAGGAAGACGCATCGAAATACGCCATTCAGTCTTTTGCCGCCGAGATGGTTTCCGTTGCCGATAATCTGGGGCGCGCCCTGGACAGTGTCGATTCCACGACGCGTGATTCTGACGAGGCCGTCGACAACCTGTGCACCGGCGTCGAGATGACCCAGCGCGAATTGCTGAATACGTTCGAGAGAGTCGGCATCAAGCTGATCGAGGCCGAAGGCCAGCGGTTTGATCACAACTTGCACGAAGCGATGTTTGAAATGGAAGACCCGGACAAGCCGACAGGCACCGTCGTTCAGGTTATTCAGGCGGGCTACACCATTCGTGATCGCCTGCTGCGCCCGGCCAAGGTCGGGGTATCGAAGGGCGGCCCAAAGGCGGCACCCGAAGATGCGGCTCAACCCCCTGAATCCGACGCGACAACGGACGAAAGCGAAGGCGCGGCCAAGGCCTACGAAGCGCCGAATCAGACCGGTAGCCAGCTGGATGAGGAACTTTAGGGTATTTGCGCCTTGGCCAACGCAGCCGAAGGCTGCGAACCCCAGAAAAATGCGGATTTTTTTTACCGCTGAGAGGTTGCGCGGCTAACCACACCGGCATATATAACGCCGGAGCGGACGGTTCAGGGCCGCATAACAGAATTTTTGATCGTTTATGAAACAAGAAGGACTAAGCCATGAGTAAGGTTATCGGCATCGACCTTGGGACCACCAATTCCTGCATCGCCATTATGGATGGCAAGGATGCGAAGGTGATTGAAAACGCAGAAGGTGTGCGCACAACGCCGTCCATCGTCGGTTTTACGGAATCCGGCGAACGACTGGTCGGCCAGCCGGCGAAGCGCCAGGCGGTGACCAACCCGGAAAACACCCTGTTCGCGATCAAGCGCCTGATCGGTCGTCGTTTTGATGATCCGCTGACTGAAAAGGACAAGGGCCTGGTGCCGTACAACATCATAGATGGCGATAACGGCGATGCCTGGGTCGAGGCCCATGGCGAAAAATACAGCCCCAGTCAGGTCAGCGCCTTCATCCTTGGCAAAATGAAAGAGACGGCGGAAAGCTATCTCGGTCAGGACGTCACGCAAGCCGTGATTACGGTTCCGGCCTATTTCAATGATTCACAGCGTCAGGCAACCAAAGACGCCGGCAAGATCGCCGGTCTTGAAGTGTTGCGCATTATTAACGAGCCGACGGCAGCCGCCCTTGCTTACGGTTTGGAAAAAGACGAGTCCGGTATCATCGCGGTTTATGACCTTGGTGGCGGCACATTCGATATTTCGATCCTGGAAATCGGTGACGGCGTGTTCGAGGTCAAATCGACCAACGGCGACACCTTCCTGGGCGGCGAAGATTTCGATGCCCGCATCGTCGATTATTTGGCCGACGAGTTCAAAAAGGACAATGGCATCGACTTGCGTGAAGACAAGCTGGCCCTGCAGCGCCTGAAAGAAGAAGGCGAAAAGGCCAAAATTGAACTGTCGAGCGCCGTGCAGACGGAAATCAACCTGCCGTTTATTACCGCTGATGCGTCCGGGCCGAAGCACCTGAACATCAAGCTGACGCGGGCAAAGCTGGAAGCGCTGGTCGACGATTTGATTCAGCGCACCGTCGAGCCGTGCAAAAAAGCTTTGAAAGACGCTGGCGTATCGGCTGGCGACATCAAGGAAGTCATCATGGTCGGCGGCATGAGCCGCATGCCAAAGGTGCACGAAACGGTAAAAGATTTCTTCGGTCGCGAACCGCACAAGGGCGTTAACCCCGACGAAGTGGTGGCGCTTGGTGCGGCCATTCAGGGTGGCGTCCTGCAAGGCGACGTCAAGGACGTGCTGCTGCTCGACGTGACACCGCTGAGCCTGGGCATCGAGACGCTCGGCGGCGTGTTTACACGCCTGATCGATCGCAACACGACCATTCCGACACGCAAGTCGCAGGTATTTTCGACCGCCGAGGACAGCCAGACGGCGGTGACCATCCGGGTCTTCCAGGGTGAACGTGAAATGGCCTCTGATAACAAGATTCTCGGACAGTTCGACCTTGTCGGCATTCCGCCGTCGGCGCGCGGCATTCCGCAGATCGAGGTGACCTTCGACATTGATGCCAACGGCATCGTCAATGTGTCGGCCAAGGACAAGGCGACGGGCAAGGAGCAGCAGATTCGCATCCAGGCGTCCGGCGGTCTTAGCGATGATGACATCGAGTCTATGGTCAACGACGCTGAATCCCATGCCGAAGAAGACAAGAAACGCAAGGAAGGGGTCGAGGCACGCAATAACGCCGACGGCCTTGTGCATTCGGCTGAAAAGAACCTCAGCGAATTCGGTGACAAGATTTCCGATGATGACAAGACCGCCATCGAAACGGCCATCGCCGAATTGAAGACGGCGCTTGAAGGCGAAGACGCCGAAGAAATCACGGCGAAAACCGAGACGCTGACACAGGCTTCCATGAAACTGGGCGAAGCCATGTATGCAGCCCAGCAGGCCGAAGCCGGCGAGCAAGGCGAGGCCCCTGAAGAGGGCGAAGAAGCCAAGTCCGCCGATGACGACGCCGATGTCGTCGACGCCGAATTCGAGGAAATAGACCCGAGCAAACCTGACGCGGAAGACGACAAGAAATAATATTCTGTTCTGAGCCGCACTAACGCACGGGGTTTATTGTCACATGTCCAAGCAAGACTTTTACGCCGTTCTTGGCGTTGACAAGGACGCCTCGGGCGACGACATCAAAAAGGCTTACCGCAAGCTGGCGATGAAGCACCATCCCGACCGCAATCCGGATGATGCCGAAGCCGAGCGTATGTTCAAGGAAGCCAACGAAGCCTACGAAGTCCTCAAGGACGAGGAAAAGCGCGCGGCTTACGACCGCTTTGGTCATGCCGCCTTTGAACAAGGCGGTCCGGGCGGTCCCGGCGGCTTTGGCGGTGGCGGTGGCGGTGGTTTTGGCGGCTTTGCCGATATATTCGATGAAATGTTCGGCGACTTTGGCGGCGGCGGTGGCCCGGGACAGGGACCAGGTGCCGGTCCGGGTCGCGGTTCGGACCTGCGATACAATATGGATATCACGTTGGAAGAAGCCTTCGAGGGCAAGAAAACCAACATTCGCGTTCCCACATCAGTAACATGCGACGACTGTACCGGTTCGGGCGCAGCCGGTGGTTCTGCGCCTGTGACATGCGCGACCTGTGGCGGCCATGGCCGGGTTCGCAGTCAGTCAGGATTTTTCACGGTCGAACGTACTTGTCCGTCGTGCCAAGGCACCGGCCAGGTGATTAAAGAGCCGTGCCGTTCGTGTGGCGGCCAGGGCCGAACGCACCAGGAAAAGACGCTGTCGGTCAATATTCCGGCCGGCGTCGAAGACGGCACCCGCATTCGCCTGAGTGGTGAGGGCGAAGCCGGATTGCGCGGAGCTGGCGCGGGCGACCTTTACATTTTTCTCAGCATCGATTCGCACCGCATGTTCCGTCGCGACGGGGCCAACATTTATTGCCGGGTGCCAATTCAAATGACGACGGCAACGCTGGGTGGCTCAATAGAGGTGCCGACGGTCGATGGCTCACGCACACGCGTCACCATTCCCCCAGGGTCGCAATCGGGCCAGCAATTCCGCCTGGGTGGGGTGGGTATGAATATTCTGCGCGCTTCTTCGCGCGGCGACATGTTCGTTCAGATCGCCGTTGAAACGCCGGTCAACCTGACGAAAAAACAGAAAGAACTGTTGAAAGAATTCGAGACCGAAACCAGCCACGAGAAGCACCATCCTGAATCACATGGCTTTCTCGACAAGGTCAAGGACCTGTGGGAAGACCTCAAGGATTGAGGTGCATATATAATGCCCTTCGGGGCAACACCTCTGGAAGCCAAGTTAAAATTGGAACCCGGAGCTAGGCCTTGCAGAATCCAACTCCTTTAGCCAAACTTGTTTTGACTTCCAGAAGCCCCAAAAGCCAAGGGGCGAATAGCCCCGCCCGGCGACTGAGGGGCGGCATAAAAAAGGAAACGACCATGAAAATCGGAATTGTCGGTTGTGCCGGACGCATGGGCCGCATGTTGTGCAAGGAAGTGATGGCGGGCGACGGGCTCGAACTGGTCGGCGGCACCGAATATGACGGCAGCGAATTTATCGGCGCCGACATCTCTGAATTATCCGGCCTGCACCCGGCGGGACCGATGGTGACGACCGATACCGCGGCGCTGTTTGCTGCATCTGACGCGGTTATTGATTTTACCCTGCCCGAAGCCACCACTCATCACGCGGAACTTGCGGGTGAACATGGCACGGCTTTCGTGGTCGGCACGACCGGATTGTCGAGCCCCCAACAGGCCACCATCGAGGCCGCAGCGCGGTCTGTCGCCGTCGTACAGGCGGCCAATTTTTCCATTGGCGTCAATCTGCTGCTTGGCCTGACCGAACAGACGGCGGGTGTGCTGGGTGCTGACAACGATATTGAAATTCTGGAAATGCATCATCGCCACAAGGTTGACGCCCCCTCAGGTACGGCGCTGGCGCTGGGTCGGGCTGCGGCGTCGGGGCGCGGCGTTAATCTTGACGACGTATCTGACAGGGTCCGCGACGGTCATACCGGCGCGCGCAAGGATGGCGATATCGGTTTTGCGACGCTGCGTGGCGGCGATGTGGTCGGCGACCATTCGGTGATTTTTGCGGCCGAGGGCGAGCGCATTGAGCTGACCCACAAAGCATCATCGCGCAGTATCTTCGCCAACGGTGCGGTCCGCGCCGCGCGTTGGTGCGAAGGCAAGGCTCCCGGCCTGTATGCCATGCGCGATGTGCTTGGCTTCAAGTAAAGCCTCTGATGAAAAAAGCAGACGTCGAAGTCTTCTATCAAGCCTTGCACGACGACAACCCGGAACCGAAGGGTGAACTGGACTGGGTTAACCCCTATACGCTGCTGGTCGCCGTCGTGCTGTCGGCCCAAGCAACCGACGTCGGTGTCAACAAGGCGACCGGCCCGTTGTTCAAAAAGGTCAAGACCCCGGCGGCGATGGTCAAGCTGGGCGAAGGAACGCTGAAGGAATACATCAAGTCCATCGGCCTGTTTAATACCAAGGCGAAGAACGTCATTCGTTTAAGCGAGTTGTTGATATCGGAACACGGCGGCAAGGTTCCCGATGATCACGCAGCCTTACAGGCATTGCCCGGCGTTGGTCGCAAAACCGCCAACGTGGTCATGAACATCGCCTTCGGTGCCGAGACTATTGCCGTTGATACGCATCTTTTTCGCATCGGCAATCGTACCGGACTGGCGAAGGGCAAAACGCCATTGGCGGTCGAGAAAAAACTGCTCAAGGTGACGCCGAAAAAATTTATGCGTCATGCCCACCACTGGCTGATTCTGCTGGGCCGGTACGTGTGCAAGGCGCGCAAACCGGAATGCTATCGCTGTGTGGTGAAAGACGTTTGCGGTTTTAAGGGAAAGACCAGCCTTTAATTATGCCCTGCGGGGCAGCGCCTCTGGAAGCCAAGTTTTAATTTTGTGGCGGGATGTCCATGGTGGCGACACAGGCATCGGCGCTAATCGCCGTCTCGTCGTGTCGTCGCGCCGCGATATGAGTGACCGCATGGGCGCTTGATTTCTCCTCGCCCCGATACAGATAGACATCAAGCAGGCAATCGTCACTGCGGTATTGCCACAATTCTGCCGGGGCATCAACGCGGCGAAAGCTGGGTTCGCCGACCAATGCTGCGAGCCCACTTTGATCCAGCCCCATTAACTGGCTGCCGAGCAGGGCTGGTCGGGCCGGGGGGCTGGTTACGGTGATTATCGGGGTTGCCGTCGTCGGCGTTTTTTGCGTCGCCGCAGGACAAGCGGCAAGCGCCAAGACCACTGGCAACAGGGCAATCAGGCGGTATGGAATCACGTCTCGTTCGTATCCCTGTCAGCCGAAGGCAGGGCCTGCATATCGCCGGACACTTCACCACCGGCTTCAATGATGATGCTGCCATAACGAATAATGCCGCTGATGCGCCCACCGGCGCGCACTGTCAGTTTGTTCTTGGCCATCAATTTACCTTCGAAATGACCGCTGATATCGGCGTCAATAACATCGGCGCTGCCTCCGAAGAATCCATTATTAGACACCTCAATCAGGCGGGCATCAGACAAGGCGACCTCGACGTGGCCTTCGACAATCAGGCGGTCGCATTCGGTGATCTCGCCGGACAAGCGAATGTCGCGCCCGACAATCAGGGTTTTGGAATCGGCGCGCGCCGCGCTAAAGGGGATGTCTGCGGAATGTTGTGGCGGCGACGCGGCGATGGCCGGCGCCTTGGTTGGCGGCTTCGACGGGGCGTGTCCACCCATGCTGGAAAACGGCTTCAGGGGCGGCGCGGTATCTCCGTTTGAGCCGCCACCGTTGCTTCCATCGTCCTTTTGTCTCAGCAACATGTGATTAATCCTACCTGATTTACCGTTACCCTTGGCTGCGCCTGAATTTTTCGAACAAATGAACCATAACCGCGGTGGCGATAATTGGCGTCAGCAAATTAACAACCGGCACAGTCAGTAAAAACGTGATTACCACACCCGCCATAAACAACCGGGTTCCGTTGGCCTTGCGCAATGTCCGGGCATCACCTGGGGCCATTCGCCGAAACGCCACCAGTTCGAAATATTCCCTGCTCAAAAGATAGCCGTTCACGGCATAGAAAACAAAAGGGAAAAGCGGCCCGGTCAGTAGAAACGGCAACATCAGAATGTTTAATGCAATCAGGATCAGCACGAATTTCAGCATTGCCGGCAGGGCAACTGAGATTTTAAGAGGCGGCACGGCGGGCAGGTCCGGGTAATGGCGAGCTTCAACAGCGGCGCAGATATCATCAAGCAGAAAGCCGATGACTAGGCTGATGACGGCGGGAAACAACAGCCAGGTCAACACACCGGTTGCCAGTCCACCAAGAATATCGATGGCGGCTTCAAGCCAGCCAAGGGCAAACAGCGATGTTGATGCCAACAGGAAACCGACCGACAGCCACAGGACGATAAACACGCCAATGGCTAAAAATATAGACAACCAGACGACGCGCCGCGCCGCCGGGTCGGTAATTTGATGAGCCGATATAAAGAAGGCTTTTATCAAGGTGGGTCTCCTGAACCAAACAAAACAAGGTACAGGATGTGTAGCCGCTCGGGACCATCATCGCCAATCAAAAAGACGGCATTTCAAAACCAAAACGACTATTCGCTGTCGATGATCCGTTCTTTGGGCAATATGACGGTAACGCGGGTTCCCCTGTCGACGGCGCTTTTAACCTTCAAGACCCCGCCATGCATCTCAACAAGTATGCGCGTCAGGTATAAACCAAGCCCGGTTCCTTCGTGTTTGGCAAAATGTCCACGGTTGACTTGTCCGAAAGGGGATAGCGCTTCGTTGATGGCGTCACGCGCCATGCCGATGCCGGTGTCGGTAATGCTGATTGCCAAGGTGCCACCTTCTTCAAAAAAGCTGTCAATGCTGACATCGCCGCCGTCCGGTGTGAACTTCACTGCGTTGGTTAGAACATTGTTGAATATCTGGGTGATGCGGCCCGGGTCCGCATGGACCATCGGCCCGCTCGGGTCCGCATGATTGCGAAGGCTGATGTTTCGGGCCTCGGCATTCTGCGCGAGCTCTCTCAGACAGTCCTGGATGACGCTGCCTAAATTGACGCTCTCTTCTTTAAGGGCGACAGAGCTGGAATCAATTTCCGAAACATCAAGGATGTTTTGCACGACGGCAAGAAGGTGGCTTCCCGAATCATGGATTTCATTTATGTATTCGGCGTACTTGTCGTTTTCCAGAGGTCCAAACGTTCCTTCGCGAATAACCTCCGAAAGACCGATTATCCCGTTCAGCGGGGTGCGCAGTTCGTGGCTCATGTTGGCCAGAAAATCGGTTTTTGCCCGGTTTGATGATTCTGCCAACTCTCTGGATTCAATCAGTGATGCTTCAAAACTCTTGCGCTCGACAATAACATTCCTGAAAACCTCGACGGTTCGTGCCATATCGCCAATCTCGTCATCCCGCATGGTTCCCGGAACGGGCTCGGACGTGTTCCTGCGGGAAATTTCCTGCATCGATTCGCTCAGCACCCGGATCGGCGCCAGCACCCGGAGATACATGAACCACAGGGTAAAACCGATCGACCCGAAAGCCAGCACCAGCGAAGCGATAAATACCGTGTTTGATGTCCGGTTGGTTTCCGCCACAAGCTGTTCGACGCGACTTCCTTCGTCGGCATAGGCTTGCTCCAGTTCACCGACAATGGCCAGCATGGCGCTGATGGCCAGATCGTCATTAACGTGTACGACGGCGTCAATTTCTTTCGAGGTCCGGCCTTCGCCCGCCATTTTCTCGGCGACGGCAATCGCTTTTTCGTATTTGGTCAGGCGGCTGTCGAGAATGTCCATGGCGGCCTTCTCGCGGACGCTCAGCCCGATATTCTGGTATGACGTTAACAGGGCGGTGATGTTCAGGATATCAAGCGAGGCCTTGAGGATATATTTTCGGTCCTGGCGCAGGATCAGGTTTTTGAAATTGTGAATCATGCCGCCATAACCGAGGGCATTACGCAGGTCTGACAAAATGGCGACTTTTTTCGCCGGGCCCTCGCGGAACTCCTGCCAGCGATCGCCGACCGAAGACACCTGGCGGTTTATATAATAGCTGGACAGAACGGTCATCCCGGCAAAAGTGGCCAGTACAATTGCGACGATAACGGTCAGCGTTTTGATTTTCAGGAACGACAAGGGACTCATTGGCCGGACCCTTCGCCCGATTGTGTCGCAAGTCCGCTGTGGTCGAAGGCGAATTGCATGCGTCGTTGGGCCAGATCGACAAGGGCATAAACGTCGCTGGGCGTTTTGTCCTTGAAGGTATGACGGACAAAATATCCGGCAACCAGATGGCTGGAATCGGTGTTGCCGATAATCCATTCGACCGACGAGGCCAGAATCTTGCTTGATTCCAGATACACGTCCGTCGGTGTAGTCATTGATTCGGGCGCGATCGCTTGCAGGGTTGGCGGCAAGTCAGACTGGATGCGAAGGGTGTTCCACAAGCCCTCAACGTGAAGCGCAAGGGCAAGCACGTCGGCAGGCTTTTTCCCGGTGAATTTTTTTGTCGCCATGGCTTTTACGCCGCTGACGATGGTGGTGTCCTTGACCGTAAGGTTGACACACTCGATGACCGTTCGATTGATGTTGGTCCACAGGGAATAAACGTGACTTGGGGTCAGGCCAAGATCAAGCGCCCATGCCTTGCCTGAAAGCATGGCGAGTGTCGCGGCGATCAATAGTACCCGTGCCAAAGCCATTAAAACCCGTATCCGGTGAGCCCCAGCAATACTATACGGGGCATCGCCGACAGAATTCCAGAACAGGCTGAAACTTACATATCCGGGCAATTAAGCCAGGGTGTGGATTTCACTCCTTGCGGTCGCTGCCCGCGTGGCTATACTGCGCGCGCTTTCATACCCCATTCGTTCTTTCAGGCAGGAGACATCCCTGTGACTAATTCCCCGACCGCTTCCATGACCGAAACGCGATATCACGTTGTCGGCATCGGCAATGCCATTGTCGATGTATTGGCCCACGCCGATGATCAGTTCATTAACGAGACCGGGCTGACCAAGGGCACCATGAGCCTGATTGACGAGGAAACCGCCGAAAGCGTCTATACCAAAATGGGCCCCGGAATCGAGTGTTCCGGCGGGTCGGCCGCCAACACCATTGCCGGGCTGGCATCGCTGGGGGCCGACGGTGCCTTTATCGGCAAGGTCAAGGACGACCAGTTGGGTGGAGTCTTTCGCCATGACATCACATCCATGGGGATCGCTTATAATACCGCACCCGATACGGATGGTGCCTCGACGGCGCGTTGTATGATCCATGTGACACCCGATGCCCAACGCACCATGCAGACCTATCTGGGCGCATGTGTGAATCTGGGGCCCGATGACATTGATGAACACATGATCTCAATTTCGCAAGTAACCTATCTGGAAGGCTATCTGTGGGACCCGGAACAGGCCAAGAAAGCCTTTGTTAAGGCTGCCAAGGCGGCGACAGATGCCGGGCGGCTGGTGTCGCTGTCGCTCAGCGACCCGTTCTGCGTTGATCGTCACCGGGACGATTTCCTGAATCTGGTCGAAGGCCACGTCGATGTGCTGTTCGCCAATGAAGAAGAAATCATGTCCCTGTACCAGACGGAAAGCTTCGACGATGCCTTACAAGCTGCCCGCGCCCATTGTTCCATCGCGGCGTTGACCCGCAGCGAAAAGGGCTCTGTCGTGTTGTCCGGCGATGAAGTCCATATTGTTGACGCCGAGCCGATTGACGTCGTTGCCGATACCACAGGTGCCGGTGATGCCTATGCGGCGGGTTTCCTGTATGGCCTGACCACCGGTGAAAGCCTTGATACCTGCGCGCGCATCGGCAGCATTTGCGCATCAGAAGTCATCTCTCACGTCGGTGCGCGGCCCGACGTTTCATTTAAAGATCTTGTACGGAAGAAACTCGGTTAATGAAATTACGCAATATCGCCATTATCGCTCACGTCGATCATGGCAAGACCACACTTGTCGATACCCTGCTGAAACAAAGCGGAGCCTTTCGTGAAAACCAGAAGGTCGAGGAACGCGCCATGGACTCCGGCGATCTGGAGCGCGAGCGCGGCATTACCATTCTGGCCAAGTGTACCTCTGTCGATTGGGGCGATACCCGTATCAACATCGTTGACACACCGGGCCACGCCGATTTCGGCGGCGAGGTCGAACGTATCCTGAGCATGGTTGATGGCGTCTTGCTGCTGGTCGATGCCGCCGAAGGCCCGATGCCGCAGACCAAGTTCGTTACCGCCAAAGCATTGAAGCTGGGCTTGAAGCCGGTCGTCGTTATCAACAAGGTAGACCGCCCCGATGGGCGCCCTTACGAGGTGCAGGATGAATGTTTTGATCTGTTCTCGGCGTTGGACGCCAACGAAGAACAGCTCGATTTCCCGACCGTCTTTGCATCGGCCAAGAACGGCTGGGCGGCGTCGGAACCCGACGGCCCACAAGAAAATATGGATGTCATATTCGAACAAATCCTCAGCCACGTACCGGAACCGGAAAGTCATCCTGACCAGCCGTTCTCGATGCTGGCGACGACGCTGGAATCGGATCCCTATCTGGGTCGTATTCTGACCGGTCGGATCGAAAACGGTGTGTTGAGTGTGGGTGACAACATCCACGCACTGAACCAGGATGGCGAGGAAGTCGAAGTAAGCCGTATTACCAAGCTGCTGGCATTCCGCGACCTGCGCCGGGTGCCGGTCGACAGCGTCGCATCAGGCGATCTTGTCGCCATTGCCGGATTATCAAAGGCAACCGTCGCCGACACCCTGTGTGCGCCTGAAATTACCGAGCCGCTAAAGGCCGACCCGGTTGACCCGCCGACCCTGGCGATGACGTTTTCGATTAACTCCTCGCCGATGGCCGGGCAAGAAGGCTCGAAAGTGACGTCGCGCATGATCCGCGACCGCTTGATGGCTGAAGCCGAAGGCAACGTTGCCTTGCGTGTTTCTGAAGCCGACAATACGGATTCATTTGAAGTCGCCGGGCGTGGCGAGCTGCAACTGGGCGTGCTGATCGAACAAATGCGCCGCGAAGGGTTCGAGCTGTCGATTTCTCGCCCTCGGGTGCTGTTCCGTGACAACCCCGACACCGGGGCCAGGGAAGAGCCCTACGAAGAAATTCAAATTGATGTGGATGAAGAATTTTCCGGCATTGTTGTTGAGGCAATTTCGGTGCGCAAGGGCAAGATGACGGAAATGCATCCGTCGGGCGGCGGCAAGGTGCGGCTTATCTTTATTGCTCCGGCGCGTGGCCTGATCGGTTATCACGGCGAGTTCTTGACCGAAACGCGGGGCACCGGAGTGATGAGCCGGATGTTCAATTCCTATGGTCCCCATGCTGGTGCTATTCCCGGTCGACGCAATGGTGTGCTGATTTCCAATGCCGCTGGCAAGACCGTCGCTTATGCGCTGGCCAATCTGGAAGGCCGCGGCGCGCTGATGGTGACATCAGGCATTCCGGTTTATGAAGGCATGATTATCGGCGAGCACGCCAAGGCAGGTGACCTGGAAGTCAACCCAATGAAGGCCAAGCAGCTGACCAACGTTCGCGCATCGGGCACCGACGACGCGGTACGCCTGACGCCGCCAACACGGATGAGTCTGGAAGAGGCCGTCGCCTACATCGACGATGACGAACTGGTCGAAGTGACACCGGAAAACGTTCGTCTGCGCAAGCGCCATCTTGACCCGCACGAACGCAAGCGTATTGCACGTGGTGCTGAAAAACGCGGCTAGGGTACTGGCATCCAGGGCTGTGTCCATTTACAAGTAAGCATGGCCGCCAACGACCAACAATCATCCATCGCCGGGCATCGCCTGATCAGCAACGCCTTTTGGCGTGTGTTGCCCGCGGGCATGCGCAGGCGCTGGTGGCTGTTTCGCCTGTTTGACCTGATCGCGCGGCTGCTGCCGGTCCCGGCCCGTCGCCGCGGGGTGCTGGTGGTGCGTATGGACGGCATCGGCGACATGGTGCTGTTTCGAAATAGCCTTGATTATTACGCCGAGGCCTTTGGCGTAGATAAATCCGACATAACGGTACTGGGTTGCGACAGTTGGCGGTCAATCGCACCCGAGGTCTTTGCCGGATACCGTGTCATCACCATCAACGAACACCGGTTTGCCAAGCGGGTGTTTTACCGGTTTCGTATTTCGCTGATGGTACGCGGCCTTAATCCGGCGATTGCAGTCTGCGACCAGTATTTGCGCCGCGCCATGATGGCCGACAGTCTGGTCTGGGTGTCGGGCGCGCCACGCGCAGTTTCCTCGCTGCCGTTCATCAACGAAAAAACCCGGTCAGAATATTTATACTACATGTCACAAAACACAGATGTGATCGCGACGGGTGACTATCCGGACCACGAGATTGCCCGCCATGCGCGTTTCGTTTCGCAATTGACGGGGCGTGAAATTGCGCCCGCACCGCCCAGCATCAACTGGCGTGACGATACACCGCCGGTCGATTTGTTGGACCCCGGCGCGCCATACGCGGTGCTCAACCCGGGTTCCAACGAATACGGCAGACGTTGGCCGATGGCAAAGTATCTCGAACTGGCGAAACGATTACGCGACAAGGGCTTGGGTGTGGTGCTTGTCGGCGGCAAAGGCGAAGTGGCGGCCACAGGCGATAACGATATCATCGATCTTTCCGGCAAGACGACGCTGGCGCAACTGCTCGACATCCTCAATCACGCGGCACTGGTGGTCAGTAACGACACCGGCCCGGCGCATTTGTCCATCGCGCTCGGCACACCGTCAGTGGTGATTGTCGGCGGCGGTCATTTCGGCTGCTTCGTGCCTTATCCGGATCAGGCCTGCCCCGATACCGCACGCTTCGTGTACGAAAAAATGGACTGCTATCACTGTTTCTGGAATTGCCCAAAACGCGCAACCAACACGGACTCGTTTCCCTGTGTCGAGGCCGTTAGCATGGATGCAGTCTGGGATGCCGCAGAACAGTTGTTGGACGCGCGCCCATGAGAACCTGGCTCGACGCATCGAAGGTCTATCTGGAACGCCGTGTGTTCGTGATTCTTCTGCTCGGGTTTTCCAGTGGTCTGCCGTTGTTGCTGGTCTATTCGACCTTGTCGGCGTGGCTCAAGGAATCCGACGTATCTCTGACCATGATCGGCCTGTTTAGCTGGGCATCGACCGCGTATGCGCTGAAGTTTCTGTGGGCACCCGTCGTCGACAGCATCCCACTGCCGGTCCTGACGCGACTGTTGGGGCAACGCCGCAGTTGGCTGGTCTTGTCGCAAGCCGCGACCATGGTGACGATGGTTGGCCTTGGCGGCACCGACCCTGCAACCGAATTGTGGTGGACGGCTCTGTGGGCGGTGCTGTTGGCTTTTGCATCGGCGACCCAGGATATCGTCGTCGATGCCTATCGCATCGAAAGCCTGGACGAGGACCAGCTGGGTGCCGGTTCGGCCAACTATGTATTCGGCTATCGCATTGCCATGTTGGTCGCTGGTGCCGGGGCTTTATTCATCGCCGATGGGTACAGCTGGTACTGGGCCTATGTGGCGATGGCAGCCTTGATGGGCGTTGGCCTGTTGACGGTTCTGTTGAGCCCGGAACCGGATCGGGAAATTTCATTTGTCGATCACGACCAGAGCCTCGGGGCGCAAATCAGGGATGCGATCATCAACCCGTTCGTCGATTTCATGACCCGCCCGCACTGGATCATGATCCTGTTGTTTGTGGCTTTGTACAAATATGGCGAGGCGCTGCTTGGCGTCATGGCCAACCCGTTCTATCTGGATATGGGTTTCTCGAAATCTGAAATCGCCGCCGTTTCCAAGGGCTACGGATTTGCCATGACCATACTGGGCGGCTTCATGGGCGGCGTGCTTGTTGCACGATATGGAATCATGCGGGCGCTGTGGTACGCCGGGCTTTTGCAGTGCGTCGCCAATCTGGCCTTTGCTGCCCAGGCCCAGGTCGGCTATTCGATCCCGATGCTGGCCGTCACCATTTCCATCGAAAACCTGACCGCTGGCATGGCGACGACGGCGTTCGTCGCTTACCTGTCCAGCCTGTGCAACGTTGCTTACACGGCGACCCAGTACGCGCTGCTGTCATCGATCATGAGCTTCGCGCGCACCATGTTTGCGTCCGGCGGTGGCTGGCTGGCCGATAATATGGACTGGACCAGCTACTTTATTTTGACCACCTTTGCTGCCGTTCCGGGCCTGGTGGTGTTGTACTGGCTGATGAAAAGACTGCCCATCGCCGGGCCGCCGGATGGAAATTCTGTTGCAGTGCAACATGAAGAGCGTTAAGTAGCGGGACACATTTGAACAACCCGAACAGGACGTAGATACAATGGACATCAGCAAAATAGCCATCGGCGAGAATGCGCCCTACGACGTTAATGTGATCATCGAAATTCCCATGGGCGGCAGCCCGGTCAAGTACGAGCTCGACAAGGCATCCGGCGCGATGTTCGTCGATCGCTTCCTGCACACCGCCATGCACTATCCGTGTAACTATGGGTTTATTCCGCACACCCTGTCCGATGATGGCGACCCGGTCGACGCCGCGGTACTGGGGCAAATTCCGGTAACGCCGGGCTGTGTTATTCCGTCGCGTCCTATTGGCGTTCTGATGATGGAAGACGAAAGCGGGATTGACGAAAAAATCCTCTGCGTTCCGGTCGACAAACTGCACCCGTACTACCAGAACGTCGTTTCCTATCGTGATTTACGCCCGGTCCTGATCGAACAGATCGCCCACTTTTTCACCCACTACAAGGATCTGGAAAAAGGTAAATGGGCCAAGGTTCAGGGCTGGGAAGGCCCGGAATCCGCGAACGACCTGATCCGCGCCGGTATCGAGCGGGCCAAGGACTAGCGGACGGCGATGACTGAACAACGCATAAACATTATCGGTGCCGACATTACCGGCCTTGATGTGGATGCGATTGTTAACGCCGCCAATCCTGAACTGCTGCCGGGTGGCGGCGTCTGTGGCGCTATCCATGATGCGGCAGGTCCTGGGCTGGCGGCGGAATGTGCCCAAATACCGGGCGGGTGTCCGACTGGCGAAGCCCGCATCACCCACGGATACGACCTGAAGGCCCCTTACGTTATTCATGCCGTCGGCCCGATCTGGTCTGGCGGGGTGGCGGGCGAGCCAGATCTGCTGGCACAGTGTTATCGCCGAGCTCTGGGATTGTGTGTCGGCAACAACCTCACCAGCATCGCCTTTCCGGCGATCTCGACCGGCATCTACGGATTTCCCGCCGACCGCGCCGCTGAAATTGCGGTTAACACGGTGGCTGATTTTCTCAGGCCCGACGACCGCCTGAAACAAGTAGTCTTCTGTTGTTTCGGCGAGGTCTCCATAAAGGCGCACGAGGCGGCACTGGCCGCGCTCGACGCCTAAGGGTGAAGCCCTAGCTGGTCTGGACGTACTGGAACAGCTTGAACAGCAAGGCCGCCAGACCGGCTGCGGCGGGCACCGTAATCACCCAGGCAGCGGCAATGGTCATCAGGTGTTGACGACGCACCAGCTTGCGCTTGGTCGATCGCTTCAGCTTCTTCTTTGGAGTACCGTCCATCAGCATCTCGTCGACGCCTTCAGCCGCTTTCGTGATTTCTTCACTGGCGCTGCGACCCAGCGCACTCGGTTTGACGGTTCGCTTTTTGCGGTTGGAAATGTATTCCCGGTACAGCCCGACACCGAAGACACCACCGACCGCTATGTGGGTCGATGATACCGGCAGCCCCAGGTACGAGGCGATGATCACCGTAATGGCGGCGGCTAGTGCCACGCAAAAGGCGCGAACCGGGTTCAGCTTGGTAATTTTTTCGCCGACCGTTCGAATCAGTTTCGGCCCGAACAGCACCAGTCCGGCCGATATGCCTGCGGCACCGACCAGCATCACCCAAAGGGGTATTCCAACTTTTGATGAGATATCGCCGGTTTCCGAGGCGCTGACGATGGCGGCCAGCGGCCCGACCGCATTGGCCACGTCGTTGGCACCGTGGGCGAACGACAGCAGTGCGGCAGAGAAAATCAACGGGACCACAAACAGCTTGTGAACGGATTTTTTTCTGTTTTCCATGGTCCGGGAGCTTTTGTCGACGTACATCTTGACGATGAAGAACGATGACACATAAGCAATCGCGCCGATGATCATGATCTCGACAATGTCGAACTTCCAGATTTTCTTCAAACCCTTCAACGACAGATACATGGCAAAGGCAGAGCCCATAACGGCGACGACGACCGGCACCCAGCGACGGGCGGCGGCTATTTTATCTTTCTGGTTCATCACCGTGTATTGCAGGAAGGCCAGGAACAGGGCTGCGATAATGCCACCCATAAGCGGGGAAATAACCCAGCTGGCGGCGATCTTGCCCATGGTCGGCCAGTTAACGGCAGCCATACCGGTTGCCGCAATGCCGGCGCCCATAACGCCGCCGACGATTGAGTGCGTGGTCGAAACCGGCGCACCAACATAGGTCGCCAGATTGAGCCACAGGGCGGCAGCCAGCAGTGCCGCCATCATCGCCCAGATGAAAACTTGCTCGTTCGGCATCAGGCTTGGATCGATGATGCCTTTCTTGATGGTCTTGAT
This sequence comes from Rhodospirillaceae bacterium, assembly GCA_018671895.1. Classification (GTDB taxonomy): domain Bacteria; phylum Pseudomonadota; class Alphaproteobacteria; order Rhodospirillales; family JABHCV01; genus JABHGV01. The sequence continues at coordinate 83,898 of JABHGV010000070.1, read as the reverse complement.
AACATCGCCACCGGCAAGGATCGCGCCCGATGTTTCGAACACGGCGGCGATAATAATTGCGCCGACCATGGTCAGGGCTTTTGATCCGACCGCCGGGCCGACGTTATTGGCAACATCGTTGGCACCGATGTTCAGGGCCATGTATCCGCCGATGATTCCGGCGGCAACGATGTAAGCGGAGTTATCAATGTCGCCTGCTTGCATCGAGGCGAAGACCCAGACGGCAACCAGGAACAGGACGCTGAGTCCGATTTTGACGAATTGTTGACCGGTCGCCTGGGTCGCTTGTTCCAGGATACCTATTCTTTTTAAATCTTTATCGAGTGATGTTTTCTTTTTGAAGGCATGCTCATTCATGCGTTTTCTCTCTTGTGCTTGTTTAAAATTTCGCGGTCTTTTGACAGCAATCTGAAGCAGAAAACAAGGCTATTTATTTTAAATTGTGAGTGTTAGGTTCAGAGTTTCCGACGCCGTCGTTACAAGGCCGTGTCGAAACTCCCACAACAGTATGATTTTAATAAAGAATCTCGCGATTCCCGTTTGTTGCCATCAGGCAACAGGGATTCGCATGTTTAATTATTCGCGTGTCTCAAGCGATCGCATCGTGCGCAGCAAGCGCCGCCATGTTGACCATATCGGATACGGTCGCGCCCATGGGAACGATCTGGGCTGGCTTCGATAAGCCCATCAACATCGGCCCGATGACCGTTCCACCGCCCAGTTCGCCGAGCAGCTTCGTTGACGTCTGCGATGTATGCAGGCCCGGCATGATCAGCACATTGGCCGGTTCCGACAATCGACAGAACGGATACAGTTCCATGACTTCGGGATTCAGCGCCACATCGACGCCCATTTCGCCATCATATTCAAAGGGCACCTGACGGGCATCCAGAACCTTGACGGCGTCGCGGATAACTTCGGATCGCGACAGCATCGGGTTGCCGAAGTTGGAAAATGAAAGCAGCGCGACGCGCGGCTCGTGACCCATGCGCCGGGCGACGGCCGCCGTTTGCTGGGCAAAATCGGCCAGTTGTTCCGGATTCGGCAGCTCGTGCACGGCGGTGTCAGAAACAAACAGCGTCTTGCCACGCGACAATACCAGCGACAGTCCGAAGACATGTTCTTCGGGTTTCGGGTCCAGCACCTTGGTGATTTCTTCCAGCGCCACGAAATAATTTCGGGTCAGGCCGGTAACCATGGCGTCGGCATCGCCCATGGCGACCATGCACGAGGCGAAAATATTTCGCTCCTGATTGACCATGCGCTGGCAATCGCGATACAGCGCACCTTGGCGTTGCAGGCGCTCATACAGGAAATCCGTGTAATCCTTGTTCGACTGGCTCAGCTTGGCGTTATGAATTTCAAGCCCGTCGATGGCGGGCAGACCAAGGCGGTCCATTGCCTTCAATACACGGTCTTCACGTCCCAGCAGGATGGGCGTGCCGTAACCGGCGTTGTGAAAAGAAACCGCCGCGCGAATACTCTTTTCTTCTTCGCCCTCGGCGAAGACAACGCGCCGGGGATTGCTGCGTACCTTATCGAAAATCGCATGCATGCTGGCTGCGGTTGGGTCGAGGCGGGCCGACAACTCGCGCTCATAAGCCTCCATATCGATAATCGGTTTTTGGGCGACGCCGGATTCCATGGCGGCTGTGGCAACCGCCGGTGGCACGGCGTGGATCAGCCGCGGGTCGAACGGGGCCGGAATGATGTAATCGGGTCCATACATAAGGTGCGATCCCGAATAGGCGGCATCGACTTCGTCGGGAACGTCCTCGCGGGCCAGCTCGGCGATGGCGTGGGCGGCGGCCAGCTTCATCTCGTCGTTGATGGTCGAGGCACGAACGTCGAGCGCTCCCCGGAAAATATAGGGAAAGCCGAGGACGTTGTTGACCTGATTGGGATAATCGGAACGGCCGGTGGCGCAGATGGCATCGGGGCGGACCGCCTTGACATCTTCGGGTCTGATTTCCGGGTCCGGGTTGGCCATGGCAAAGACGATGGGCCTGTCTGCCATTGATGAAATCATGTCCTGGGAAACGATGTCCTTGACCGACAGGCCCAGGAAAACGTCGGCGCCATCCATGGCATCGCTCAAGGACCGCGCCTTGGTTTTAACCGCGTGCGCTGACTTCCATTGGTTCATGTCATCTTCGCGACCCTGATAGATGACGCCGTGGGAATCGCACAGAATGACGTTCTCGTGTTTGACGCCCAGACGCTTGATCAGCTCGACACACGCAATCGACGCCGCACCGGCGCCGCTGGAGACAACCTTGATTGTGGAAATGTCGCGATCGGTCAGGTCGATTGCATTAATCAGGGCGGCCGCGGTAATGATGGCGGTGCCGTGCTGATCGTCGTGGAACACCGGGATATCCATCATCTCGCGCAACTGCTGTTCGATGATGAAGCATTCCGGTGCCTTGATGTCTTCCAGATTGATGCCGCCAAAGCTGGGCCCCAGATACCTGACCGCATTGATGAACTCATCGACGTCTTCGGTATCGAGTTCAAGGTCGATGCCGTCGATATCGGCGAATCGCTTGAACAGAACGGCCTTGCCTTCCATCACCGGTTTTGATGCCAGCCCGCCCAGGTTGCCGAGCCCCAGCACCGCGGTACCGTTCGATATGATGGCGACGATATTGCCCTTGGCCGTGTAGTCATAAGCCAGCGCCGGATCGCGTTCTATTTCAAGACAGGGCACGGCGACGCCGGGCGAATAGGCGAGCGACAGGTCGCGCTGCGTCGTCAGCGGTTTGGTCGCCTGGATTTCCAACTTGCCGGGTCGTCCTTCGGCGTGAAAGCGCAGCGCCTCTTCGTCGGTGATTGCGTTGTCATGGGGGTTGTCGCTCATAGTCTATCCCTCCTGCCCGGTGGCCTCGTGTACGTGGACATTCCAGGCATCATTGTCTTGTAGAATCTGTTGCGCCGTTGCTTCTTTTTCCGGGCTTGATGCGCGCACCCACAAAATCACGCTGCCTGCTTCCAGCGAACGGGCGAAGTCTTCGGTGTGCGGGGTCGAGGTCACGCTTTCCAGAACTTCCTTGGCCGCAACAACGCCGGTTGCCGCCCCGATAATCCCGGCGACGCTTGCCGCCATAGGCCCACCGACCAGAAATATGGCGCCTGATGCGACCAGCGGCGCTTCGAATTTCAGCTCACCGACCATTGCCGTCAGCGCATCACTCCATGGCTTGCCTGGGCTGCCTGCGGCGTCGATGGATTCATGGCTTGAAAGAACACTCAGGTCAGACCGCTCGAAACCGGCGTCCATCAGGCCGCCAATGGCGGCCTCGAAAGCGGTGCGTTCTGCGAACAGCCCCACCACTTCGCGTGTCGGGCTTGTTGCGTTGTTATCATCGGTCATTGTTTTTGCCCTTTATCCCAGAATGCGTCATTCCATTGTGACGAAGGCGGCGGCGAATTCCTAGTCTGAAACGCCGTAAAGTTATGATATGGTGCGGCCTTCATCGAACCGGAAAACGCCTGTGCAACAACTTGCCCCCAAACAATCTGCCTCCGTGACGCCGATGATGGCGCAGTTTCTCGATATAAAGGCCGAACATCCCGATTGTCTTTTGTTTTACCGGATGGGCGATTTTTACGAGCTGTTCTTCGATGATGCGGTCAAGGCGTCCGCCGCGCTGGACATTACCTTAACGAAACGCGGCAAACATAATGGCGACGATATTCCCATGTGCGGAGTGCCGGTTCATTCCCACGACAGCTATCTGGAACGTTTGATATCCGAAGGCTTTCGGGTTGCCGTGTGCGAGCAGACCGAGAACCCGGCGGAAGCGAAAAAGCGGGGCGCAAAATCCGTCGTCAATCGCGCCGTTGTCAGGGTTGTCACGCCGGGAACCCTGACGGAAGACACGCTGCTGGACGCGCGGCGCCATAATTATTTGTGCGCCGTTGCCGCGACCGGCGCGGGCGATGATATCGGCGTTGCCTGGATTGAAATTTCGACCGGCGAGTTCCTGTCCCAATCAATACAGGCCGCGGGTCTTGGCGCGGCACTGGCGCGCATCGGCCCGGGCGAGGTGCTGATTTCTGATAAACTGATGCAACACCCCGACCTGTTCGAGACCCTGGCCGACTGGCGCGAGGTTCTGGTGCCAATGCCTGCTGGTCGCTTCGACAGCGCCAACGGCGAGAAGCGGCTGAAGGAACTATTTTCGGTCACAGCCCTTGATGGCTTTGGCGATTTTGGTCGGTCCGAGCTGGCCGCCGCCGGGGGGCTGGTGGATTACATCGACCTGACGCAAAAAGGCCGCCTGCCGCGCCTCGCCCCGCCGCGTCGGTTAGCGACGACCGAAACCATGGAAATCGACGCCGCCACCCGGCGCAATCTGGAACTGACCCGGACGCTGGCCGGTGACGCCAAGGGAAGCCTGCTCAGCGTTATGGACGAAACCCTGACCGGGGCCGGGGCGCGTTTGTTAGCGAGCCGCCTTTCGGCCCCGTTGACTGGCGTTGGTGCGATTTCAGAACGTCTGGACATGGTGCAGTTCTTCGTTGATGGCGAAGCCGTGCGCGAGACGGCGCGCGGTATTCTCGGGCGCTGTCCTGATATGCAGCGCGCGTTTTCGCGGCTGACGCTGGAACGCGGTGGACCCCGCGATCTGGAAGCCATTGCAGCCGGTCTTGAGGCCGGCGCTGATATGCGCGCCGCCTTGAAGGCTACGGCCAGCGGCGGTGTCGCCGTCGCCGTTTCCGACCTTGGTCATCATGGCGATTTTGTTGAACGATTGCGCCGGGCGCTGGGCCCGGACTTGCCGATGCTGACCCGCGACGGTGGTTTCATCGCGCCCGGTTACAGCCCGGAACTGGATGAATTCCGCACCCTGCGCGACGAGAGCCGCCGCCTCGCCGCCGGGCTACAAAGTCAGTATGCCGAGGTAACCGGAATTTCAAACCTGAAGGTCAAACACAACAATGTGTTGGGCTACTTCATCGAGGTTTCGGCGAAACAGGCCGACAATATGCCGTCCGGCCCGGAAGACGCTTTCATCCATCGCCAGACCATGGCCAATGCGGTTCGCTATTCGACGGTCGAACTTGGCGATCTGGAAGGCCGTATCGCGCGCGCAGCCGATCAGGCGCTGGCACTGGAAATGAAACTGTTCGAAGACCTGGCCACAGATACCATTGGCCGGTCCGATGACATCGCCACCGCCGCCGATGCACTCGCCCGGCTGGATGTTTCGGCGGGTCTTGGCGCACTTGCCGTCAAGCGCCGCTACCTGCGCCCGGCCATTGATGATGGAACGGGGTTTGATATTTCAGGCGGTCGCCATCCAGTCGTCGAAGCCGCGTTGGCGGCGCGCAACGAGCCGGATTTCGTCACCAACGATTGTCGCCTCGAAGCGGAAGGTAGCGACGATAAAAGTGGCCGACTGTGGTTGCTGACCGGCCCGAACATGGCCGGCAAGAGCACCTTCTTGCGCCAGAACGCACTGATTGCGGTGATGGCGCAGATGGGCTCGTTCGTACCTGCTGCCAGCGCCCATATTGGCGTTATTGACAAGCTGTTCAGTCGCGTCGGGGCCGCCGATGACCTGGCCCGCGGGCGCTCGACGTTTATGGTGGAGATGGTCGAAACGGCGGCCATTCTTAATCAGGCCGGGCCGCGTGCACTGGTTATTCTTGATGAAATCGGGCGTGGCACGGCGACCTTCGATGGCCTGTCCATCGCCTGGGCGGTGATTGAACACCTGCACGAGGAGAACCGCTGCCGGGCCTTGTTCGCGACCCACTATCATGAACTGACGGCATTGACGTCGCGTCTTGATGCGCTTGGCTGCCATACCATGAAGGTCAAGGAGTGGCAGGGCGATGTGGTCTTTTTGCACGAGGTCGGACCGGGTGCGGCGGACCGCTCGTACGGCATTCACGTCGGCGAGATGGCGGGCCTGCCGGGTGTCGTCGTTGCCCGTGCCGAGGAAATTCTGAAAACTCTGGAAGAAGGCGAGCAGACATCGGCGCTGTCGAAGCTGGCCGACGACTTACCGTTATTCTCTGGTTCTCTGGAAGTCAGGTCTGAAGACACCGGGCCATCGGCGCTGGAGGAGGCGCTGGAGGACATTCATCCCGATGAGTTGTCGCCAAAAGACGCGCTTGAACTTATATACCGCCTGAAGACGTTGGCGGATTAACCGGCGAAAGCGGCATGGCAAGCATACCCAAACAGCGTGACATTATTGATCGTAAAACGCTTATGGCATCCCTCGAAGGTGTCGTTCAATCCGGTGGTGAAGTTGACCGCAGACAAGTGCTTGGTGTGCTCAAGCAGTCGATGGCTGCCGGTACGGCAGAGGTGCGTCGCCGTTTCGAAGATGATGGTGCGACCGGCATGCAGACGGTCCATGCCCAGTCGTTCCTGATTGACCAGTTGATCCGCATCCTGTTCGATTTTATCGAAGAGTGCGTCTTTCCGACGAGCAAGAAATCTTCCGGCGATGCGATTTCCGTCGTCGCTACCGGTGGCTACGGGCGTGGCGAGCTGGCGCCGTTTTCCGATATCGATCTGATGTTTCTGCTTAACCCGAAAAGCACGTCCAGGACCAGCCAGGTCATTGAGTACATGCTCTATATGCTCTGGGATTTAGGCCTCAAGGTCGGCCATGCCACACGCACGGCCGACGAAGTGGTGAAGCTGTCGAAAGAAGATCTGACCATTCGCACGTCGCTGCTGGAAGCACGCTGGCTATGGGGCGACAAGGACCTGTTCAAACGTTTCAAGGACAAATTCAGCGATGAAGTCGTCGCCGGCAGTGCCGCCGCGTTCGTTACCGCCAAGCTGGCCGAACGCGATGACCGCCACGAACGAATGGGCGACACCCGTTATGTGCTGGAACCCAACATCAAGGAAGGCAAGGGCGGCCTGCGCGACCTGCAAACGCTTTACTGGATCGCCAAGTATACCTATCGGGTCGAAGACGTTTCCGGGCTGGTCGAAAAAGACGTGTTGACCAAGCGCGATGCCAGCCGTTTTGCCAAGGCGGCGAATTTTTTATGGACGGTGCGCTGTCACCTGCATTATCTCGCCGCCCGCCCCGAAGAACGACTGACCTTCAACGTTCAGGACGACCTGGCCACGCGCATGTCCTATGTCACGCGGCCCGGCGCGCGCGCCGTAGAAAGATTCATGAAGCATTATTTTCTGGTCGCCAAGGATGTCGGTGACCTGACCCGAATCCTGTGTGCGGTATTGGAATCCGAACAGAAAAAACAGCACTTCCGGCTGCCCAGCCTGTCATTCATGCGCCAGAACATCGACGGATTCAGCGTCGATGGCGACCGCCTGAATTTTTCCACTAAGGAGGCACTTAAGGCTGACCCGCTGAAAATTCTGACTCTGTTCGCCGAGGCCCAGCGCAACGGTCTTGATATTCACCCCAACGCCCTTCGACTTGTAACCCAGAACCTGCGCCTGATCGATGTGGATTTACGCAAAGACGGGGCGGCGAACGACGTCTTTCTGGATATTCTGACGTCAAAAAAGGATCCGCGTACGACTCTCAACCGGATGAGCGAAGCGGGTGTTCTGGGTCGCTTCATTCCTGATTTCGGGCGCGTCGTCGCCCAGATGCAATACGACATGTATCACGTCTATACGGTCGACGAGCACATCATCCGGGCAATTGGAATCCTGTCGCGCATCGAGGCTGGCGTCCTGAGAGACGACCATCCGGTGGCCTCAAGCGTCATTCACGAAGTGCAATCGCGCCGCGTGCTTTATCTGGCGGTGCTGCTGCACGACGTGGCCAAGGGCCGGGGCGGTGATCATTCCGAACTGGGGGCCGAAATTGCCGAACGTGTGTGTCCGCGCATGGGCCTGAATGACTGGGAAACGGAAACTGTGGCATGGCTGGTGCGCCATCACCTGTTGATGAGCCACAGCGCCTTCAAGCGCGAGATCGAAGACCAGCAAACCATCAGCGACTTTGTCGAAGTCGTGCAGTCGCCGGAACGGCTGCGCCTGTTGCTGATTCTGACAGTCGTCGATATTCGTGCCGTCGGTCCCGGCGTCTGGAACGGCTGGAAGGCAACATTGTTGCGCGAACTCTATTATCGCACACAAGAGGTTCTGGCCGGTGGTATTCCAGGCGAACGCTACAGGGAGCAGGTCGAACGCGCCAAGGACGCCTTTCGTAGCTCCCTTCCCGGCTGGTCAGGGGAAGAAATAGAAAACCAAATCACCCTTGGTTATGACGATTACTGGCTTGGCTATGACACCGAGGCCCATGTTCGTTATGCCGAAATCATGCGCAAGTCGGAACAGGACAATCTGAACGTTCATATCGTTACCGAAATCGACCTCGAACAAGACGCCACTGAAGTCATTATTCATACCCACGATCATCCCGGTGTCTTTCAGCGGATTGCGGCCGCCATGGCGTTGTCGTCGGCGAAAATTGTCGATGCCCGTGTCGCCACCATGTCCAACGGTATGGCGCTGGACACCTTTCGTATTCAGGACGCGGACGGTGGCGCATTCGCCAGCCAAGAGGGCCTGAAACGCCTGAAAGACAGAATCGAGGGGGCCCTGAAAGGCAGCATCAACGCGACGAAGGAGCTGGCCGAGGTTCGCAGCCGGGCGTTGCCCAGCCGCACCCGGGTGTTCAAGGTCGCACCCCGCGTGCTGATCGACAATGCCGTCAGCGCCAAGCACACTGTGATCGAACTGAACGGGCGTGACCGCCTCGGGTTCCTGAGCGACATTACCCAGACTCTGATGGACAATGGCCTGCAAATCGCTTCGGCCCACGTCGCCACCTATGGCGAGCGTGTCGTCGACGTGTTTTACGTCAAGGATGTGTTCGGACTGAAAATTGCCCATGACAACAAGCTTGAGGCAGTACGCGCCGCCCTGCTTGCGACGATCAGGCCGCCAGGCACATCTGATGCGAACGGCGTGGAAAAGTAATGAACATTCCAGACAAGAGCGTATGGCCGCAGAACGCCGACGGTACGACGGACTGGGAAGCATTATTTGAAAACCAAAAGACGGGCCTGATCGCCATCGTTTCACGCACCGAGACACCAGCGCAGTTAAAACAACAGAGCGACGCCATTATTCGGCTGATATTTTCGCGCAAGCGCGACCAGTCGATTATCGACAAGGTCATGCCGGTTATTGACAAGCTGATACCCGACGGCGCGACAAACGACCGCCTGGGCGCGATGCAGGACAATGTCATCAAGATGCTCCGGAAAGCCAAAGACAGCCGGATCAAAAGGGCTGCGGTCTTCTCCGAGAAAAAGTCAAAGCAGGGAAAGCCGAAAAAGAAGAACAATCGACGTCCCGGTCGCATCGTCGGCTTTTTCAGGCGAAGCCTCGACTCCCTCGCTCTGCTATCTGCACTCGCGGTTAAGGCGGTGGGTGCCGGAAAGACGAAAAAATCAGCCCCCATTGATGAGGGGCCGGAAGAAGTCATCGAACAAAACAAACGAGACGATGATGACGACGAAGATGTCTACTTCCAGCAGGATGCCTATGTCGACGACAGTGGCGGTCCTACCGAATGGCAGGACAACGATCTGCATGCCATGAAGGAAAATGAATCTGAGCCGGTTTTCAAAGACGACGAAGAAGTAAAAGACGACGATGACGACGAATACGACAGTTGGGACAATTACTAGGCCCGTTTAATAGCCGCCCTTGCGTTTGGTTTCCGGCAGACCGGCGATGCGGGCGGCCTGTTTCGATGGCTGCATGGGAAACAGGGCGTACAGCTCCTTGGTCGAAATTTTCTCGTCCCACTCGGCCGACATGGCCTTGACCATTTTACGCTCGTTGGGCTGCACACCCTGATTGTTGATGTACTGATCGCGCAGGTAATTAATCAGGTCCATGTGGCGGTCCGACAATTCCGCAATATCTTCCAGGGTTGCGATTTCCTTCGCCAGATCTTCGTTCCAGTCTTCCAGATTGACCAGAAAGCCGTTGTCGGTTTTTTCAACGTCTGCATATGCCATGAGGGTGCGTCTCCTTTGATTTTTTTATCAGTTGCCCATGCGGGGCAGGTTGTCGGGGCCCAATGTCAGTTTTGTCGAGCCCGCAAGATTGTCGAGAACATCGCCCGCCTTGCCTTCGCTCAGCAACGTCAGGGGCGTCGCCTTGAACGTCGCGCTTTCTTCGCGCAACCAACGACGCCGGACATCGCGGTCCGGTGCCAGCTCAACCAGAGTCTTGTGCAGGGCGACGACCAGCTTCAGGCGCTGCAAGTGTTCCTTGTCGATTTCCAATGGTGCCCGGGATTGCCAAATGGTCAGCTCTTCGATGGCGATGCCGGTAATGGCGGCTTGATCGGAAAGCTCCAACGCCAGGTCGGCGGCGGCATCCAGATAGTATCCCATGAACTGTACCAGTCCGATGCGCCGCCAGATAGAATTGCGCTCGCCCGGCGTAAGGGCGTCGGTAAAGGGCGAATTGGCGCGCAACAGGCCGCCGTCGGGCGTGTCGGCCAGAACAACCCCGGCCATCTCGTCGATGGGCAAGTCAAGAAGCGCTGCCCAGCGGTCACAAAGTTCGTTGTTTGAGTCGGTGTCGGCGCGAAGGTGTTCAAGTTGGTCAAGCGCACGGGCGCGCACATTCGGGTGCTGCTCAAGCAGACCCAGAACTGCCCTGTGAAAGACCAGCGCTTTCTGTTCCGTTAACTGGGAAAGAACCATGCGTTGTTATACGCAGCCGGTCGGTTTCGGTAAACCACCCCATTTGCAAATCAGCTTCATCGGGCCGGTTTGAAACGAAGCGAACATGTCGGCCTTGGAGGCATTTTGTGCCTTGCAGAATTTGCGTAACGGCGGAACGGTGCCTTCAGTATCGAACATCTTGCGCGCGGCAAGAATATAATTCATGTGCTCTTCGGTCAGGTCGCGGTCGTCACGGGATGCGATTTCGCGGGCCACTTCCGGGGTCCAGTCGTCGCGGTTCACCAAGAAGCCTTCACCATCCAGATTCAAATCCATAATCGTCTCGCTTTCTAAATTTAAAACCGTAATGACGGTCATATGATGGCGGCGGCACTCCATTGCAAGCAGGAAATATCTGAAGACCGCGCCTTTTCAGCGCCGCAATTAACGGCTATTCAGGCGGACATGGTTTTGCTTCGATCCATCGTTACTGTCGGTTCGCTGACGCTTGTGTCGCGCCTGTTCGGGTTCGTGCGCGATATTCTGATCGCTGCCGTGCTTGGCGCGGGGATGCTGGCCGATGTGTTTTTCGTCGCTTTCAAATTTCCCAACCTGTTCCGCCGCCTGTTTGCCGAAGGCGCCTTCAATATGGCTTTCGTGCCCCTGTTCGCCGGAATTCTTGAAGCCGAGGGCGAAGAAGCGGCAAGGCGCTTTGCCGATCAGGCACTGGCGGTACTGCTGTGGACGTTGTTCGGGTTCGTCATTGTTGTTGAGCTGGCGATGCCGTGGTTGATGATGGCGTTCGCGCCGGGGTTTTTGGACAATCCGGAAAAATTCGGGCTCGCTGTTGAACTGACCCGCATCACCTTTCCTTATTTGCTGTTTATCTCGCTGGTCTCGCTTTTTGCAGGCGTCCTGAATTCCGTCGGCAAGTTCGCGGCTGCCGCAGCGACGCCAATTCTGTTGAATATCTGCCTGATCGGCGCGGTGCTGGGGTTTGCCCAGGCGGCCGAAACGCCGGGCCATGCGCTGGCCTGGGGCGTGTTCACCGCCGGCATCGTGCAGTTCGTCTGGCTGATGGTGCACACGTCGAAGGCCGGGTTCCGGCCCCGTTGGCAGCGCCCGCGGATGAATGAAAACGTCAAACTGTTGCTGATGCGCGCCCTGCCGGTGGCATTGGGGGCGGGGATTTATCAAATCAACCTGCTGATCGATACCATCATTGCATCGCTGTTGCCTGAAGGCTCGATCTCGTATCTGTTTTTTGCCGATCGGGTCAATCAGTTGCCTTTGGGCGTTGTCGGCGTTGCTGTCGGCACGGCACTGCTGCCGCTGTTGAGCCGACAAATTCGTGCCGACGACGAAGCGGCGGCGGCCAGCAGCCAGAACCGGGCGCTGGAATTTTCTTTGCTACTGACCCTGCCTGCCGCCATTGCCCTGATGGTGATTGCCGAGCCGGTGGTCACGGTGCTGTTCCAACGCGGCGCATTTGGCGATATTCAGGCGGCGGCGACGGCGGCGGCCTTGGGCATTTATGCCATCGGCCTTCCGGCCTATGTGCTGGTTAAGGCGCTGGCGCCGGGCTTCTTTGCGCGCGGCGACACCTCAACGCCGGTGAAAATTGCGATTGCCGCGATGGTCGTCAATCTGGTGCTCAACCTGATTCTGATGGGACCGTTCCTGCATGTGGGCATTGCCATGGCGACGGCGGTGTCGAGCTGGCTCAATGCCGGGCTGATGGCCACCGTGTTGTATCGGCGTGGGCACCTTGTCTTTGATGCCCGCCTGAAATCACGCGCTGCGAAGACGTTGCTGGCGAGCATCGGCATGGGCGCGGCCTTGTATTTCGCCTTGCCCCATCTTGCCGACAGGCTTGGCGGGGCCGAGGTCGAACGTGCCATCGGGCTGGCCGGACTGGTCGCGGGCGGCGCCTTGGTGTTCGCCGTGCTGGCCCAGGTTACGGGCGCGGCGCGCATCGCCGACGTTAAAAGTTTGTACCGGGGCAAGGCGGCATCTTGACCCTTCGGGGCTTAAGCTCCATAACACCGGCCATACACAAGCCATAGGCAACCTGTGAGTGACACATGAGCAGAATTTTTTCAGGCGTACAGCCAACCGGCGATCTGCACCTCGGCAACTACCTGGGCGCAATCCGCAACTGGGTCCGCTTGCAGGACGACTATGAATGCATATTTTGCGTTGTCGACATGCACGCCATTACCACATGGCAGGACCCCGATGGCCTGCAGGCTTCGACCCGCGAAGTAACGGCCGCCCTGCTGGCATCGGGTATCGATGCCGATAAACACACCGTGTTCAATCAAAGCCAGGTTCCCGGACATGCCGAGCTGGCGTGGATTTTCAACTGCGTGGCCCGCATGGGCTGGCTCAACCGGATGACCCAATTCAAGGAAAAGGCCGGCAAGAACCGCGAGAACGCCTCGGTTGGCCTGTATGCCTATCCGAACCTGATGGCGGCTGACATTCTTTTATATAAAGCCACCCACGTGCCTGTCGGCGAGGACCAGAAGCAGCATCTGGAACTGACCCGTGACATCGCCCAGAAGTTCAACAATGACTTTAAGTGCGACATGTTTCCCGTTGTCGAGCCACTGATTTTCGGTGCTGCAACGCGGGTGATGTCGCTCAGGGACGGAACGTCGAAAATGAGCAAATCCGATCCGTCGGATTTGTCGCGCATCACCATGACCGATGATGCTGATGCCATCGCCAAGAAAATCCGCAAGGCCAAGACCGACCCGGAACCGCTGCCTGAAAACGAAAAGGGCCTCGAGGGCCGTCCGGAAGCCGCCAACCTGATGGGCATTTATGCGGCCCTGTCCGACACCACGCTTGACGAGGTCTGCACCAACTTCGGTGGCGAACAGTTCTCGACATTCAAGCAAAATCTGGCTGATCTGGCTGTTTCCAAGCTGGCCCCCATTCAAGATGAAATGCGTCGCCTGATGGCGGACCCGGCCTATGTCGACGGGGTGCTCAGGGGTGGTGCCCAAAAGGCCCGTAACATGGCCCAGCCGATTATCGACGAGGTCAAGGCCACCGTTGGCTACCTGAAGCCTTGATATTTATTCGGATTAGGCCCATTTACAGGGCTCAAATATAGGAAAAGGCGAAGAGACATGTTTATCCAGACCGAAAACACCCCCAATCCGGCGACCGTCAAGTTCCTGCCCGGTCGCGCCGTGATGACCCGTGGCACCGCCGATTTCAGTGACGCCGCCAGTGCAGGCAATTCGCCGTTGGCGCAGCGCCTGTTCGAGGTCGAAGGCGTAAGCGGTGTTTTTCTGGGAAGCGATTTCATCACCATCACCAAATCTGATGCGACCGGATGGGAAGCATTAAAGCCGCTGGTCCTGGGCGCCATCATGGAGCACCTGTCGGCTGACAAGCCTGTGATCAATGCTACCGACGATGACGACGATATTGCCGACGGCAGTATAGAAGGCCAGATCCGCGAACTGCTCGACACCCGGGTGCGCCCGGCCGTCGCTCAGGATGGCGGCGACATTACCTTCCAGTCGTTCGAGGACGGTATCGTCTATCTGCGCATGCAGGGTGCCTGTTCGGGTTGCCCGTCGGCATCGGCGACTTTGAAGAACGGGGTGGAGAACATGCTCAAGCACTACATCCCGGAAGTCTCCGAGGTGCGCGCCGTCGAATAGGGGGCGTGAAAAAAAGCGTGACTCTCGAATGTAATTTGTATATTAGTAATCGCTAATAGCTGGCCACGACTTCGTTTCAAAATTGACTGGGCAATAAAGCACCATATTTTCAACAAGATATGGGGCTAAAGTTGATTTTTACTACGATATTTAGTAGTTTATCGGCAGTCGATTCGGAATGGGGTGGCCCTTTGCAAAAGCAGACAGGATCAGAAAAACCGACGCGAGTCGGATTTTTGAAACAGTTTTCCGTTATGAACATGACCTTTGAACGTGGGGCATTAAGCCTCGTCGGCGGCCTTGTTATTGCGCTCGTCTCCGTCGCCGCCCTCCACCCGCCCGCCGCCGGCACTGCCAAGCCCGTTTATTCGGTATTGCAGCGTGCCGAGGCTTTGGTGCTGTCTTCGGGTCTGTTGCCGCGTGCGATGATCGCCGCCGCCGAGCCCGAGCGTTCCATGGGCGATTTGATAGACATGGACGTTGCGTCGGGCGACACCGACATTGGCCCGACCGATGTCGTGGCGAGCGCCAGCAGCCTGTCGGACGCCTTTGGTCGCATGGGCTATAAGCTCGACAGTGTTATCGAAGGCAGCCAGCCGGTTCCGCGGCTGTTCCTGTCCAGCCTGCCCAATGACCTTTCCCAGGTTGCGGAAAATAGTGAACGCAAAGAAATCTTTTTCCGCTCTGTGCTGCCGCTGGTGTTACAGGCGAACGAGGAAATCCTCGCCGACCGCCGCCGCCTGTGGAAGCTGCGCTATCAGACTCGCCTTGGTCAAAAGGCAGGCCCTGCTGATCGTTTGTGGCTGCAGGTGATGGGCGAAATGTATCGCGTCAAACGTGGCGACATTGACGCCCTGTTGACGCGTATCGATATCGTGCCGCCGTCCCTGGCGCTGGCCCAGGCTGCCGAAGAAAGCGGCTGGGGAACCTCACGCTTCGTGCGCGAAGGAAACGCCATGTTCGGTCAATGGACGTTCTCGAGCAAAAAAGGACTGGTTCCCACTGATCGCGAAGAAGGCAAGACCCACAAGGTTCGCGCCTTTGACAGTCTGATCGATTCGGTTCGTGCATACGCGCTGAACCTGAACAGCAACCGGGCCTATCGGGAACTGCGCCGGGAACGCGCACAGCTGCGCCGCAATGGCAACGCCATCGACGGGCGCATTCTGGCGGGTACTCTGAAACGTTATTCACAACGGGGCGAAGCGTATATCGTCGGTCTGCGTGGCCTGATTGACAGCAATGGCCTCAGCAGCCTGGATGACGCGCGTCTCGTGGGCCCGACTATTTAACTCCCCTCGCTACGCTCGCTCGTTATTGCCCCTCAATCGCCGGGCGGTCGGCGGCCCGCCGTTAGGCGCGCTCACAAAAGCAATTATTCAGAAACCAGAAACTGTCTTCCAAACCAGTGCCAACGACCATCGTTGCCCAACAGGGTGCAGTTGACCCGTGTCCGGCCTTTGGGCATGGCCTTGTTCATGCGGATTTCAATACGGGTTCCGGCATCGCCGCCATCCAGTCGATTGATTTCGACGGCGCCTTCGTGCGACGCGAAACAGTTCAGTGCGTCGAGGCTATCCCTTAATTGTTTATCGCCAACGATGGTAAATCCGAACACCGGCGGGTTGTCGTCGCCCGGCCCGATCAGCGGATCTGACGGTGTAATGTCGGTGGTGGGAAATGGCAGCGCATTGGCGGCAAGGCGAAACCGTTCGATATTGCCATAGGCCTCGTTCATGGAAAAACGTGGCAGATAGAACATTTCGGGATTCGGCCCAGCGACGCCAGAATGTTGACCGAAAGCGGCTGTGAACCCTTGATCACGGGCAAGCTGCATAACGTCGGAACTGACTTCACCATAAGGATAAGCGAACAGCCTGGGCACGAAGCCGAGCTGTTCGGTAAAGCGTTGGCTGGCAAGTTCGACATCATCTCGATTGGTGACGCTGCCTGATGTGCCCATTTTCAGGTGTGTTGCCGTGTGGTGGCCAATGCCGACACCGGCAGCTTTCATTTCAACCAACTGTTCCCAGTTCATGTAATTGGCTATGCGTTGGTCGACCATGTCGGTCGATACGAAAATGGTGAACGGAAACCCGGCGGCCTTTAGCCTTGGCCATGCCTCTGTATAGACGGACTGAAAGGCGTCATCGATGGTGATGGCGACGGCCTTGTCAGGCAATTCCTTGCCCGTCTTCAGAGCATCGACAACGTCATCCAGGGGCACGACCGTGAAACCACCGGTCTGCAATTCTTTAAGGTGCGCCTCGAATTGCTCTATACGTATGTTCGTAGATGCAAGGTCTTCCTCGCCAAAACGATGGTACATGAAGACAACAGCCGATTGTCCGGCCAGCGCCCCTGATGTCGGGACAAGGCCCATAAACAAGCCAAGCAATATTGAAATAAAAAGTAACTGCACGCGCGCTCCCCTAATAAATCGCCCCCCGGCGAAACCAGTACTGTACATTTTTTCATTATTTCCCATTTAATACAAACAACATCAATGAATTGGAAAAATCGAAAAAAATCATGCCCCATACCGTCAGCAAAGAAACTCTCGATATGATGTTTCTTGAAGCACGCACCCAAAACGGCTGGACAGATAAGCCTGTCGACGAAGCGTTGTTACATGAAATTTGGAATCTGGCCCGCATGGGTCCGACCAGCGCTAATTGCAGTCCGGCCCGCATTGTTTTCGTTCAGTCGGCTGATGCAAAAGAACGGCTGCTGCCGATGCTGGTGGAAGGCAATGTCGATAAAGCCATGTCCGCTCCGGTAACGGCGATCATCGGCCATGACATGGAATTCTACGAAAAACTGCCACAGCTGTTTCCCCATACGGATGCTCGCGCATGGTTCGTCGGCAACGATGAACTGATCGCCGATACCGCATTTCGCAACGGCACCTTGCAGGCGGCATACTTTATGCTGGCGGCGCGCGCCAAGGGCCTCGACTGTGGCCCGCTGTCGGGGTTCGACAATGGCATGGCCGATGCGTCATTCTTTGCAGGCACTAAAATAAAATCAAATTTCCTGTGTAGCCTCGGTTATGGCAGTGGCGAGAATGTCTTCCCGCGCAGCCCTCGCTTCGAATTCGGTGAAGCGTGTGAAATTTTATAAGCGCATCCTTCGGATGGCGAGGCTTCTGGAAGTCTGACTTTAATTTCTAACAAGAGTCAGGGTTTTGTCATCATTGGTGAATCAAGAGCATCGTCACCGAGCACCTTGTAATCCCGTGGGCTGAACATTTGATAGTGCCACCATTCTTTCAGGTAGCAGTCCCAGCCCGCCGCCGTCATTAGCCCGAGCAGCCGATAGCGATTTTCCTGCGCTTTTTCCGGCACATCAGTGTTGCCGTGATGGGCCATGGCGGTGAAGCTATCGAACGGCGTGCCCATGGCGAGCGGCCTGTTCGTTGCGGCATCAATCAGCGTCAGGTCAATGGCGACGCCGCGCGAATGGGGAGATCCCTTTCGCGGATCGGCAAGGAAAACCGGGTCGGGGGTATGTTCCCACAGTTTCCACTGGGCCTCAGACGGGCGGAAGGCATCGAAGATGCGAAATCGCCAGCCCTGCCGGGCAGCAAGGCCGATGGCGCGAACAAGCAACGCCTCGGCATCGGCGTGCAGATAGCATCCGGGCCGGGCATAAACGGGCTTGCCAGTGAAGTTGTCAGGCGTCGCATAGGCGATCGTCAATTCAACATTATGGGTTTCGGGTGTGATTTCGATCAGCGACATTTATTCAGCGACACTTTGTTGTTTGCGACGGAAACAGTATAACCGGCAGGACATGACACGAAAGGCCTGTAGGTGAAAGTTCTGGCAATCGATACGGCGACGAGCGCCTGTTCGGTGGCGATCTGGCAAGACGGTGACGTTATTGCTCGGCGCTTCGAGGCGATGTCGCGCGGTCAGGCAGAATTCCTGATGCCGATGATCGGCGATGTTCTAAGGGACGCTGGATGCAAAACTGGCGATATGGACTTGCTGGCGGTGACCATCGGGCCCGGCGCCTTTACCGGAATTCGCATCGGTCTGGCGGCGGCGCGCGGTCTGTCGTTGGCAACCGGATTGCCGCTGGTTGGTGTCACCACCACAGACGCCATCGCCCATAATGTTAACGACGAAAGTGGCACGACCTTGCTGGTGGCGCTCGACAGTAAACGCGCCGATATTTTTATCGAGGTCTTTTCAGGCGACGGAAAATCGCTGGCCGGTCCAGCTGCGGTCGCGCCAGAAGACCTGGCGGCCGATATGCCGAAAGGTCCGCTGGCGGTGGTTGGAGACGCCGCAGACGTCGCCATTTGCGCACTGAAGAATGCCGGAGTTGAAACCCACTTGGTCGATGCGCCGGGCACTCCCGATGCTGCCGTTGTCGCCGCCCTGGCCGCCGGACGTTGGCAACCGGGTGATGAGCACCCGGCGGCACCCTCGCCGGTTTACCTGCGCCCGCCTGATGCGACGCCGCCGAAAGATGGCGGATGCTTGCGCCCTGCCCAATGACGACAATAATTGATGCGACACCGGCCCACGCAGGTGTCATCGCCGCCCTTCATGAAATGTCGTTCGATGCCTCGGGCGACCACTGGGATGAAAAATCTGTCGCCGAGATCCTCGCCATGCCGGGTGCGTTCGGGTTGCTGATCGATATTGATGGGCAGCCCGCCGGGTTCATTCTCGCCCGACTAGCTGCTGACGAGGCGGAAATCATCAGCATCGGCATTGTCGAACAAGCCAGACGACAGGGCTTGGCATCAGACCTTCTGGCGGCCGTGCGCCAACGCGTGCAGGCCAAGGAAAGTCGGCACCTGTTTCTGGAGGTGGCGACGGACAATTCCGGGGCAGAGGCATTCTATGTGTCCCATGGCTTCAAGGCCTGTGGGCGGCGCAAGGATTACTATCGGCGCAAGAACGGTCGTGTAGACGCCTTGGTCATGCGGCTGGAACCTGTGGATTAGGCGGTCGCCCCCCTGCGGACTAACAGGCGATGGACGTCGTTTTTACCGCCGCCTTCAACCTCTGGCCTGATGTCGAGGACCGTGTGCCCGGCTGTCGTTGCCGTGCGCGGCACATTATCAAGCGGCTCGGCACCAATCAGGCGAATTTCCAGAATCTCGCCTTCCGCCATGGTCTCAAGCTTTAGTTTGGTTTTGACGTAGGTAATCGGACATGTGTCGGCGGTAATATCCAGCGAGCAGTCAATCGTCTCTGGGACATCTGGGTTTAAGGTGTTCGGATTTTTGTTCATGACGCCGACTTGCAGTCAATTTGCTATTAACAGGGATGTTTATTATATAAAAAGAAATAGTATTTCTAAACTGTAGTAATTAAGAAGTTACTGAGGAATTGATTTAAAATGACCGATCAGCCCAATGCCGGTGAGATTTTAGAACTGACAACTGAAATCGTCGCCGCCCACGTTAGCAACAATTCGGTCGCGGTCAGCGACCTTCCGAGCTTGATTCAGGACGTTCACAAGACCCTGAGTGGCCTTGGCACCGAGGCTGCTGCCGATCGTCCGCGGCCGGCGGTT
The DNA here is from genome assembly GCA_018671895.1 of Rhodospirillaceae bacterium. Lineage (GTDB taxonomy): Bacteria > Pseudomonadota > Alphaproteobacteria > Rhodospirillales > JABHCV01 > JABHGV01. The sequence continues at coordinate 64,030 of JABHGV010000070.1, read as the reverse complement.
CCGATTAAAAAATCCATTTTCCCGGATCACATCGTCTGTCTGGAGGATGGCAAGAAGCTGAAAATGCTGAAACGCCACCTGATGACGTCTTACAATATGACGCCTGCCGAATATCGCGAACGCTGGGGCTTGCCTGCCGACTATCCGATGGTTGCGCCGAACTATGCCAAGCATCGCTCGGCTCTGGCCAAAAAAATCGGTCTTGGCACCAAGCCACGCAAGGGCAAGCGTAAGGCCCGCTAGGGAGCGGTGTTGATGTCTTCGGTATCCAGAATAGAAAAAATGTGCATCGACAAGGGGATGAAGATGACCGGCCAGCGCCGCGTCATTACCCGGATATTGTCTGATTCCAGCAGCCATCCTACGGTCGAGGAGCTGCATCGTCTGTCGGCAGAAATTGATGAGAAAATTTCCATCGCCACCGTCTATCGAACGGTCCGCTTGCTGGAAGAAGCCGGCATCATCGAAAAGCACGACTTTGGCGACGGCAGTGCACGTTACGAGGAAGCGACGGACGATCACCATGATCACCTGATTGATGTCCAGGGCGGCAAGATCATCGAATTTACGAACGACGAGATCGAACAGCTGCAAAGAAAAATTGCCGCCGAGCACGGCTTCAAGCTGGTTGGGCATCGCCTGGAACTTTATGGCGTCCCGTTGAAATCCGGGAAATAGCTTGATCACAAGAGGTGTGTTATCGTGCACGAGAGCAACTGTTTTATTTAAAGCTTTTGCGAAAGCCATAAATTGAGTGAGCTTGAACCCTAATTGGCGAAAAAACTATATATCAAGACCTACGGCTGTCAGATGAACGTCTATGATTCGGGCCGCATGACCGATGTCCTGGCACCGCTGGGCTACGAAAGTGCAACCGAGCCCGACGACGCCGACATGGTCATCCTCAATACCTGTCACATCCGTGAAAAGGCCGCCGAAAAAGTCTATTCGGAGCTGGGACGCCTGCGCCTGTTGCGCGAGAAAAAACAGGCCCGTGGCGATGATATGATTCTGGCCGTTGCGGGCTGCGTCGCTCAGGCCGAAGGCGACGAGATTCTTGCCCGTGCGCCGTATGTGGACATGGTCTTTGGGCCACAGGCCTATCACAAGTTGCCGGAAATGGTGGCGCGTGCATCCCGTGCCTCGGGCGCGGTGCTGGAAACTGACTTCCCGACAGAAGACAAGTTCGACCAGTTGCCCCAGGCATCGGCCGACAGCGTCGCCATCGAAGGGCGCTCTGCGTTCCTGACAGTGCAGGAAGGCTGCGACAAGTTCTGCGCCTTTTGTGTGGTGCCTTATACGCGCGGATCTGAATACTCCCGGCCCGCCGCCGATGTCATCGTCGAGGCGCAGCGTCTTGTTGATCTTGGTGTTACCGAGCTGACGCTGCTGGGCCAGAACGTCAATAATTATCACGGCCACGACAAAGGACTGGGCGGCCTGATCGCCGCGCTTGCCGATATGGATGGCATCGAGCGGCTGCGCTACACCACGTCGTACCCGGCCGAGATGGACGACACCTTGATTGCAGCCCACGGAGATATCCCTGAATTGATGCCGTTTTTGCATCTGCCGGTACAATCCGGATCGGACCGTGTCTTGAAGGCGATGAATCGCCGTCATTCGTCTGGCGACTATCGCCAGCTTGTTCAGCGCTTGCGCGATGCAAGGCCGGACATTGCCCTGTCTTCGGATTTCATCGTCGGTTTTCCTGGTGAAAGCGAGTCCGACTTTGAAGACACGCTCGAGCTGGTTCGCGAGATCAACTTCGTGCAGGCCTATTCATTCAAGTACAGCCCGCGTCCCGGCACCCCGGCAGCAGGATCCGACGAGCAAATAGAAGAAGCCGTCAAAGACGAACGTCTGGCGCGCCTGCAAGCGCTGCTTGGCGAACAGCAGTCCGCCTTCAATAAATCCTGTGTCGACTCCGTAATGCCGGTCCTGCTCGACCGTCCCGGACGGCATCTGGGACAAATGGTCGGGCGCAGCCCTTATATGCAGCCGGTACATGTCACCGCGCCTGATGACCTGTTTGGAAAAATTATCGATCTGAAAATCGATGACGCATCGGGCAACAGCCTCACCGCCAGTCTGGTAAAAGGAATCGCCGCTTGACCCCACCGACAAAACCTAATCGCTTGCACAAGGCCGCCGCCGACAGTCGCAAGCTGACCTTTGATGACAACGCTTTGGCCCAACAACTGTTCGGGCCCCATCAGGATCATTTAAAGCGAATTGAAGACGCCCTTGGCGTTGCTTTGCAAGATGTCGGCAACGAGGTCACGGTGCTGGGTGAAAAAATCGCGGTCAAGGCTGCGGTTGCGGCCTTGGAGGGGCTTTATACGCGCCTTGAATCAGGTCGGGACGTTGATGCCCAGGAAGTCGACGCCGCGCTGCGTATGTCCAGTCAGGATGGGAAAAAATCCGCCGACGTGGGCGTCGAAATCAAGACCCGGAAACGCTCCATCACACCGCGTTCACCGGCCCAGGCCGCTTACCTGGGCGCCATTGATGAAAACGTTTTGGTATTCGGGATTGGACCTGCCGGAACCGGCAAGACATATCTGGCCGTCGCCAAGGCAGTTGAGCGCCTTGTTCGTGGGGATGTTGAACGCATTATTTTGTCGCGCCCGGCAGTCGAGGCGGGTGAGCAGCTGGGCTTCCTGCCCGGCGACATGCGCGAAAAGGTCGACCCCTATCTGCGCCCCCTGTATGACGCCCTTCACGATATGATGCCCGCCGAACAGGTAACCAAGCGGCTTGAAAACGGCGATATCGAGGTCGCGCCGCTGGCCTTCATGCGCGGACGCACGCTGGCCAATGCCTTTGTTATTCTGGATGAAGCCCAGAACACGACAGCGGTACAAATGAAGATGTTTCTGACACGCCTTGGCGAAAATGCCCGCATGGTCGTAACTGGCGATTTAAGTCAGGTCGATTTGCCGCGCGGCACCCGGTCCGGTTTGCGCGATGCGGTTGATATCATTGGCGAGGTCGATGGTGTCGCCGTTTCGCATTTCGATGAAAGCGATGTCGTGCGTCATCATCTGGTTGCCAAGATCGTCAAGGCCTATGATGTCACAGATGCGCGTCGTAAATCCGGTGCGCGCTATGAATCAGGAGACGCGTCCCAAGCCGATGGCTAATGATCCCGACATCGTCATTACAATTGACTGTGAGGACTGGAACGATGCCCTGGCCGATGCCGAAGGGCTCGCTCGAGCAGCGGCGAAGGCTGCGTTTCAGACGAGCGCCACAGACCCGTCAGGGGCAGAGATCGGCATTATGTTAAGCGACGATCAACGGGTGCGCACTCTGAACCATGATTACCGGGGCCTGGACAAGCCAACCAATGTGCTGTCCTTTGCGTCTGACGATGTCGCTGCCGTCCCCGCTATTGACGGCGCCCCCCGGCTGCTCGGCGATGTTATCGTCGCCTACGGTGTCGCCATTACAGAAGCAAAAGACGAAGACAAGACCCTGGCCGATCATTTCAGCCACCTGATTGTCCACGGCGTCCTGCATCTTCTTGGCTACGACCACATCGACAATGCGGACGCCAAACAGATGGAGGCACTCGAGGTTTCCATTCTGGCTGGGCTTGGCGTTGACGATCCTTATGGGGCGCATCCATGACAGACGAACAACCGCCAAAATTCATGCAATCCGTCAAGGAGTGGCTCGGCCTGAAAAACGGCAACGGCTCGGCGCGTGACGTTCTTGAAGAGCTGATCGAAGAACGCGAAGAAGCCGAGGTTCCTATTGATGACGACGAGCGCGCGTTGCTGGTCAATATTCTGGAACTTCGCGGACGCACCGTCCGTGATGTCATGGTGCCGCGCGCCGACATCGTTACCCTGGATGATGAAGCCAGTCTTAAAGACGTTATCGATCTGGTGACCAGCAAGGGTCATTCCCGTTTGCCGATTTATCGCGATACCCTGGATGGGGCCATCGGCATGGTTCATATCAAGGACGTGATGGCATGGCGTGGCAGCGATACCGATTTCCAGCTTGCCTCTATCGTTCGCCCAGTGCTGTTCATGCCGCCGTCCATGCGGGTGCTGGAACTGTTGCTCGAAATGCGTATCAAACGCTGCCACATGGCGCTGGTGGTGGATGAATATGGCGGCGTTGACGGCCTGGTGACGATTGAAGATCTGGTCGAGGAAATTGTCGGCGAGATCGAAGATGAACATGACCGTTCGGTCGAGCCGATGATTCTTGAAAACAATGACGGCACCCTGATTGCCGATGCGCGTGTGACCATTGAGAGTCTGGAAGACCGCCTTGGCGCCTTCGTTAACGCTGAAGAGCGCGAAGATATCGATACCCTGGGCGGGCTTGTGTTCTCGCTGGCCGGACGGGTGCCGGCGCTTGGCGAGCTGATCGCCCATCCGTCGGGTCTGGAATTCGAGGTCGAGGATGCCGACCCAAGGCGCATCAAGCGTCTGCGTCTGCGCCGCATTGATGCCATAACATTGCCGACGGATTCCGGCAAATGAAACGCCTGTATGGCTGGCTGGCGTCTTCGTCCTGGTGGACGCGCAGTGCCGTCGCCCTAATTCTCGGGGTTCTGGCGACAGCCGCCATGGCACCCTTTTATTGGGTGTTTCTGTTGATCCCGGCCTTCACCGGTCTTCACTGGTTGATCATTTCGTCCCGCAATATGCGTGCTGCTGCTTGTGTCGGCTGGTGGTTCGGGTTCGGCTATTTTGCGTCCGGCCTGATGTGGATATCGAACGCGCTTGTCATCAGTCTGGAAAAATTTGGCCCACCCATGACGGCGATGGCCACCCCGGCGGTATTTGTGTTGGCCGCGGGCTTCGCACTGTATCCGGCACTGGCAGCCCTGCTGAGCAATCGCCTTGGGCGTCGCTTGACGAATGTCGGGCAGGTGCTGGTTTTAGCGGCCGCGTGGACCACCATCGAGTGGCTGCGGGGTTGGCTGTTGACCGGCTTTGCGTGGAATCCGATCGGTGCCGCCTGGGTGTTTTCTGATGCGATGATCCAGTCGACGGCGCTTGTCGGGGTCTATGGCCTTGGTCTGTTGACGGTAATCACCGCTGCGATGCCGGGCGTACTTGGCCTTGGCGGCAACAGCAAACCGGTCGTAATCGGTTTTATTTTGATCGGCCTTGTCTGGGCCGGTGGTGCAATGCGCCTTGCCGGGGCATCCGTCGAGATGGTCGAAGACGTTCGCCTGCGGCTTGTGCAGCCAAACATTTCGCAAAGGGACAAATGGCGGGCCACACTTCGTCGCGACAATCTGGTCGAACAAGTTCGTATGAGCACCGCGCCCGGCGCGGGCGCGGTCTTGCCGACCCATGTCATCTGGTCGGAAACGTCGGCGGTGTATGTGCTCGACATCGACAGGGGGGCGAGAAACATGCTCACCGCCGCCGTTCCTGATGGCGGTCTGCTGATTACCGGTGCACCAAGGGCAACGCCGCGCAGCGCACCCGCCCGCCGGGTGTGGAACAGCCTGCATGCGCTAAATGCCGATGGCGAGATTACCGCGACCTATGACAAGCAGCATCTGGTGCCGTTCGGTGAGTACGTGCCGTTGAAAAACCTGCTCGGCCTGAAGAAGCTTACCGAGGGGCTAACAGACTTCACGCCCGGTCCGGGCATCAGGACCCTGAAGCTGGACGGTCTGCCGCCATTCTCGCCGATGATTTGTTACGAGGTCATTTTTTCGGGCCGCGTTACCGATCGACAGGCCCGCCCTGAATGGTTGCTGAACATCACCAACGATGCTTGGTACGGCACCCGAACCGGACCGTATCAGCATTTCGATCAGGCGCGGCTTCGTGCGGCTGAAGAAGGCCTGCCGATGGCTCGGGTCGCCGGTACCGGAATCTCGGCGATTATCGACGGCTATGGCCGGGTCTTAGGCAAGCTGGATTTGGGCACGAAGGGTGTTCTGGATGGCGGTTTGCCACGTCCTCCGGGTGACTGGACTCTTTATGGGCGTCTCGCCGACTGGCTTGTCGGATTGCTGGTATTAGTGACTATCGGGGTAGGCTTTTTAATGCCGGGCAGGCCACAGGACGGCATATCTTGGAAATCTATATAAAAAAGTAGATTCAAAAGGGTGTTTTGCATAGCATCGTATGAAATCTAACGTTGATTCGGGGCTCTTGCGAGCTTATATCTACTCGACACTATATTGCAGTTGTGGCGACAGGAAAACACTGGACGGTCAGCGTAATAATATTGTAGCACACTAGGGAAAAAGTTAATCAAGGGGCGAGGAGCGAGGATAAGTTATGAATAAATCTGCCAAAAAAGTTGGTCAGAAAACTCGTCGACCGAGGAAAACAGACCCCATGGCCGGGGTGCCCCGGCTGGTTGATATTCACGTCGGCTCGCGGTTGCGTCAGCGGCGCACCTTGCTAGGCATCAGTCAGGAAAAACTCGGCGATGCGGTCGGCCTGACCTTTCAGCAGATTCAGAAATACGAACGCGGGGCCAACCGAGTTGGCGCATCCCGTTTATATGAATTCTCCTTGTTCCTGGATATTCCCATATCCTATTTCTTCGAAGAAATGCCCGACCAGACGGCAAAATCCCGTGGCAGGCGTCCTCCGGCAAGTGGGGTCAGCGACAACAAGCAGGTCGAGCTTGAATCAGATCCCCTGACCCGTCGCGAGACCCTGGAACTGGTGCGAGCGTATTACAAGGTCACCGACCCGAGGGTGCGCAAACGGGTGTTCGAACTGGTCAAGTCACTGGCCAAGGCGAGCGGCTAGGATAAGCCGCCGTACGGCTGGGAAAACCCCTACGCCCAGGGTGGCTGAAAACCCCTTGACCCGCCCTTAAAAGATTGTCACAAGTTGCATCGCTTTCGCTGCTGGCGTTAGCGCGTGGATGGATTTGGACTACTTGCCACCACGTTAATAAAGGCGCTAAGTGGGCTCTTCGATATCGGCAGGCCCCCGGTCCAATGGACGAAGCTATTTATCGGAGGTACTTAAACGTGTCGAAAACCGACTACCTTTTTACCAGTGAATCTGTTTCCGAAGGCCATCCCGACAAGGTCAGCGACCGCATTTCAGATGCCATCGTCGATGCCTTTCTGACGGCTGATGGACAAGCCCGCGTGGCGTGTGAAACGCTGTGCACCACCAACCGTATCGTGTTGGCTGGCGAAGTTCGCGGCCCGTCGCCATTGGTCGATGCCAATGGCGAGGTCGACAAGGCCCACATGGAAGAAATTGCACGCAGCTGCGTGCGCGATATCGGCTATGAACAGGACGGCTTCCACTGGAAGAATTCTGACGTCGACGTTTATCTGCATGGTCAGTCCGCCGACATCGCCGTCGGCGTCGATGCCGCAGGCGACAAAGACGAAGGTGCCGGTGATCAGGGCATCATGTTTGGTTATGCCTGTACCGAGACCGATGTATTGATGCCTGCCCCCATTCATTTCTCCCACGCCATTTTGCGTTCGTTGGCCGAAGCCCGCCATTCGGGTGCCGAGCCGGGGCTGGAGCCGGATTCGAAAAGTCAGGTGACACTTCGTTATGTCGACGGCAAGCCGGTCGGCGCAAGCTCTGTCGTTGTCTCAACCCAGCATGCCGAAAACCTGAGCCAGGACGAAGTCCGCGCGATTGTTCGTCCGCACGTTAAAAATGTCCTGCCCGATGGCTGGATGTGCCCGGAAGATGAATTTTACGTCAACCCGACCGGACGCTTCGTTGTTGGCGGACCGGACGGCGATGCCGGACTGACCGGACGCAAGATTATCGTCGACACCTACGGCGGGGCCGCCCCGCATGGTGGCGGTGCGTTCTCGGGCAAAGACCCGACCAAGGTTGACCGTTCGGCTGCTTATGCGTCGCGTTATCTGGCGAAGAATGTTGTTGCCGCCGGTATTGCTGATCGTTGCACCATTCAGCTTGCCTACGCCATCGGCGTTTCCAAACCGCTGTCGGTTTATATCGATACCCACGGCGCTGACAGTGTTGACGAAGACAAGCTGTCGGCGACGCTGTGCGAAATGGTCAACCTGAGCCCGCGCGGCATCCGTGAACACCTGAAGCTGAACCGTCCGATTTATGCCCGTTCGGCGGCCTATGGCCACTTTGGCCGGGCGCCGGAAGATGACGGCGGCTTCTCGTGGGAACGCACCGATCTTGTCGACGCCCTGAAGTCGGCGTTCTAGAAGACGGTGAACGAGGCCCGCCCACGCGGCTTTGACTGGCATGGCAGGCGACACGGCAAAAAACTGAGGCCGGGCTTACAAGCCCTCGTCGACACCCTGCTGCCGAAGCTGCGGATTGACGACGGCCGCCAGATCAATGCCATTTTTCAGGCCAACACCAAGGACGTGTGGCTGGAAATCGGTTTCGGCGGCGGCGAGCATCTGGCCGAACAGGCGGCGCGCAACCCGGATATCGGCTTTATCGGCTGCGAGCCCTATATCAATGGCGTCGCCCGGCTGCTGTCGTTTGTCGACCGCGATGGACTGGAAAACGTTCGTATTGTCGACGATGACGCCCGCCCGCTGCTGGACCAATTGCCAGATGCCTCACTGGGGCGTGCGTACTTGCTGTTCGCCGATCCGTGGCCGAAAGCACGCCATAACAAGCGTCGCTTCATGAACCCAGAAAACCTGGACAGGTTATCCCGGGTGATGAAGGACGGGGCCGAGCTGGTGTTCGCCAGTGATCATCCCGGGCATGTCGAATGGGCGCTGGAAGTGGCACTGAAACACCCCGACTTTCACTGGACGGCGCGCCAGCCCAACGACTGGCGGATACCGCCTGTTGACTGGGTACAGACACGCTATGAGAAAAAGGCGCTCAGCAACGGCATCAAGTCGTCATATCTGCTGTTCGAGCGCCAGCCCAGAACAGCGATTAACCCTTGAAACTCAAACGACATCGGGTGTATACCACGGCCACTGGCTTAACGCGCTTTCGTTAAGCCGACTTATTAAGCCCGACTTGCTTAATGTTAAGTAGAGATCGGATTGGTGAGGTGGGCCCTTGGCCCGCCTTTTGTTTTTTTGGGACGCGCATGCAATTTGCCGAGCGCATAGAAGAACTGATTACCCCGACGGTCGAAGCATTGGGTTTCGTGCTTGTCAGGGTGGTGTTCACCGGCGGCGACAACCCGTCCCTTCAGGTGATGGCTGAAGATGCCGAAACCGGAGACATGGTCGTCGAAGACTGTGTCAAGGTGAGCAGGGCAATCTCGGCGGTGTTGGATGTCGAGGACCCGATTGACAGCAACTATAATCTGGAGGTGTCGTCACCCGGCATCGACAGGCCGCTGGTCAGGGAACAGGATTTCAAGCGCTTCGCCGGTTTCGAGGCGCGCATTGATACCCGGGCTCCGGTCGGGGGAAGCAAACGCTTTAACGGGCGTCTGTTGGGAATTAAGGAGGGAATTGTCACCATCAACGTCGAAGGTGAGGACGTTGAGTTGGCATTTCCGGAGATAAACAAGGCGAAACTGCTGTTGACCGACGAGTTAATCGCGGCATTCGAAGGACAAAGAAAACAATGAGTGAAACAATGACGACTGACGCTGTACACGCCCGGCCTGAACTTTTGCTGGTTGCTGAAACCGTTGCTCGCGACAAGGGCATCGAGCAGGACGAAGTGCTGGAGGCCATGGAACAGGCAATCCAGAAGGCTGGACGCACGAAATATGGTCAGGAACACGACATTCGCGCCACCATCGACCGCAAGTCGGGCGAGATTACGTTGGCCCGATACGTCGAAGTCGTCGAAGAAATTGAAAACGAAATCACCCAGACGACTCTGGATGCGGCCCAAAAAATCAAGGCCGATGCCGTCCTCGGCGATTTCCTGATTGATCCGCTGCCGCCCATCGATTTCGGGCGCATCGCCGCACAAACGGCCAAGCAGGTCATTGTTCAGAAGGTTCGTGACGCCGAACGCAAGCGTCAGTACGAGGAATACAAGGATCGCGTCGGCGAGATCGTCAACGGCCTGGTCAAGCGCGTCGAGTTCGGCAACATCATTGTCGATCTGGGCCGCGGCGAAGCGCTGCTGCGTCGCGATGAAGCCATTCCGCGCGAGCATTTCAACAATGGCGACAGGATCCGTTCGTACATCGTCGATGTGCGCGAGGAACTGCGCGGCCCGCAGATTTTCCTGTCGCGCACGCATCCGCAATTCATGGCCAAGCTGTTTGCCCAGGAAGTGCCGGAAATCTATGACGGCATTATCGAAATCAAGTCGGTTGCCCGTGACCCGGGTTCGCGCGCCAAGATCGCCGTGCTGTCCCACGATTCCAGCATCGATCCGGTCGGCCCGTGTATCGGTATGCGCGGCTCGCGTGTTCAGGCTGTGGTTGGCGAATTGCAGGGCGAAAAAATTGATATCATTCAATGGTCGGAAGACCCGGCGACCTTCATCGTTAATGCCCTGGCCCCGGCCGAGGTCGCGAAGGTGGTTCTGGATGAAGAAAAGAACAAGATCGAGGTCGTCGTTCCCGACGAACAGCTAAGCCTTGCCATTGGCCGTCGCGGCCAGAACGTGCGTTTGGGCTCGCAACTATCGGGCTGGGATATTGATATCCTGACCGAGGCCAAAGAATCTGAGCGTCGTCAGGAAGAATTCAACACCCGTTCGGCGATGTTCGTCGAAGAGCTGGATGTCGATGAAGTCATCGCTCACCTGCTGGTGACCGAAGGGTTCTCCTCTGTCGAACAGGTTGCTTTCGTGCCAATGGAAGACCTGATGGACATCGAAGGCTTCGATGAGGAAATTTCCGAAGAACTGCGTGAACGCGCCCGGGCACACATCGAGACGCGTGACGCGGCACTGGCGGCACGCTGTGTAGAGTTGGGTGTTTCCGATGAAATAGGGGCGCTTGATGGCGTCTCCCCGCAGTTGATGGTTGCGGTCGGTGAAGGCGGTGTTAAAAGCCTCGACGATCTGGCCGATCTGGCCGGTGACGAGCTGCTGGAAATGCTGCCCGCGGGCATGCTGACAATGACCGAGGCCAATGACGTTATCATGGCGGCCCGTGCTCACTGGTTCCCGGAAGATGAAGAGGCGCCCGCCGAAGAAACCGCTGAAGCGGGCGATGCGGCAGAAGAAACCGCCGAGGTTAAGGACTAACTGGAGACGGGCGCATGATCCGCGAAAAGGATGCGCCCGGACAACGCCGCTGTATTGTCAGCGGTGAGATGAGGCCAAAGGCAGAGATGCTCAGGTTTGTCGTTGCGCCCGACGGAGACGTCGTCGCCGACATTGAAGAGAAGCTGCCGGGCCGGGGTTTTTGGTTGAGCGCCGATAGGGATGTGATACATACAGCATCGGCGCGAAACTTGTTTGCCAAGGCGGCGCGGGCCAAGGCAAATGCCCCGGACGATTTGGCAGACCGTGTCGAGGCGCTTTTGGCGCGACGATGCCTGGATCAGATTGGTCTGGCACGGCGCGCCGGAATAGCCGTTGCAGGTTTCGGAAAGGTCGAATCCTGGTTGAAGGAAAAGGCCGCTGTGGGCGTTGTTATAGCAGCGTTTGACGGAGCCGCGGACGGACGAGACAAGATCCGGCGGCTGGCAGGTGAAACGCCGCTGGTGGATGTGTTTAGTGCCGATGAACTGGGCCACGTGTTTGGCCGTGATCATGCGGTACATGCGATCGTCGGGCCGGGAAAACTGGCCGAGAATCTCCTTCGGGGGGCGCGGCGGCTAAAGGGACTAAGAGTGACGGACGCGGCGTCTTAGAAGACACGCGACGAAATGCGACTGAACGAGTGAACGGAAGTTTGATGAGCGATAGCACGGACACGGATAAAAAGAAAAAGCCCTCCGGGAAGCCATTAGGCCTGTCGCGCCCCGGCAAGCTGGAGCTGAAGAAGACGGTCGAATCCGGTTCGGTTCGCCAGAGCTTCTCGCACGGCCGCTCGAAAATGGTTCAGGTCGAGGTCAAGAAGAAGCGTACTTATAAGACCAATTCCACCGGCTCCATGGCCGAAATTAAAGACGTACCGAAGATGCCGGAAATTGCTGAAGCGCCGCCCAAGGAGCCGGAAGCGCCGCAGGTTCCGTCGAGTCTGACGAACGAGGAAAGGGCGGCCCGTGCACGCGCCCTGCAGGATGCCAAGACGGGCGACGACAAGGCTGAAAAAATGCCGCCCCCGCCGCCGAGGCCGGAACCGAAGAGTGAGGTCACGAAACCTGAACCTGAAGCGCCTGTGGTTGATGAAGAAGCCAAGCGCCAGGCCGAAGAAGAAGACAAGGCCGTCGCTTCTGCCGCTGCTGAAAAACTGAAAGCGGCTGAAGAAGGTGACAGCAAGCCGGCCAAGCCGAAAACCAAGAAACCAGTCGCTAGTGAACAGGCCGCACCGAAGCGCCCGACCCCGAAACGCGGCGAAAAACGTCGCCGGTCCGGCAAGCTGACCATCGCCGAAGCCCTGGGCGATGGCGAAGAGAGAACACGTTCTTTGGCTTCTGTCCGACGCGCCCGGGAAAAGGAAAAGCAGAAACAAAAGCAGGTTCTGACCGAAGGCAAGAAAATCGTTCGCGATGTCGTCATTCCGGAAACCATCACGGTTCAGGAACTGGCAAACCGCATGGCCGAACGGGCCAACGATGTCATCAAGGCGTTGATGAAAATGGACGTCATGGCGTCCATCAACGAAGTGATCGACGCCGACACCGCAGAACTGCTGGTTAGTGAGTTCGGCCATAACCTGAAGCGCGTCAGCGCTGCCGATGTTGAAATCGGCCTGAAAGGCACCGATGACGACGATGAAGGCAAGCTGCAATCGCGTGCGCCGGTCGTTACTGTCATGGGCCATGTCGATCACGGCAAGACCTCGCTGCTTGATGCGCTCCGCGCAACGGACGTTGCCGGGCGTGAAGCCGGCGGCATCACCCAGCACATTGGTGCTTATCAGGTAACCCTCGAATCCGGTGACAAGATCACCTTTATTGACACCCCGGGTCACGCCGCCTTTACCGACATGCGTGCACGCGGTGCCAGTGTTACCGATATTGTCATTTTGGTTGTTGCGGCTGACGACGGCATCATGCCGCAGACCATCGAGGCTATTGCCCACGCCAAGGCCGCCGAAGTGCCGATTATCGTCGCCATCAACAAGATGGATGTCGAAGGTGCCGATGCGAACCGGGTTCGCACGGAACTTCTGCAACACGATCTGGTGGTTGAGGAAATGGGCGGCGAGGTCCTGACCATTGAGGTCTCGGCCAAGGAAAAAACCAACCTCGACAAGCTTGAAGAAGCGATCCTGCTGCAGTCCGAACTGCTCGATCTGAAAGCCAATCCCGAGCGCGCCGCAGAAGGTGTCGTCATTGAAGCGAAGATGGAAGTCGGACGTGGTTCCGTTGCTACCATTCTGGTGCAGCGCGGCACCCTGAACGCGGGTGACATCTTCGTTGCTGGTGGTGAGTGGGGCCGGGTTCGCGCCTTGATCGACGACCATGGAAACGATGCCGAGCAGGCCGGACCGTCAATGCCGGTCGAAGTGCTGGGCCTGAACGGAACGCCCAGCGCCGGCGATGAAGTCGCCGCAGTGGATAACGAGGCCCGCGCCCGTGAAGTTACCGAATTCCGCATGAACCGTGAACGCGATGTTCGTGCCGCTGCCGGTGCGCGCGGCACCCTGGAACAGATGTTCGAGAAAATCGGCCAGGGCGAGGCGCAATACCTGCCCATCGTGGTCAAGGCCGATGCCCATGGATCGGTCGAGGCCATTCAGGCGGCGCTGGAAAAAATGTCGACCGACGAGGTCAAGGCGCAGGTTCTGCACTCCGGCGTCGGCGGCATTAACGAATCCGATATCACCCTGGCCAATGCCAGCGGCGGCATGATTGCCGGGTTTAATGTCCGCGCCAATCCGCAGGCCCGCGACATGGCCAAGCGTGATGGCGTTGAAATTCGTTATTATTCAATCATTTACGATCTGACCGACGACGTCAAAAAGGCACTCACCGGCATGCTCGCGCCGACACTGCGCGAAACCCTGCTGGGTTATGCCAAGGTCCAGGAAGTCTTCTCGGTCTCCAAGGTCGGCAAGGTTGCCGGTTGCATTATCACCGAGGGCCAGGTCAAACGCGGCTCGCGCGTACGCCTGTTGCGCGACGACGTGGTGATCCACGAAGGCGAGCTGTCGCAGCTGAAGCGTTTCAAGGACGACGTCAAGGACGTCAAGGAAGGCACCGAATGCGGCATGGCCTTCGCCAACTATCAGGACATCCAGTCTGGCGACATGATCGAATGCTTCGACGTCGAAGAGGTTGCCCGCGAACTGGGTGACTAGCCGTCATGAGTAAGGGTCGAAGCCACGAGCCTTCTCAGCGCCAGTTGCGTGTTGGCGAGGAAATACGCCATGCGCTCTCAAAAATCATCGAGCGCGGAGAAATCCACGATCCGGATCTTGCCGACCTGTCGATTACCGTCACCGAAGTGCGGGCCAGCCCCGACATGCGCAACGCCACCGTTTATGTGATGCCGCTTGGCGGAGTGAACGATGACAACGAAGGTGGCATGAAAACCATTACCAAGGCACTGGGCCGGGCGGCACCGTTCCTGCGTCACCGGGTCTCGCAATCGGTGCACCTGCGCTACGTTCCCAGATTGATGTTCATGGCCGATACCACCTTTGATGAGGGCGGTCGCATAGATGCCTTGTTGCGGACGCCTGACGTTGCTCGTGATACGGATGTTGAAGACCCCGACGATGACGGTGGGGAACCCGACAATGGCGCGTAAGCGCAAGGGTGACCCGATCCATGGCTGGTTGATTGTCGACAAGCCGGGTGGCCTGACGTCGAGCGCCGTCGTCGGCAAGGTCAAGCGTGCTTTGAACGCAGCCAAGGCCGGGCACGGCGGCACCCTGGACCCGATGGCGACCGGTATCTTGCCGATCGCGCTGGGCGAGGCGACGAAGACCATGTCCTATGTCATGGACGGCGCCAAGAAATACCGTTTCACCGTACGCTGGGGCGAGGCCCGGACCACCGACGATGCCGAAGGCGAGATCACCAATACAAGCGACGTTCGTCCGGCGCGCCAGGATATCGTCGCCATCCTTGATGAATTTGTCGGCGACATTGAACAGGTGCCGCCGGATTATTCAGCCATCAAGCAGGGCGGCAAGCGGGCTTATGACATGGCGCGCGAGAATACGCCGCTGGTGCTGGACGCCAGAACCATCCATATCGACAGCTTCGATCTGGTCGATATTGCAGATGCTGACCATGCGACCTTTGATGTGGCCTGCGGCAAGGGCTCTTATATGCGCGGTCTGGCACGCGATTTAGGGCTGAAATTGGGGACCTTTGGGCATATTTCGGCGCTCAGACGTCTGGTATGCGGCCCGTTCGACGAATCACATGCGATTTCACTGGATTCCATCATCTCTCTGGGGCATAGTGCGCCGCTTCTTGCCGTTGAGACCGCGCTGGACGACATCCCGGCCCTGGCCCTGACAGCAGAAGAAGCGAGAAGCCTGCAACATGGACAAGCCGTTTCGGTTTTACCTGTTGCGAGCCGTTCATCCCTCGAAAAAGTAGACCCGGGCGCTGTTTACTGCGCCATGGCCGAGGGGAAAATGGTGGCATTGACGAAAATTGTCGGTGGTGAAATTCGCCCCTTCAAAGTTCTTAACCAATAGACTTTTATTTAAGGAGTACACGATGTCGATTACAGCCGAGAAGAAGGCTGAGCTCATTAGTGAGTTCGCTACATCGAAGGGTGACACAGGTTCACCCGAAGTCCAGGTTGCTGTCCTATCAGAGCGGATCAACAACCTCACCGAACACCTGAAAATCCACAAAAAAGATTTTCACTCGCGTCGCGGCCTGCTGATGATGGTTGGCCAGCGCAGGCGTCTGCTCGATTACCTGAGTTCCAGGGAATCGAAGCGCTATGAAGATCTGATCAAACGTCTGGGTCTGCGCAGGTAGTCTTAAGCAGACCTTTGGGGGAACCGGATGGCCGGTCCCTTTTATATATACATGTCCTGATCGGGAAGGCCCGGTCGGGAAGAAGTAAGGATAGAAATAGATATGTTCCAGGAATTCAGAAAAGAACTCGACTGGGGCGGACGCAAGCTGGTTTTGGAAACCGGCAAGATTGCCCGCCAGGCTGATGGCGCCGTTATGGTCACCTATGGTGAAACCAAGGTGCTGTGCACGGTTGTTGGCGAAAAATTGCCGCGTCCGGGCCTCGATTTTTTCCCGTTGAGTGTTCACTATGTCGAAAAGGCCTATGCCGCCGGTAAAATTCCGGGCGGCTTTTTGAAAAGGGAAAATCGCCCCGGTGATAACGAAACCCTGACGTCGCGCCTGATTGACCGTCCGATCCGCCCGCTGTTCCCGAAGGGCTTCAAGTGCGAGACCCAGGTCATCTGCACAGTCGTTTCCCACGACATGGAAAACAACCCTGACATGGCCGCGATGATCGGCACCTCGGCGGCGTTGACCATTTCCGGCCTGCCGTTCATGGGCCCCATCGGCGGTTGCCGCGTCGGCTATGTTGACGGCGAATTTATTCTCAACCCGCTGGTCGAAGAAATGGAGTCGTCCGATCTCGACCTGATCGTCGCCGGTACCACCGACGGCGTGCTGATGGTTGAATCCGAAGCCTCGGAACTTTCCGAAGAAATTATGCTCAGTGCTGTTTCCTTTGGTCACAAGGCCTTCCAGCCGGTGATTGAAGCGATCATTGAACTTGCCGAAGCCTGCGCCAAGGAACCTCGTCCGTTGCCGGAAGAAATCCCGGGTGCCGACGACATGATCGCGATGATCGGCGAAAAAGCCGAATCCGGTCTGCGTGACGCTTATGGCATCAGCGACAAGATGGATCGTCAGGCGGCCGTTTCCGCCGCAAAGGATAGCGTTCGTTCAGCTCTTGAAGCCGACACTAGCGTCGACCAGGACCTGCTCGGCGAAGTCTTTGGCGATGCCTTCAAGAAAATCGAAAAGCACATTGTGCGTCTTGATATTATCAAGACTGGCAAGCGTATCGATGGCCGCGACACCAAGACCGTCCGTCCCATCGCCGCTGAAATCGGTGTTTTGTCCCGCGCCCACGGCAGTGCATTGTTCACCCGTGGTGAAACCCAGGCCGTGGCCGTGACCACGCTGGGCACCGGACAAGATGAACAGCGCGTTGACTCGCTCGCCGGACAGTATTTCGAAAACTTCATGCTGCACTATAACTTCCCGCCGTATTCGGTTGGCGAAGCAGGTCGTTTCGGTTTCACCGGACGACGTGAAGTTGGCCATGGCAAGCTTGCCTGGCGTGCATTGCATCCTGTGATGCCGTCGAAAGACGATTTCCCGTACACCATTCGCGTGGTTTCGGAAATTACCGAATCGAACGGCTCGTCCTCGATGGCTTCTGTTTGCGGCGCATCGCTCTCGATGATGGACGCTGGTGTGCCAATGCAGCGCCCCGTCGCCGGTATCGCCATGGGCCTGATCAAAGAAGACGAAGGCGTTGCCATTTTGTCGGATATTCTCGGTGACGAGGATCATCTGGGCGACATGGACTTCAAGGTTGCCGGTACGGATCAGGGTATTACCTCGTTGCAGATGGACCTGAAGATCACTTCCATTAACGAAGAGATCATGAAGGATGCGCTGGCTCAGGCCAACGAAGGGCGCATGCACATTCTGGGTGAAATGGCCAAGGCCATTGACACTTCGCGTGCCGAGGTCAACCAGAACGCGCCCCGGATTACCGCCTTCAAGATCAACAAGGACAAAATCCGCGACGTTATCGGACCGGGTGGCAAGATGATCCGCGAGATCAGCGAAACCACCGGTGCCAAGATCGACATCGAAGACGATGGCACGGTCAAGGTTGCAGCCGTTGATGAAACTGCTGCTGAAGCCGCGATCAAGTGGATCAAGGACCTGACGGCGGTTCCGGAAGTCGGCGTTATTTACACCGGCAAGGTCGTCAAGACCGTTGATTTCGGTGCTTTCGTCAACTTCATGGGTGCCAAGGACGGCCTCGTCCACATCAGTGAGCTTGCCCCGCAGCGGGTTGAGAAGACCACCGACATCGTCAACGAAGGCGATCAGGTCAAGGTCAAGCTGATCGGTATCGATGATCGCGGCAAGATCAAGCTGTCGATGAAAGTCGTTGATCAGGAAACTGGCGAAGAAATCGCCAAGTAAGTCTGATCAGGAAATTGCTAATACGGGGCGGGCCGAGCGAAAGCTTTGTCCGCCCTTTTCGTCTGTTCTGAATGGTGTGAATTCTATAAAGTGCAGACAGCGAGATTCTCGCGAGGGGAAGGTTTTTGAAGTCGATTAATCCGATACTGATCTCTGGAAAAGAGGTCCTGCCGATCATCGAAGGCGGAAAAGGTGTTTCTGTTTCGACGGGCGCATCTTCTGGTGCATTCGCAGCCGCCGGATGCGTCGGCACAGTGTCTGCGGTTAACGCCGACAGCTATGATGAAAACGGCGATATCATCCCACAGGTTTACCATGGTGCGACCCGGCGTGAACGCTGGCACGAACTGATCGATTTCGCCATTGCCGGCGGCATTGCGCAGACCAAAATCGCTCATGATATTTCGGGTGGCGAGGGGCGCATCCACATCAATGTGCTATGGGAAGCCGGGGGCACGCCGCAGGTGCTTAAGGGCATTCTGGAAGGTGCCAAGGGGCTGATTCACGGCGTTACCTGTGGTGCAGGCATGCCTTATCGGGTGGCCGAAATTGCCGCAGGCTACGGCGTTCATTATTATCCAATCGTTTCTTCGGGGCGTGCCTTTCGGGCGCTGTGGAAGCGGGCTTATTCGAAACATGCTGATCTTCTGGGCGGCGTCGTTTACGAAGACCCCTGGCTGGCTGGGGGTCATAATGGCCTGTCGAATGTGGAAAACCCGAACGAGCCGCAAGACCCCTACCCCCGGGTCAAGGACTTGCGCGATATCATGCGCGGCTTTGGCCTTGATAACACGCCCATCGTTATGGCCGGTGGTGTTTGGCATTTGCGGGATTGGCAGGACTGGATCGATAATCCGGAACTGGGTCCGATCGTTTTTCAGTTTGGCACCCGTCCGCTGATCACACGAGAAAGCGCCGTCTGTGATGCCTGGAAAGATCGCCTGCTGGGGCTCGAGGAAGGCGATATTTTCCTCAACAAGTTTAGCCCGACCGGCTTCTACTCATCTGCCGTCAGGAACGGGTTGCTCGACGCCTTGCAGGCGCGCAGCGAACGGCAGGTTGATTATTCGCCGAAGCCCGGCGTCAACGATGCACACACCGCCGAATTGCCGTTGGGCCCGCGCGGCCGGCCGATTTATCTGACCCCTGATGACAAGGTCAAGGCCGAGGCCTGGCTTGCTGCCGGTTTCACCGAGGGCCTGAAAACGCCGGACAGCACGGTGGTCTTCGAAACACCGGAAACGTCTGCTGAAGTCCTTGCTGATCAGCAAGGCTGCATGGGGTGTCTGTCGCAGTGCCGGTTCTCGAACTGGCACGAAGGCGAGGAAGGGACGACCGGCAAGCGTGCCGACCCACGCTCGTTCTGTATTCAAAAGACCCTGCAATCGGTCGCCCACGGTGGCGACATTGACAACAACCTGATGTTCTCGGGACATAACGCCTATATGTTCGGAAAAGACCCGTTTTATGCGGACGGCTTCGTGCCGACGGTTCAGCAGCTGGTTGACCGTATTATTGCCGGTGATTGAGCAAGGTGCATTCTAACCCACACATATGAAAGGGTTATTAGCACTTGAAAATATACCCCATCACAGCTAAATATATGACCGTTAAGAACTGTTCCATATTTCATGGGCACGCCATATTAGGAATGTAGCATGAGGCCTTATAGCCAGTTTCTCGACCAACTCCGCACAGCCGGTTTGCGCCCGACGCGCCAGCGCCTGGCCTTGGCTAAACTACTGTTTGGCGGCGAAGACAGGCATGTCACTGCCGAGATTCTGCATGATGAAGCGCAGAGGGCCAATGTTCGTGTGTCCCTGGCGACCGTCTACAACACACTGCATCAATTTACCGACGTCGGCTTGCTGCGCGAAATCGCCGCCGACGCGTCGAAGGCCTACTTCGACACCAACACCACAAAGCATCATCACTTCTACCTGGCGGACCAGGGCATGCTGATGGACATCCCCGGCGATGAAATCAACGTCGACAATCTGCCGACCGCGCCAGAGGGAACGAAAGTCGACAGCATTGATGTTGTGATTCGCGTTTCTAATAATTAATTCAATAAAATCAACAAACTGGCACCTAGTTTAGAATCAAAACAAACTATTTGACAGGCCCCCGCAGAAGGTCCATATTATTCAGGTCATAAACACCGGGGTCGGTGAACCCGACGAATAATCGAAGATTAAAACGCAACAAAATAAACACAGCACAGGAAGGAAATACCATGTCGCTTAAAGGATCAGGCACCGAACAGAATTTGAAAGACGCCTTTGCCGGTGAATCCCAGGCTAACCGTCGTTACCTTTACTTCGCCCAGAAGGCTGACGTCGAAGGTCTTAACGATGTCTCCACTGTTTTCCGTTCGACCGCCGAAGGCGAAACCGGTCATGCCCATGGTCATCTTGAGTTTCTCGAAGAATGTGGCGATCCGGCCACCGGCCTGCCGATCGGCACAACCAGCGACAACCTGAAGGCTTCCATCGAAGGCGAGACCCACGAATACACCGACATGTATCCGGGTATGGCGAAAACCGCTCGCGATGAAGGTTTCGATGAAATCGCCGACTGGTTTGAAACCCTGGCAAAGGCTGAAAAGTCCCACGCCGGTCGATTCCAGAAAGCTCTCGACAGCCTGTAGGATCAATATCGGTCTGAAACGATTAAAGGGGGGTGGCTTTTCGCGGCCCCCCTTTTTCATTTAGCAAACGAAGATCAGGGAATCGCCGTCATGCGGGAAGGAAGTCTCGACGCGCCAACTCGACACCCAATTCCGTGGAAAGACGCGGATTTTGTCGACGAAGAAAAGCTGGATGCAGAATTGCGCCGTGCCTTCGACATCTGCCACGGCTGCCGTCGCTGCTTCAACCTGTGCGACAGTTTCCCCAAGCTTTTCGATTTGGTCGATGAATCCAAAACCGGCGAACTTGACTCTGTCTCCAGCGCAGACTTCGGCCCGATCATCGATGCTTGCACCATGTGCGACATGTGCTTCCTGACGAAGTGCCCGTATGTGCCGCCCCATGAATTCAATCTGGATTTTCCGCACCTGATGCTGCGTGCCCGCTATGCGGCCCACAAAAAGGGCCAGGGCTCGGCGATGGAACGCCAACTGACCCAAACTGACCGCAATGGCAAGATTGGCTGTTCGGCATCCGGCATGGTCAACTGGGCCAGCAAATGTGGCAACGGCCTGACTCGTCCGGTGATGCAGGCCGTCGCTGGTATCGACAAAGACGCCGCCCTGCCGAAATTTAACGACAAGACGCTGACGGAACGCGCCGTCGCCAATCCGCCGACCATTAACACAGATGCTCCGGCCCACGGCCGCAAGGCCGTCATTTACGCCACCTGTACCGGCGAGTTCAACAATGCCGACCTTGGAATGGCGGCCCGTGATGTGCTGGCCCGCAATGGCGTCGAGGTGGAAGTCGTCTACCCCGGCTGCTGCGGCATGCCGCAACTGGAACATGGTGACCTTGAACGGGTGGCGGATTCCGCCAAGTCCGTCGCCGCCGAACTGTGTCAGTGGATCGATAAAGGCTATGACATTGTTGCCCCGGTGGCATCGTGCTCGCTGATGCTGAAATTCGAATGGCCTCTGGTCGTCACCGACGATGAAAACGTCAAAAAGCTCAGTCAGTCGACCTTTGATATCAGCGAATACGTTGTTGATATTGCTAACAATGAAGGCATGGCCGACGGCATGCAGTCCGTTGGCGGCAAGGTGATGGTCCACATCGCATGCCACGCCCGGGCCCAGAATATGGGCCGCAAGGGGGCCGACATGCTGAATCTTTTGCCCGATACCGAGGTCCAGGTGATCGAACGTTGTTCCGGTCATGGCGGCTCGTGGGGCGTGATGAAGAACAATTTCGATGTCGCCTTGAAGGTTGGCAAGCCAGTTGCCCGCGATACTGCGAAATCGGAATCGACTTATGTGGTGTCGGAATGTTCGTTGGCCCGCGAACACATCCTGCAAGGGGTCGAACGGGTAGATGGAGGCAAGGCCGCCGATGCTTGGGATGCAGGCGATGTTCAATTGCAGCACCCGATCCAGCTTCTGGCATTGGCATACGGAGACAAATAGCGATGTCCAGGCACGAAATTACCCGCGAAGATATTCTGGAAATGTCAGACTATGCCGCCAGCCGCAAACAGCGCAGGGCTGCCGTAACCGAAATGAAAAAAGACCGCCGGGCCCACATTGGTCCCGATGCGACGTTCTATTTCGAAAACTATGACACCATGTTCCACCAGATTCACGAGATGCTGTATATCGAGGGCGGCGGCGAGGACCAGATCGAAGACGAACTGAGCGCCTATAACCCGATGATCCCGAAGGGTCGCGAACTGGTCGCAACACTGATGTTTGAAATTGATGACGCGGACCGCCGGGCGAAGTTTCTCGAAGGTCTGGGCGGGGTCGAGGAAACCGTGACCATCAGCATTGATGGAGACGAGGTCAAGGCGGTGCCGGAAGCCGACATCGACCGCACCTCGGCCGAAGGCAAGGCGTCGTCAATCCAGTTCCTGCATTTCCCGTTTACCGATGCACAGGTTGAAAAATTCCGCAGCTCTGAGGCCAAGGTCGTGCTTGGCATTGGTCATCAGAAGTATGGCCATATGGCGGCGCTCACGGGCGCGGTGAAAGATGCGCTTGCCGGGGATTTTGATTAATCGCCTTTTTGTTGTCGTCCTGCGGGGCGCCGACCGCCCGGCGACTGAGGGGCAATAGATGGGCTATTACTTTAATACCTCATCTTTATAAGCGCCCCAGAATTCAACCTTGCGTAACCAGCCACTGGTGTTGCCAGCCTCCAGCCGACACCAGCCGCCACCGGTCGGGCATTCTGCGAGTTCGGCGATGGCGCCGGATTCCATATAGGCAATGGTCGGGCTTTTGGCATCCGGGTCGCGGCGCAGGGTGCGCTTCTTGCCGGTGACGATGACCATACGCTTGCCAGCCAACATACTTTGGTGGACCCATCCCTGGGTGCTTTGCCAATCGCGGATTTTACGCCACGTCCTGTATTCTGCGATGATTTCAACCGGCAATCCGCTGCGCTGGTAGACCCAGTCGACAGGATATTGAACGCCCGGCCCGGTGCGCATGTTGACCTGGTCTGCGCGCAGGCTGACGTAACGGGGAAGCGGCAAGCCAGATCCCTCAGCCGCTGCCAGCAGCGGCTGTGCCACCATCACCACAAGGATGCCCGCAAGCAGGCCAAGGGATAAATTTCTGAATCCGGGAAAGATCATAGTCGATACTTACGCGACCTTGCATTTACAGGTCAAGCGTCACGCGAACAGTTGCCATTACCCGCGATTAGCCACTGGACAAAAGCCTGTGTGAATGTTGCTATATCCTTCTTTGCTTCAAGGATCATTCATGACCAAAAACAAGCCCAAAGTCATCGTCACCCGCAAGCTGCCGGATGTTATCGAAACCCGGATGATGGAGCTGTTCGACGTCACACTGAACCTGGACGACACGCCGATGACGAAAGCGGAATTGACCGAAGCGGTGCAGACCGCTGATGTTCTGGTGCCGACGCTGACCGACCGCATCGATGCAAGGCTGCTGGCCCAGGCCGGGGATAATCTGCGTTTGATCGCCAATTACGGCACCGGTGTCGATCATATCGATCTGGCAAGCGCGCGCCAGCGGGGCATCACCGTGACCAACACGCCCGATGTTCTGACGGAAGACACCGCCGACATGACCATGGCGTTGATTTTGGCAGTACCGCGGCGTCTTGCCGAAGGCGCCATGAATGTCCGGTCTGATGACTGGAAAGGCTGGTCACCGACGTGGATGCTCGGCCACAGGATTCACGGCAAGCGGCTGGGCATCATCGGCATGGGGCGTATTGGCTCGGCGGTGGCCCGCAGGGCAAAAGGCTTCGGGCTTTCCGTGCACTACCACAATCGTCACCGGGTCCATCCCGAACTGGAACAAGAACTGGAAGCGACCTATTGGGAAAGCCTGGACCAGATGCTGTCCCGGGTCGATATTGTTTCGGTCAACTGTCCGCATACACCGGCAACATTCCACCTGCTGTCGGGGCGTCGACTGAAGCTGTTGCAGCCGCAGGCTTATGTCGTCAACACATCACGCGGCGAAGTCATTGACGAAGTTGCGCTGACCAAGCTGTTGCAATCGGGTGATATCGCCGGCGCCGGACTGGACGTGTTCGAACACGAACCGGCGGTCAATCCGAAGCTGCTGGAACTGGATAATGTGTTGTTGTTGCCGCATATGGGCTCGGCGACGTTCGAGGGCCGGATTGATATGGGCGACAAGGTGCTGGTGAATATCAAGACCTTTGCCGATGGGCACAAGCCGCCGGACAGAGTCATCGGAGAGGCCTTCTAAGAAGGCCTCTCTTTGCCCCTTTGTAATCGCGCCTTCGGCGGCGCATTTTCTGGAAGTCAGACTTTAATTTCTACAGGAGCCAGAAATTTCTACAGGAGCCAGATTCTTATAAGCCCGCGACTGCGGGCCGCCGATCGTTCGGCGAAAGCCAAAGGGCGAATAGCCCTGCCCGGCGATTGAGGGGCAACAAAAAAGCTCTAAACGCTTTGCGTTTAGAGCGCTCCACCCGAAGCAATGGCATAGGCGCGCAGCTCGCTGGCTTCCATTTCTGATTGTTCGAGCCTGAGTTCCATAACGTCACGCAGCGAGATCATGCCGATAACGCCGCCGTCATCATCAATGACGGGCAGGTGGCGAATGTGCAGCTTTGACATCTTCTTCATGGCGTCCTTGACCGAATCTTCCGAACGGCACGAGGTCACCTTCGACGTCATCAGATCGGCGACGGCCAGTGACATCACCGAGGAACCCTTGGTGGCGAAGCCACGAACCAGATCGCGTTCAGACAACACACCGACCATTTTAGCCTCAGAATCCCGGACCGGGATGGCGCCAATATTGTGGGTGGTCAGAATTTTGGCAGCCGTCTCAATGGTGTCTTCGGGACGAATGGTAATCAGATCAACTTTCTGACGCTCAAGAATGTTTTGAATGCTCATTTTTTTCCATATACCTCAAAAATATTCGGTCGTGCCCCCGAACAATTTTTCCATAACGCCTATTAAATAGCACTCCGGCTGGGCTTAATCAATATTGGGACTCTCTAATGGGCTGACAAGTCATGAATTTCGGGGTTCGTGCCACACAGTTTGCAGGCAGGGTCCGGTTTCAGGGTAATCTTGCGAAATTCCGAAGACAGCCCCTCGTAAATCAGCATTGATCCGGCCAGACTGTCGCCGATGCCAAGAATTTCCTTGATGACTTCCGTTGCCTGCAAGGACCCCAGGGTCCCGCACAGCGCACCCAGAACACCAGCTTCGGCGCAGGTCGGAACTTGGCCCGCGGGCGGGGCCTTCGGGAACAGGCAGCGATAACACGGCGGGTGGGTTCCGTCGTCGGACTTCTCGTAAGCCTTGAACGTGTACAACTGACCGTCAAAACGCAGAATAGCGGCTGACACAAGCGGCTTGCCCGACAGATAGCAGGCATCATTGACAAGAAACCGGGTCGCGAAGTTGTCCGAGCCATCAGCGACAATGTCATAGTCTGATATCAGCGCCATGGCGTTGTCTGCGTTTATGCGGGTGTTGTGGGCGACGATCTTAACGTCTGGATTGATCCCTGAAACCGTCTGGGTCGCACTGTCGACCTTGGCGGTGCCGACGCTCTGGGTGGTATGCAGGATCTGGCGTTGCAGGTTGGACAGATCGACGACATCGTCATCGACAACACCAATGGTGCCAACACCGGCGGCGGCCAGATAAAGCACAACCGGCGAACCCAGCCCCCCGGCCCCGATCACCAGCACCTTTGCGCCGAGCAGGCTCGCCTGTCCAGCGCCGCCAATCTCGTTCAGCAGGATGTGCCGGGCATATCGGTTAATCTGGTTCTCGTTGAATTCCATCGGGATTTACCTGTCAGCCCAAACCGTCAAAAAGTGCAGTCGACAGGTAACGTTCGGCGAAATCGGGCAGCACGACAACGATCATCTTGCCTTCCATTTCAGGCCGGGCACCGACTTCCAGCGCCGCGGCCAGTGCCGCGCCCGATGAAATGCCGACGGGCAGCCCTTCCAGGACGGCGGCCTTGCGAGACGTGGCCATGGCTGTCCCATTGCCGATCTTGACGATTTCGTCGATCAGACTGGTGTCCAGATTGCCGGGAACGAACCCTGCGCCGATGCCTTGAATTTTGTGTGGGCCGGGAACACCACCGGACAGTACCGGGCTGTCCTCGGGCTCGACGGCGATCATTTTTACACCTGGTTTGCGTTTTTTCAGGATATCGCCAACGCCGCTCAGGGTACCGCCGGTACCGACACCGCAGACCATCACGTCGACACCTCCGTCGGTGTCGGCCCAGATTTCCTCGGCCGTGGTCTGGCGATGAACTTCCGGATTGGCCGGGTTCTCGAACTGTTGAAGCATTATGGCGTTCGGCGACTGGCTGGCAATCTCGGTGGCTTTCTCTATGGCGCCCTTCATGCCCTTGGCGGCGTCGGTCAGTTCGATTTCCGCCCCCAGCAGGGCCAACATCTTGCGTCGCTCGGTGGACATGCTTTCGGGCATTATCAGGATCAACTTATAGCCCTTGGCTGCGGCAACAAAGGCCAGCGCAATGCCGGTATTGCCGGATGTGGGCTCGACCAGAATGGTGTCGGCGTTGATCCTGCCTTCGGCTTCCGCCGCTTCGATCATGGCGCGGCCAATCCTGTCCTTGACCGACGCCAACGGGTTAAAGAATTCACATTTGCCGACGATTGCCGACATGCAGCCGGCGTCTTTTGACAGACGGGTCAACCGGACCAGGGGCGTCGCGCCGATGGTTTCTGGAAGATTGTTATATATGCGCCCCCGAAACGAGGCGGCGCTTTTCTTATCATTCATGGTGTCTGGCATTCTCTGATAGTTGTTGTTGTTCTAAATCGAAAAATTAAGATTGGTTCGGCCTTCGCTATCGATATCGGCCTTGGCCGCCTTGTCACACAGGTCATCGATGGTGATGACGTCGAGGCGGCTCATGACGTCTGCTTGCAGGTCCAGCCACATCGGGCGCACGACCTTGGTTCCCAGCTCCGAGCCTACAGCGTCGGTGATCGGATCATCGCTGCTTTCCATAGACCTGACGATCCGGACAATATCGCCGATGGATATACGCCTGCGTTCCCGGGCCAGCCGATAGCCGCCGCGCGGCCCGCGGATACCAATCAGAATGTCATTGCGGACAAGCTGCTGCAGGGCCTGTTCAAGATAGCGTTTTGGAATTTCCTGACGGCGCGAGATGTCGCTGCTCTGAACAGGCTCGCTGCTGGCGTTGTAGGCGATGTCGAGAACCGCCTCGATGGCGAACAGCATTTTTTTCGATAGCCGGATCATTTTAAGTCGTTTCCCCGGTAGAGCCGAAGCCACCGCTGGCGCGAACGGTTTCCGATAATTGTGTTTGTTCCTGCCATTGTGCCGTGACCACGGGCGCTATCACCATTTGGGCGATGCGCATGGCGCGCTCGATGGCAAAGGGTTGCTTGCCGTGATTAATCAGAATGACGCCGATTTCGCCGCGGTAATCGGCATCGATAGTGCCCGGTGCGTTTAGAACTGTGATGCCGTGCTTAAGCGCCAGTCCCGACCGTGGTCGTACTTGCGCTTCATAGCCCGAAGGCAAGGCAATGGCGATACCGGTCGGAATCAGGGCGTGACTTCCAGGCAGGATTTTCAGGGTTCCGTCGATGGCGGCCAACAGGTCGACCCCGGCGCTAAGCTCGGTCGCATAGTCAGGAAGTTCCAGCCCGTCTGAATTGGCCAGACGCTGAATTTCAACATCGATGTGATTCACGGGCGGTCCTCTAGGGTGTCGGCGATGCGTCCGGCCAACTTGTCGGCGACGGCGACTTTCGACATGGCTGGCCAGTCATCGACACCGTCCGGCGTAATCAGGTGGACCGTGTTGTCATCGCCACCAAAGGTACCGGTTCCGGCAGATACATCGTTGGCCACAATCCAGTCGCACCCCTTGGCAGCCAGCTTGGCCTCGGCGTGGGCGATGACGTTATCGGTCTCGGCGGCAAAGCCAATCAGCAAGCCGGGCCGTCGGTTGCCGGCATTGCCCAGGCTCGCCAGGATGTCGGCGTTTAACGTCAGGGCCAGCGGCTCCGGGTCCTGACCATTCTTTTTAAGTTTGATTGTTGCCGGGCTGGCGGCACGCCAGTCCGATACGGCTGCGGCGCATACGGCAATGTCACGGGGCAGGGCGGTCTCACACGCCGCCATCATATCGGCCGCGCTTTCCACATGAACAACATGCACACCGGGCGGGTCTGGCAAATGTGTCGGCCCGGAAACCAGTACGGTATCGGCGCCAAGCCTGGACAGGGCGCTGGCAATGGCGTGCCCTTGTTTGCCAGACGACCGGTTGGCGACATAGCGCACCGGGTCAATGGCCTCGAAGGTCGGGCCGCTGGTGACCAGCGCACTGCGACCGCTCAGTCGGCCACTGCCATTTAGAAAAGTCTCAACAGTGCGAACGATATCGGCGGGCTCGCTCATTCGCCCGAAACCAAACTCGCCACACGCCATTTCGCCTTCTTCGGGGCCGATGACGTTAATGCCACGCGCTTTCAAGGTGTCGATGTTGGCGCGCGTTGCGGCATGGTCCCACATGCGCACGTTCATGGCAGGGGCCACCATCACCGGCTTGTCGGTCGCCAGAAGCGCCGTGGTTGCCAGATCGGTCGCCAGTCCGCCGGCCATTTTTGCCAGAATGTCGGCGCTGGCCGGGGCGACGAGGATCAGGTCGGCATCTCGCGACAGCTCGATGTGACCCATGTCGTTCTCGTCGGTCAGGGAAAACAGGTCTTCATAAACCTTGTCGCCGCTTAACGCCGCCAGCGACAGAGGGGTGACGAATTCAGCGCCACCGCGCGTCAGTACACAACGCGTGGCAATGCCACGATCAGCCAGACGGCGGATCAAGTCCGGGCATTTAACGGCGGCAATGCCACCGGAAACGATTAAAAGAACTCGATTACCCACTTTTTTGTGTGTCCCAGAACCATTTAACGGTAATTAACTGTGGATAATCTAGGGATACGGCGGATAACTTGCAAGTCCTGTGTTTACAGAATGAGGGAAAGAATGATGACGGCTGCGGCGACGGCAATTACGGGCCAGCCCAAACCGGCAAATTTTTGCTCGCCGCGAAGGGCACGAACAGTTTCGGGATGCAGCCGCAAACGACCATCGGCCAGTGCCGCGGCCCCCTTGTCCAGGTTGTCGAGCAGCACCGGCAGGCGGCGCATGGCGCTTGCGATATCGGCGGCGCCCTCAACAAAGCGGGCCTCAGGCCCCAGCGTATGGATGACCCAGTCTTCGATCAGCGGTCGGGCGAGCACCCACATATTGGCATTCGGGTCGAGTTTGCGCCCTGTCCCTTCGGCGGTCAGCATGGTCTTTTGCAACAACAACAATTGCGGCTGGGTTTCCATGCGGAAGGTCTCGGTGATAGAGAACAATTGACCCAGCAGATCGGCCACTGAAATTTCATTTTGAGGCCGGTCCAATATAGGTTCGGCAATGGATCGACAGGCTTGCGTAAAGGTATCAACAGATTGATCCGCAGGTATCCATCCGGCCTCGAAATGAACCTCTGCGGCGCGACGGTAATCCCGCGTCAGGAAGGCCATCAACAGCTCGCCAAGATGCCGCCGGGTCTTGGCGTCAATGCGTCCCATAATGCCGAAATCGACGGCAACCAACGCCCCGTCGGCGCGCACGAACATGTTGCCGGGGTGCATGTCGGCATGAAAGAAGCCATCGCGAAAGACCTGTGTGAAGAACGTGCTGGATGACTTTTCAAGAATGGCGTGGGTGTCGTGTCCGGCTGCATTCAGGGCATCAATGTCGTCGATGGGAATGCCGGTGACCCGTTCAGTGCTTAATACCCGGCGGCTGGTCAGGGCCCAGTTGACGGCGGGAACGACAAATGTATCGTCGTCGTCGAAATTTTCCGCCAGCTCTGATGCCGCGGCGGCCTCGAAGCGCAGATCCATTTCCATCTCGACGCTGGCGGCCAGGGTGCGGATGGATTGAACGGGGCGCAAGCGTCGCAGTTCCGGTCGCGTCGCCTCGATCAACTCGGCCAGCCAGAAGAACAGGTCGATATCACGCTTGAAGGCTTCTTCGATACCGGGGCGCAACACCTTGACGGCGACCTCGTGGCCATCGTGGGTGACGGCGAAGTGGACCTGGGCGATGGAGGCAGCCGCAATGGCCACATCATCGAAGCTGGAAAACAGTGCGTCTATGGGCTGGGCCAGTTCTTCTTCGATGATCAACCGGGCGGCATCGCCTGAAAACGGCGGCAGCCGGTCTTGCAATAGCGACAGGTCGTTGCAGAACTCTTCGCCCAGCAGATCGGACCGCGTCGATAGCGCTTGGCCAAGCTTGATAAAGCTGGGTCCGGCTTCTTCCAGGGCGCGCGCCAGTCGCTCGCCGGGACGCCCCGGGGCCTTGCGGGTAAACAGCCGGGCGATGACCACGGCGGCATCGGCGACTTCCAGCTTTTCCAGCAGGAACAGGGCATCGTGGCGGGCCAGGATGCGGGCGATGCCCAGCAGACGGCGAATATTTTTAAGGGCGCGAAGCATGTGGCCGGAAACCCTATATACGCCAGGCGGAGTGAATGGCGGCGATGCCGCCCGACAGGTTGCGATACGTTACCTGTTCCAGTCCGGCTTCGGTAATCATCGTGGCGAACGTTTTCTGATCCGGGAAACGGCGAATACTTTCAGCCAGATAGCGGTAGGACTCGGCATCATTGGCGACCAATTTCCCAAGCCACGGCAGAACCTTGAAAGAATATGTGTCATAGACGCTTTCCAGTCCGGCCAGCGCCACATGGCTGAATTCAAGACACAGAAAATGCCCGCCGGGCTTCAGCACGCGCCGCGCTTCGTTAAGCGCATTTTCAATATGGGTGACGTTGCGAATACAAAAGGCAATGGTGAAGGCATCAAACGATGAATCCGGGACCGGCAGTTTTTCAGCGTCTCCATTGACCCACGAGATGCCTTTTGTGATGCCATTATCCAGCGACCGGTCGCGGCCGACGGACAGCATTTCGTCGTTGATATCGCAGACCGTAACGTCACCACCCCCGCTTTTCAGAAACCGAAAGGCGATATCGCCGGTGCCGCCACCAACATCGATCAGCGACATATTGGCGCTCGGCCTCAGCCAGTCGATCATTGCCGACTTCCACAAACGATGAACTCCCAGACTCATCAGGTCGTTCATCAGGTCATAGCGGGACGCCACATTGTCAAAGACTCCTTTGACCAGCGTCGCCTTGTCTTCAGCGTTGACCGTCGAAAACCCGAAGTGGGTGGTTTCGTCTGATTGGCTGTTTTGTTTCCCAGGGCTCATATCGGCAACATAGCCCAAGGGGCGCAAAGAGGCTACAGTTCAGGGCATCTAAGACGGCACAAAGATTAATCGAGACCATATGCCCGAACTTCCCGAAGTTGAAACCGTCAGGCGCGGCCTTGTGCCGGTGCTCGAAGGCCATCGCATTGCCCGCGCTCAGGCAATGCGGCCCGACCTGCGCTTTCCCCTGCCCGACGGGTTCGGTCAACGACTGACCGGGCGTACGGTGACGACGATTTCCCGTCGCGCCAAGTACCTGCTGATCGGCCTTGATGACGGAACGACGTTGATCTCGCATCTTGGTATGTCGGGCAGTTATCGGATCTATGAAGACAGCAAACAGATGCCGCCGCCCGCCACCCACGACCACATTATTATAAGGACCGATGCCGGGGCCGAGATCCGCTATCACGACCCGCGCCGTTTCGGCTTTATGGATCTGGCCAATGCCGGTGAGCTGGAAAGCCACGCGCTGCTCAAAGATATTGGCCCCGAACCCCTGTCCGATGATTTCGATGCCGAAGCCCTGGCTGCCGCCCTGAAGGGTCGCAAGGCACCGATCAAGGCGGCATTGCTGGACCAAAAAGTGGTCGCAGGGTTGGGCAATATCTATGTATGCGAGGCCCTGTTCCGGGCCGGGCTGTCGCCGAAGCGCAAGGCAAGTACGGTACAGGGGGCTCGTTCCCGTCGATTGGTCTCGGCCATTCGCCAGGTTCTTAACGATGCCATTGCAGCCGGCGGATCGTCCATCAGCGACCATCGACAGACCGATGGCGAACTTGGATATTTTCAGCACTCTTTCGCCGTATACGGGTGCCAGGGCAAGGCCTGTCCGGGCTGCGATTGCAAGGTGGAAAAAACCGGCGGGGTCCGGCGCATCGTCCAGTCCGGTCGGTCGACATTTTATTGCCCGACGCGGCAGCGATAATGGTATTAGAATAACCAACATGAACGAACATTCCGCCCGCACCGTTTTTATCGCCGCCCTGTTTGCTGTGTTCATGCACGGCACAGCCCTTGCCGAGGGCTTTTTCAGGGATATCGATGACTTGCCCCTGATGAAGGGCTTAAGCGAAAGCACCACAGGCTCGATGATTTTCGACAGTGGCAGCGGCCGCATTGTCGAGTCCTTCGCCGAAGGCAAGGTCTCAAGCGAGGCGGTGCTGGAATTTTATGCTTCCACCCTGCCGCAACTGGGCTGGCAACAAGACGCGCCCGATACCTTTCGACGTGAAGGCGAGATATTGAAGCTGGCGTTTCCCGGAGCGGCGACAGCAAGGGGCAAGGACGCCCCGTTGACCGTCCGCTTCACCCTGTCGCCGGCAAAGAACTAACCTTCTGAGGATACAATTTAATGTCTTACAACAACATCACCACCGAAACCCGCGGCCCGGTCGGGCTGATTACACTCAATCGTCCGAAGGCCCTGAACGCGCTGAATGCGGCACTGATGGAAGAACTGACCCAGGCCCTCGATGATTACGAGACTGATGACGGCATTGGCGCCATTGTTCTGACCGGCTCGGAAAAGGCATTTGCCGCCGGTGCCGATATTATTGAAATGAAGGACCAGTCCTTTTCCGACGCCTATAACGCGGACTTCATTACCAGTGGCTGGGAACGGGTCACCCGTTGCCGCAAGCCGGTGATTGCAGCGGTGGCGGGCTTCGCGCTCGGCGGCGGTTGCGAGTTGGCGATGATGTGTGATTTTATCCTGGCCGCCGATACCGCCAAATTCGGTCAGCCGGAAGCCACCATCGGGACTATTCCCGGTGCCGGGGGCTCTCAGCGCCTGACCCGCCTCGTTGGCAAATCGAAAGCCATGGAAATGTGCCTGACCGGGCGCATGATGGATGCCGAAGAAGCCGAACGCTCAGGGCTGGCCAGCCGAATTGTCGCCGCTGACGAGCTTCTTGATGATGCCATCAAGACAGCCGAGGGGATTGCCAACCTGTCTTCGCCGATCGTGATGATGGCGAAAGAGGCCGTTAACAGCGCCTACGAGACGACGCTGGCAGAAGGAATTCGCTTCGAGAGGCGGCTTTTCCACGCCACCTTTGCCACAGATGACCAGAAGGAAGGCATGGCGGCATTCGCCGAGAAGCGCAAGCCGCAGTTCAAAAACAGTTAACGCCGTTACGGGCTGGCGGATTTCAAGGGCAGTTCCGGGGTTGTCCCAATCACTTTTGGCGATTCTTAAAACCCGGTAAAACTGCCCGATACCGTAAATGTCGATCGGATTCACAGGATTTTCCAAACCCACGAGGCGGGATTGGGTGATCCTGATCCGATACTAGGCTTGACGGCACCTTCGGCGGGGACTATAAACCCGCCTTCTTGAGCCCATTTGGGGCCAAACTGAATTCACGGAATTGACACGACATGGCTAACATCACTTCGGCGAAAAAACGCATCCGCCAGACCGCCCGCCGCACAACAGTAAACAACGTGCGCCGGACCCGTATCCGCTCTTACATCCGTCTGGTTGAAGAGGCCATCGACGGTGGCGACAAGGGTAAGGCGCAGGATGCTTTTAAAGCGGCGCAGCCGGAAATGATGCGTGGTGTTTTGAAGGGCATCTACCACAAGAACACCGTGTCCAGAAAGCTGTCCCGCCTGTCGGCTCGCATCAAGGCGATGGCCGCTTAAGGCAAAACCTCAGCGGGGCTCTCGAAAAGATTCAAAAAAAGCCGCTCTCCGGTATTCGGGGGGCGGCTTTTTTCATGCCTGCTCCCCCAACAGGGCGCTTTACGTCGCGGACTCGAGACGACAGTTTGTGTCAAGAAATTTATTTGCACGAATCGTCAATTGTACCCGTTGCAAGTCTGCGCTCGGCTCTGTAAATTGGGCTCATAGCAAACGAGGGGGGACGACCAGAACACAGTTAAGTTTAAGTAATACGCCAGTATTAATTTTTTGACTGTTTCAAACCTTCCTTTAACGCTAAGTAGTTTTAGTTAACGCTTTAGGTAATGGATGTCCCAATTAAAGAACAGGCGGACATCTAAGATAAATAAAAAATATAGACGTGTTTTGTTTGGGGGCTCTCCCGAGCCAACGTTTTTTGCAGTTGCTTAAGCGCGGTGGCAAGAAGTCTTGTTCGGGCCGGGTTTTGATTTAAGAGTTGTTTTTTTCAGGCGTCGGGTTTCAGTATAATCCGCACTTGAACTTAAAAAATATAGAGCCGGGCCGTGTAATAACGGCCTTGAAAAAGGCGAACGGCGAAAAGACCGTAAATGGGTGGGTGTCTCAAGGGACATGCATTAGGGGTATAGGGACGAATGACGAGCGACAGGACCGAGGCTTATAACGAGGAGCACTGGAACGAGGTTTGCGAAAGCCTGCGTGGTGAAATCGGGGAAGCCGCATACCAAAGTTGGGTTAAGCCAATGGCCGTTCGTGCGGTCACCAATGGCGTTGCCAGAATTTCCGTTCCAACGCGCTTCATGCGTGACTGGGTTATTGCCCATTATGCCGACCGACTGGGTGACTTGTGGGGAACTGTCGACTCAACAATTGAACGCGTGGACATATCGGTGCAATCGGACCGCTCCGTCCCGGCATCCGACGAGGCCACGTTGAGCCCGTCCCAGCCGGAACGCAAGACCCACACAGCGACACCCGAGATCAGCTACACAACCATCAGTGCGCCGCTCGACAGTCGCTATACGTTTGAAAACTTCGTCGTCGGCAAGCCCAATGAATTTGCCTATGCCGCTGCCCGACGCGTCGCAGAGGCACCGTCGGTGCCGTTCAATCCGCTGTTCCTGTATGGCGGCGTCGGCCTGGGTAAGACCCACTTGATGCACGCCATTGCCTTGCACATCCGTAATCAGGATCCGAAGCGCACCGTCATCTATATGTCGGCTGAAAAGTTCATGTACCGGTTCATCCGGGCGCTGAAGGAACAGAACACCGTCGATTTCAAGGATATGTTCCGTAATGTCGATGTGCTGATGATTGATGATGTCCAGTTTATCGGTGGCAAGGGCGCGACCCAGGAAGAATTTTTCCATACCTTTAACGCATTGGTCGACCAGGGCCGCCAGATCGTCTTGTCGGCGGACAAATCGCCATCTGATCTGGAAGGCATGGAAGAGCGTCTGCAATCACGCCTTAACAGCGGCTTGGTTGCCGATATTCACGCCACGACCTTCGAGCTTCGCCTCGGCATCCTGCAATCGAAGGCTGAACAGTTCAATGTCGAGGTTCCCCAGAAGATGCTGGAGTTCCTGGCCCATAAAATCACCGCCAACGTGCGCGAGCTGGAAGGCGCACTGAACCGTGTCGTCACTCATTCACAGCTGGTCGGCCGCGAAATCTCGCTGGAGACGACCCAGGAAGTCCTGCACGACCTGTTGCGTGCCAATGATCGCCGGGTGACCATCGAGGAAATACAGAAACGGGTGGCCTCGCACTTCAATATTCGAACATCGGACATGCATTCGGCCCGGCGCGCCCGTTCCGTCGCCCGCCCACGGCAGGTTGCCATGTATCTGGCGAAGCAATTAACGGCCCGGTCACTGCCGGAAATCGGTCGTAAATTCGGTGGTCGAGACCACACCACGGTGATGCATGCGGTGAAGAAAGTTGACGAGCTGCGTGAGTGCGATTCATCGTTTGCCGAAGACGTCGAGCTGCTGCGTCGCATGCTCGAGGGTTAAGTGTCCTAAGTCCCTTAAAACAAGGGCCTTTCCAGCCATCTGAATCGCCACTTTTTTATGCCTTTTCGGGCGTCGAAAAAGCTTACCCTTCGGGGTGCTTTTGATATAATGAATTCCCGCAAGGGGGGATTCCCTGGGGACATGTTCGATGCCGTCATCGAACCGGTTTTTCAGAGCCGAAAAACCGGGTGTTGGCGGCTCTCTATCAGAGGCACGCGATGTGCCTCCGACACACGCAACCATTTGAAGCCAACTTTTGAAACGACGTCAGAAATATGAAATTCACCATTGAACGGGCCGCTTTACTGAAGTCTCTGGGACACGTGCAGAGCGTCGTCGAGCGCCGCAACACCATCCCCATTTTATCGAATGTCCGCATCGAGGCCGGTGACGGGCGCTTAAGCCTGAACGCCACCGATATGGACCTGGACATTGTCGACCAAGTCCCGGCCGAAGTGGCGACGCCGGGTGCGACAACGGCCCCGGCCCTCACGCTCTATGAAATCGTCCGTAAATTGCCGGATGGCTCTGACATTGAATTCGAAAGTGCCGATGACGGCGAGATGACGCTCAGGTCCGGGCGCTCACGCTTTACCCTGACCTGCCTGCCGACCGATGACTTCCCGGTCATGTCCGGCGGCGACATGGGCCATTCGTTCAGCGTGCCGGCGGCCGAAATTCGTGGCCTGGTCGACAGGACGCGCTTCGCCATTTCAACGGAAGAAACCCGTTATTACCTGAACGGCATATACCTGCATGCCGCTGACCGGGACGGCACCCCTGTGCTGCGCGCGGTTGCCACCGACGGCCACCGGCTGGCCAGCGTCGAAGGCCCGTTGCCCAGCGGGGCGGACGGTATGCCCGGCATTATCGTGCCGCGCAAGACGGTCGGCGAGCTGCGCAAGTTGATCGAAGAAACCACCGATGATATCGCCGTCGAACTGTCGGAAACTAAAATCCGCTTCACCTTCGAAGGCGTCATTCTGACCTCGAAGCTGATCGACGGAACGTTCCCGGATTACGAACGGGTTATTCCAGAGGGCAACGACAAGGTGCTGGTTGTCGATTGCAAATCATTTGCCGATGCCGTCGACCGCGTGTCGGCGATCTCGACGGAAAAATCCCGGGCTATCAAGCTGGCACTGAACAGCGGAACGCTGGTGCTGTCGGCGTCTTCGCCGGATTCCGGCACGGCCACGGAAGAACTAGAAGTCGCCTATGAAGGCGACGAGATCGAAATTGGCTTCAATTCGCGCTATTTGCTCGACATCACCCACCAGATCGAAGGCGATAGTGCGCGCTTTACCCTGGCCGATGCGGCAGCGCCGACGATCCTCAGCGAAACCGACGACGCCAGCGCGTTGTACGTTTTGATGCCCATGCGCGTATGAACGCGCAACAAGCCCGAGCGCGTATGAACGCGCGGAAAATATATGCGCGTGAGGAGTTAGGGAACTGACCCGTTCACAAGGCATGGCCCAAAAGAATCCAGCCGCCAACGCCGCCAGCGAACGCGGACCCGAAGCATCGGTCGTCCGGCTGACCCTCACCGATTTCCGCTGTTATCAAAGCCAGAGACTGGAGCCCGATAGCCGCCCGGTCGTGCTGACCGGCGCCAATGGCGCGGGCAAGACCAATGTGCTCGAGGCCCTGTCGATGCTGGTGCCGGGGCGTGGCCTGCGCGGCGCCAGGCTTTCGGAAATGTCCCGCCGGGAGCGGGGAGAAGGTGACGATTCACAACGTCCATGGGCGGTGGCGGCGAAACTTGAAACCGCCTCAGGCCCTGTCGATGTCGGCACCGGGCGCGGCACCGATATGGGCAATGGCGGGCGCGAAAAGCGCATCGTTCACATTGATGGTCAGACCGCACGCGCACAATCGGCGCTGGCCGAGCATCTAAGCGCCCATTGGCTGACACCACAGATGGACCGGTTGTTCATCGAGGGGCCATCGGCGCGTCGCCGGTTCCTCGACCGGCTGGTATTCGGGTTCGACGCAGCGCATGCCGGGCGCGTCTCTGCCTATGAGCACGCGCTTCGCGAACGCTCTCGACTGTTGCGCCATGGCGATCCGAAAACAGGGCGCGCCGCCGATCCCCAGTGGCTGTCGGTGTTGGAAGAAACCATGAGCACCAAGGGTGTCGCCGTTGCCGCGGCCCGTCTCGATATGGCGGAAAAACTGGATCAGATATCGTCCGGTAAAAGCACGGCTGAAAGCGCCTTTCCGCGCGCAAGTGTTGAAATTGTCGGCGATATAGAAGGCTGGCTGGCCGAAGGCCCGGCCCTGGCAGCAGAAGATAAATTTCGCGCAGCCCTGGCCGCTTCTCGTGCGGAAGATACCGCTGGCGGTTCGGCCGCTGTTGGCCCGCATCGCAGCGATATGGCCGTTCGCCATCTTGGCACCGGCGAAATGGCCGACATGTGCTCGACCGGCGAGCAAAAGGCGCTGCTGATCGCACTCGTGCTGGCCAATGCCCGGTTGCAGGAAATGACGCTGGGTTCCAAGCCCTTGTTGTTGCTTGATGAGGTGGCGGCGCATCTGGACGAGACGCGCCGCGAAGCCCTGTTCAAAGAAATTCTGAGTTCCGGCATTCAGGCATGGATGACCGGAACTGATACCACCCTGTTCGCGCCGCTTGAGCGCAATGCACAATTTTTCAACGTCGAAGATGCCGTGGTGACCCAAAATGACTGACAAGAAAAAACCCAGTAAAAAAGCGCCGAAGAATGCGACCGAGGGCGGCGAGGATTA
This sequence comes from Rhodospirillaceae bacterium, assembly GCA_018671895.1. Taxonomy (GTDB): domain Bacteria; phylum Pseudomonadota; class Alphaproteobacteria; order Rhodospirillales; family JABHCV01; genus JABHGV01. The sequence goes on along the minus strand of JABHGV010000070.1, from coordinate 25,003 downwards.
TTCGTCGGAATCGATCAAGGTCCTGAAGGGGCTGGAAGCGGTGCGCAAGCGCCCCGGCATGTACATCGGCGACACCGATGACGGATCCGGCCTGCATCACATGGTCTACGAAGCCGTCGATAACGCCATCGATGAAGCGCTCGCCGGATACTGCGACCGCGTCGATGTGATCCTCAACGGCGACGGTTCGGTCACGGTTTCTGATAACGGTCGCGGCATTCCCGTCGATATTCATGCCGAAGAAGGCGTATCGGCGGCCGAGGTCATCATGACCCAGCTGCACGCCGGTGGTAAGTTCGACCAGAACTCCTACAAGGTGTCGGGTGGCCTGCACGGCGTCGGCGTTTCAGTGGTCAACGCCCTGTCTGTATGGCTGGAATTGAAAATCTGGCGCGAGGGCAAGGAGCACACGGTCAGGTTCGAAAACGGTGACACGGTCAAGTCACTGGAGGTTACAGGCGACGCGCCAAAGGCGGAAAAAGACGATGGTCCCCGGACCGGCACCGAAATAACCTTCCTGGCCTCGACGGAAACCTTCACCATGACGGAATATGACTTTGCGACGCTGGAACATCGGCTGCGCGAACTGGCGTTCCTGAATTCAGGCGTCCATCTGCGCCTGACCGATGCCCGCCATGTCGATGAAAATGTCGTCGACCTGCATTACGAGGGCGGACTGAAGGCGTTCGTCGAGTATCTGGATAAATCAAAGAATTCCCTGATCGAAGCGCCGCTGGTCGCAACCGGTGAAAAAGAAGGCATCGTCGTTGAAATGGCGTTGCAGTGGAACGACAGCTATCACGAAACAACGCTGCCCTTTACCAACAACATACCGCAGCGCGACGGCGGCACGCATCTGGCCGGATTCCGTGGCGCGATGACGCGAACAATCAACAACTACGCAAATTCAAGCGGTATCGCCAAAAAGGAAAAGGTGTCCATAACCGGTGATGATGCGCGTGAGGGCATGACCTGCGTGCTGTCGGTCAAGGTGCCGGACCCGAAATTCTCGTCGCAAACCAAGGACAAGCTGGTGTCATCAGAGGTCCGCCCGGTTGTTGAAAGCATCGTCGGCGAACAGCTCGATCAGTGGTTCGAAGAACACCCGACAGAAGCTAAAATCGTGATCGGCAAGATCGTTGAGGCCGCGGCTGCCCGCGAAGCGGCCCGCAAGGCACGCGAACTGACGCGGCGCAAAGGGGCGCTCGATATAGCCTCGTTGCCCGGCAAGCTTGCCGACTGTCAGGAACGCGACCCGGCGTTATCCGAACTATTCATTGTCGAGGGTGACAGCGCCGGAGGCTCCGCCAAACAGGGCCGCCATCGCAAGAACCAGGCAATCCTGCCGTTGCGCGGCAAAATTCTCAATGTCGAACGGGCACGGTTTGACAAAATGCTGGGGTCGGCAGAAATCGGCACCCTGATCGCGGCCATGGGGACCGGAATTGGGCGCGAGGAATTTAACGTCGAGAAGTGCCGCTATCACAAAATCATCATCATGACGGATGCTGACGTTGACGGCAGCCACATCCGCACCCTGTTGCTGACGTTCTTTTACCGACAGATGCCGCAACTGATCGAGCGGGGCTATCTGTATATCGCCCAGCCACCGCTATACCGTGCCAAGCGCGGACAGTCAGAGGTCTATCTGAAAGATGATCCTGCGCTGGAAGACTTTTTATTCTCGTCGGCCATCGATGATGGCGCGGTATTTACCGCCCACGATGGCACCCAGACGGCGGGTGCCGATTTGCGGCGCCTCGTTGACGAGGCCCGCGACGTCACCAACCTGCTCGAACGCTTGTCGCGCCATGTGCCGATGACGATCACCGAACAGGCGGCAATTCTCGGCGCGCTGAACCCCGATATCCTGTCTGATGACAAACACGCCGCCGATGTCGCCGAATATGCGGCGAAAAGGCTGGACGCGCTTGAGACCGAGGCCGAACGCGGCTGGCACGGCTCGGTACTTGATGATGGCGGACTTGAGTTTGCCCGCACCTTGCGCGGCGTCGAGGAGCGCCATGTTATCGACGCGGCGCTCATTCAAAGCGCCGAGGCCCGAAAGCTCGACAAGTTGGCCGGACAATTGCAAAAGGTTTATGCTCGCCACGGGGTGCTGAAATCGAAGGACAAGGAGCACACCTTGACCGGCCCGGTCTCGTTGATCGAAACCGTCACCGCCATTGGCCGCAAGGGCATTGGCATCCAGCGCTACAAGGGTCTGGGTGAAATGAACCCGGAACAGCTGTGGGAAACGACGCTTGATCCGAACGCGCGCTCATTGTTGCAGGTCCGCGTCAGCCACGCCGACGATGCCGAGGAAGTTTTCTCGACCCTGATGGGCGATATGGTCGAGCCACGTCGTGACTTCATTCAGGCCAACGCCCTGAAGGTCGCCAACCTGGACGTATAAAGGAGATAGATCATGGCCAAGGCAAAAACGATCAAGCAAATCCTTAACGATGCGTCGGGCGGGCGCGCCGTGCTCAACAACTGCGACATGCGCGACATGGACTTGCGTCCGTTTGATCTGCGCAATGCCGACCTGCGTGATTCGAACCTCAGCGGCGCCAACCTTTCCGGTGTTGATCTGCGCGGCGCTAATCTTTCCGGCACAGTCATGCTGAACGCCAGCTTAAAAGCTGCGCTGCTGTCCTTTGTCGATTTGAGCGAGGCCGATCTGCGCGGTGCGGACCTGACCGATGCCGACTTCACCGGGGCCGAAATATGGCGGACCAACCTGAAGGGCTGCAAGGTTAAACCCGGCATCCTGCACAAGATGCTTAGTTGCCAGCTGCCGTAAATATCCGCCGTGGGACTGAAGCCTGTTTTAGTTCGCCTTATGGCGCTGGTCGTCTGGGCCGGCATTGCCGTCCTGGGTCTGCTTGCCTTTTACGCCTATGACCTGCCCGACATTGATGACGCACTGGCCGCCACCCGTCGCCCGACGGTGACCTTGCTGGCTGCTGACGGTAGCCACTTGTTGACCGTTGGTGAAATTCACGGCCTCGCCGTCGGCCTCGATCAAGTCCCCCCGGCCATGGTGCAGGCGGTATTGGCGACCGAAGACCGTCGGTTTTATGACCACTTTGGCCTTGATGTGGTCGGCCTTGGCCGCGCCACCTGGGCGAACGTGAAGGCGGGCGGCATTGTTCAGGGCGGCTCGACCCTGACACAGCAGGTGGCCAAAAATTTGTTTCTGACGCCGGACCGGACGTTGAAGCGCAAGGCGCAGGAATTATTGTTGGCGTTGTGGCTCGAACGACGCTTCAACAAGGATCAGATTCTGACCATTTACCTGAACCGGGTGTATCTGGGTTCCGGTGCCTATGGGATTGAAGCGGCGGCGCGGCGCTATTTTTCGAAATCGGCGACGCGTTTGAATACCTATCAGGCGGCGATGCTGGCCGGATTGCTGAAAGCCCCGTCGCGGTACAATCCGGTGGCCAATCCGGAACGGGCAAAAAAACGCACGGCACAGGTGGTCGCGAACATGGTGGCCGCCGGGTACCTAAGCGACGCCGAAGCCCGAAAGGTGAAAAAATCAGGGTCTGTGAAGCCGACCAAAAGCGGACGCCGCCCGCGCTATTTCTCCGACTGGATCATGTCGCAAATATCGTCCTATGTGTCGCCGGGCGACACCGACATCACGGTAACGACGACACTGGATCGCGCCTTGCAGGGCGATGCGGAACGGGCCATCGCCCGGGCTTTAAAACAGGGCGATAAAAGCAATGTCAGTCAGGCGGCGTTGCTGGCGATCAGTCCATCAGGCGCGGTCCGGGCCATGGTTGGCGGTGCCGATTACGGGCTTAGTCAGTTCAATCGCGCGACCCAGGCCGTCAGACAACCCGGATCGGCGTTCAAACCGATTGTCTATCTGGCCGGACTCGAAGCCGGTTTGAAGCCTTCTGACACGTTCGACGACAAGCCCCTGACCATTGATGGCTGGAGTCCGCGTAACTTTTCCAGAAAGTATTCAGGAAAGATCAGCATGTCTGATGCGCTGGCACAATCAATCAACACAGTGGCCGTCAGGGTCGGCCAAAAGGCGGGCCACAAACGCATCATTGCGGTTGCCAAACGGCTTGGGATCACTGCGGATTTAACGACCGCTCCCAGTCTGGCGCTTGGCTCCAGCTCACTGACCTTGATGGAACTGACGGCGGCTTATGGCGCGTTCGCAAATGGCGGCAACGGGGTTTGGGCCCACGGCATCGAGGAAATTCGCGATGGCAAAGGCGCGCTTTTATACCGGCGTCAGGGTTCCGGTCCCGGCCGGGTGATGTCGGGAAGTCACGCCGCAGCCATGAGCAAGATGCTGGCGGGCACATTGAAGGGTGGCACCGGCAAGGCCGCCGCCCTGAAACGCCCGGCGGCGGGTAAAACAGGCACCAGTCAGAAATTCCGCGATGCCTGGTTTGTTGGCTACAGTGCCGACCTGGTTACTGGCGTGTGGATGGGCAACGACAACTCGGCCCCGATGAAGAATGTTACCGGCGGCGGGTTGCCGGCTCGTGCCTGGCGGGATTTCATGGCTGCGGCCCACGCCAAGACCCCGGCCCATGCTTTCGTGTCCCCTAAAAAAGGCGATGAAATACCGGGCTCAGATGGATCGCAGGAATCAGATGGCGGTGGTTTCTGGGATGCCGTGAAAAGTTTCTTCAGATAGATTTTTAGCAGGTTTCACCAGCGAGACGGGCAATCGTTGCCGTCGTGCTGTGACCCGGTTCCAGCGCGAACAGTTCGACCCGACCACCATAAGACTGGACCAGGTCCGCACCGACGACGGTATTGACGGTGTAGTCCGCCCCCTTGACCAGAACGTCCGGGCGGATTGCTTCGATCAGGTCGATCGGCGTGTCTTCGGAAAAAATAATGACCATATCGACGGAACCGAGCGACGCCAGCACGGCGGCCCGGGCCGCCTCGGTCTGTACCGGTCTGTCATCGCCCTTCAGGCGTTTGATCGAGGCATCGCTGTTCAGTCCGACGATCAGTCGCGCGCATGCACCCTTTGACTGCTCCAGCAGCGATACATGTCCGGGGTGCAACAGATCGAAACAGCCATTGGTAAAGCCGATGGTGGCACCGCTGCGTCGCCATGCATCAATGCGCTCAACACCCGACCGCAAGGCAAGCACCTTGGCCTCGGCGCGGGTAATGTCGAGATGGTGCAGGGATGAGATAATGTCATCTGAATAGGCAACGGCGGTGCCGACCTTGGCGACAACGATTCCGGCGGCAATATTGGCAAGTTCGGCTGCTTCGCCGAGATCCCCTCCGGCGGCAATGGCCCCGGCCAGGGTCGCAACGACGGTGTCGCCCGCGCCCGACACATCGAACACGTCCTGGGCCTCGGCCTTCATGTGACGCACTGAATCCCCATCTTCGACAAGTGTCATGCCGTCTTTGCTTCTGGTCGCCAGTACCGCGCCGAAACTGAATGTGTCGATCAAATGGCGGGCAGCCGCGATAACCTCTTCATCACTATTCGTCGGCATGCCTGTCGCATCGAGAAGTTCATGCCGGTTCGGGGTGATGACATCGGCACCGCTATAGGCAGAAAAATCGGCTCCCTTGGGGTCGACAACAACAAACACATCGGCCGCCCGCGCCGCTGCGATCAATGCCTGGATGACGTTTTTGCTGAGCACGCCCTTTTTATAATCCGATAGCACAAGCACCCGGGCGTCCGTCATGGCCGCCGTGGCGGCATCAATCAATTCTTTCTGCTGGTCCTCGCTTAAGTCACAAACGGTCTCGCGGTCGGTGCGCAACATTTGTTGGCCTCCGGCCAGAAAACGGGACTTGACCGATGTACGGCGGTTTTCATCAACGATGGGGGTGTCGGTGACGCCAATATCCGCAAGCAGGCGCTCGACGCTGCGCCCGTCATGGTCCTTGCCGACGACAGACAGGAAACTGACCCCGGCACCCAGTCCGGCGAGGTTCCTGAGCACATTTCCGGCACCGCCCAGCATGGTGTCTTCGTGATCCAGCTTCAGGACCGGGATCGGCGCTTCCGGCGAAATCCGTTCGACCGAACCATAATGAAAATGGTCCAGAATGACATCACCGACGCAGACGACTTTTGCATTGGCAGTGGCTTCAATCAGGGAAATCAGGCGGCTGCGATCGGTCATATCAAGCCGAGCTCCTGTTCCAGTGCACCGCAAAATGAATGTCCGACAAGAATGTGCATTTCCTGAATTCGGGCAGTATCTGTCGACGGCACGGCGATAAGCGCATCGGTCTGGTCGGCCAGTCGGCCTCCGCCATTACCGGTCATGGCCGAGGTAAAAGCGCCTAAGTCGCGGGCTTTACTTAAACCACGAACGACATTTTCACTGTTGCCCGATGTCGACAGGCCAATGACCACATCGCCCTTATTAACAAGGGCCTGAACCTGCCGGGCAAACAATTCATCGAAGCCGAAATCGTTGCCGATGGCGGTCAGGCTTGACGTGTCGGTGGTTAGCGCAATGGCTGCGATGGGATCGCGGTCGGTGATGTAACGTACGCCCAGCTCTGTAGCCAGATGCTGGGCATCTGCCGCACTGCCGCCATTGCCGAAGAAAACAACCTTGCCACCGTTGCGAACGGACGATGCCGCCGCCTCAAGCAGCCGGGCGAAGGGCTCGGCGATGGCCTCGCGAGTGGCGTCGATAACGCCAGCATGGGCGCTGAATTGTTCGGAAAGGAATTTTGCAGAATCCATTAATAGGGTCCAAACTCACTTATTATGTGGCTTTCGCGGGAGCCATTTTTTTGCCGGACTAGGAGCTAAAACTGCAGTGATGCCATCATCACAAGGATTTCGGGACAACGTCCGGCGAAAAAAGAGCGCCGTCCCGAACGGGATTTGGCATAAATGCCGCTAGCTTGCGTCATTATGCCCTCGAATATGTCTACATGTCCTTCGGTCAAATTCCTAATCTCGCGGCATTTCTGCTCAAACCAAAGCTCACAAAAAAAGTGAGTTTAGACCCTAGAACCTAAAGGTCGACGCGCCGTCCGTCACGCAGGGATTCAAGTACCGCGATGGTGGCCAGCGAGGTCTCTATCAGCTCAGCCTCGTCGATGGGGGGTGTGCCACCGCTCCTGACCGCATCGACAAAGGCTTTCAACGAACCCTTGAAGCCCTTGTCCTGTCCACTGGACGATGTTTCGGTCTTGCCGTTGTCGGTGAAGGATGCGCTGCGGAAATTGTCGATGGTGTAGACCGCGCCACCGCCATAGGCCTCGATGCGTTCCTTCGACACCGATGTGTCGCCCATGCTGGTATAGGCAATGGTCGCCAGCGAGCCGTCGGCGAAGTGCAGCGTAATGGCGACATCGTCACAGGTGTTGCTGGTATCACTGCTGCCGGCAGCATCGGCCTGCACCGAGACAATCTCTGATCCGATCAGATGTCGGGCCAGATCGACGAAGTGGCAGACCTCGCCCAGAATACGCCCACCGCCTTCGTCAGCCGCCTGTATCCAGCTGTCAGCCGGGACTTGCCCGGCATTGATGCGCAAGACCACGAACTTGGCACCGGACTTGCCATCAAGGCGGCGCTTCAGGTTTTGCGTCATGCCGGAAAAACGTCGGTTGAAGCCGACCTGAAAAAACCCGTCCGATTCGTTGCGCGCTTCGATCACGGCATTAATGCCATCACGGTCCAGGCCCAGTGGCTTTTCCACCAACACCGATTTTCCGGCCGCCAGGGCAGCCGCGGTCAGGCTGGCGTGGCTGTCATGACGGGTGGCGATCAGCACCGCGTTGATGTCCGGGTTGTCGAGTATGGCACTTGTGTCCGTGCTGGCGTGCTTGAAGCCAAATCCCTCGGCGGTCTTTTCGGCCGATGCGCCGCGCCGTGTGGCCACTGAGTGCAGGGTGACGCCATCCATTTTTTTCAGCTGCGGCAACAATACCGAGCGGGCAAATCCACCGGCGCCGATAACGCCCAGAACGCAGCGTCCGTCAGAATTTTCCGATGCCGCCGGGAACGACGGTTTCGGCGCAATTTCTTTTGCCTGATAGGTAAGGACGACGCCCAGATGCGGCTCGTTGGTGCCGGTGATCATGGCGTACGCATTCTCTGCATCATCAAGCGCATATTTGTGCGTGGTCAGCAGGCCGACATCAAGACGCACCGGCAGGGACGGCGACATCAGGCGCACGCACTCGGCCAGATTTTCGGTCTCGGTCCAGCGCACCCAGCCTTCCGGGTATTTAATGTTGCGGCCTTCAAAGTCGGGGTCGTAGCGGCCGGGTCCGTAAGACCGCGAGACCACCAGATTGAGCTCTTTCTGCATGAACTCGCGATACGGAAATTCGGTGCCGGTCATCCCGACCATGCAAACCCGTGCCCGGTCACGCGCGATGGTTCCGGCAAGCTGAAACGGCTCAGACGACTCGGTCGCCGCCGAAATGATAATGCCGTCCATGCCAAGGCCACCGGTTTCCCCCTGCACGAAATTTTCGATGCCGTCTTGCGACAAATCAAACGCCGCATCGGCCCCTAATGTCTTGGCCAGCTTCAGGCGTTCCGGGTTGTAATCCAGCGCCATGGCGCGAACGCCCGACAAAACCAACAGCCGGACAATCAATTGGCCGAGCAAACCGGTTCCGATAACGGCGACCTTCTCGCCAAGCTTGGCGTCCAGATTGCGAACCGCATGCAGGGCGATGCTGGCCAGCGTCCCGTAGCATGCTTCTTCGTAATCGACATCGTCGGGAACAGGCGCTGTCAGGCTCGCCGGAACGACGTTGAGTTCGGCATGATTGGCAAGGCCTGCTCCGGCACACGCGACGTGTTGGCCGACGCGGAATTTTCCTTCAAGGCCCTCGCCGACGGCTATCACGTCACCGGCCAGCGAATATCCCAGCGGCAGCGGCTCGTCCAGTCTGGCGAGTACGGCGCGCAGCGTCGCACCAAGGCCATCGCGTTTGACCTTGTCGATGACTTTCTTGACCAGGTCCGGGCGCTGGCGGGCTTTCCCGGCAAGGCTTTTGCGGGCGAAATCGACGACCATTTTTTCCGTGCCTGCCGATATCAGTGACGCACGGGTGGCGACGAGCAGATGTCCGGCGCGAACTTCCGGGGCGGGGACCTCGGTAAGCTTCAGCTTTCCGGTTCTGGCGCTTTGAATAACTTGTTTCATTGCAATGTTTTACTCTGATTTCAGCCGCCGATGCAAAGACCGCATGATAATATCGAGACGCTGGCTAATAATTTCTTTCTGTCATGGCTTTGTAAGATTTCTAAAGTACTGTGAAATCGTATGGCGGTACATTCGATATCAGGGATTAAATAGATGATGAAAATTCGTTGGCTTGAGTCTTTCGAGACGGGAATTAAGGAAATCGATAAAGACCATCGTCAGCTTGTCGATACTGTCACGGACATTCAGGCGGCCTTTAAAGACGGCGATATGGATCGCTATCGGGAACTGTGCGACACGTTTTACGATTTGGCGGAAAAGCACTTCAAGCGGGAAGAGGCAATCCTGATGTCGATTGATTTCCCGCGGGTGGAAGCTCACGAGGCATCGCACAGCCATTTGCTGGATCTCGTCAGCAAGGCCTTGAAGATCGCAAAGGAAGAAACCGACAAGAATGTCATCGAATCCTCTTTGGAAGATCTGATCTTTTATCTGTTTGAAGACGTCATCAAGGCTGACGCAGAATTCAAATCCTACTATCAGGAACACGCACAGGGCTGATCAAAAAGCCGATGAAATGCTGGTCAGGACCCTTCGCGTCGGGTATTTGCTAAGGCATGTGCGGTCTTGCAGCAATATATGCCTACAGTGGCGATGCCCCCCCTGTGAACGAGGCGGCGTTGGCGGCGTGCAATGCGCGCATGATCCGCCGTGGCCCCGACGCCGAGGGTTCATGGGTGTCCGGCGATGGCCGGGTCGGCCTTGCCCATCGCAGGCTGGCGATTATCGATCTTGATGATCGGGCGGCGCAGCCCATGTCCCTGACCGATGGCGGCCCACGCATCGACATTACCTATAACGGTGAAATTTATAATTTCCGCGCCCTGCGTCAGCAACTTCAGGATCAGGGTCAGGAATTCAAAACCCAATCCGATACCGAAGTGCTGCTGCATCTGTACCGTCGCGACGGTGCCGACATGGTCAGACACCTGCGCGGCATGTTTGCCTTCGCCATCTGGGATGAAGAAAAGCGCGGCATGTTGCTGGGCCGCGATGCGTTCGGCATCAAGCCGCTGTATTACATGGATGACGGCAAGACCCTGTTTGCCGCCTCCCAGGTCAAGGCACTGCTGGCCGGTTTGGGTGCCATGGGTCGGGCGACACCATCGGAAAATCCCGCTGCCCACGCCGGATTCTTCCTGTTCGGCCATGTCCCGGAACCCTTGAGCCTGTACAAGGATATCAAGGCGCTGCCCGCAGGAACCACACTGTGGATCGATGGCGGCGGGGCGGAAAGGGAAACCGCGTACTTCGATATTTCTCACAGTCTGGCGGAAGCCGAGGCCATGCAATCCGGGGCGACCGACCTTGGTGCGTTGTTGCGCGACAGCGTCGCCCACCATCTGGTCGCCGATGTGCCTGTCGGGGTGTTTTTATCAGCGGGCCTCGATTCGGCAACGCTGGTCGGGCTTGCCTCGGAAATCAAAGGCGCCAGTCTCGATACCCTGACGCTGGGCTTTGATGAGTTCGCCGGAACTGAAAACGACGAAGTGCCGCTGGCCGAAGCGGTAGCCGATTGTTACGGCACGCGTCAGCATACGGTGCGTGTGGCCGGCACAGATTTTCGCGATGACCTGGACGACGTGTTCGACGTCATGGATCAGCCCAGCATCGACGGGGTGAATACTTATTTCGTTGCCAAAGCCGCCGCCCGGGCAGGATTGAAGGTGGCGATTTCAGGCGCCGGCGGCGACGAATTGTTCCGGGGCTACGACGGCTTTAAGCAAATCCCGGCGCTGAGCAGACGGATGTCGCGGGTGCCGGGCGGTGCCGGACTGGGACGCGCTTTGCGAAGCCTGGTCCAGCCGTTGTCTGCGTTGGGAATGCCGCCAAAGGCTGCAGGTCTGATGGAATACGGTACCCGCATCGGCGATGCCTATTTGCTCAGACGCGCCTTGTATATGCCGTGGGAACTGGAAGCCGGAATCAAGGGCGTGCTTGATGCGGACCTTGCCAGAGCCGGATTGCAGGAACTTGATGTCCTTGCCCGGCTTGATGACTGCCAGTCCCCGGTTCCGGCTGACGCAGGCAAGGTCGCGGCACTGGAAATGAATTTTTACATGCGTGGTCAGCTGCTGCGCGATGCGGACTGGGCGGGGATGGCGCATTCGCTGGAAATCCGGGTGCCGCTTATCGACAGGCCCTTGTTTGCCGGTCTCGCTGGCGGTCTTGCCGGTGGCAATGGCCCGGACAAGCGGGCGATGGCGACGACACCTGCGACGCCGCTGCCCAATGCCGTGCTTAATCGTCCGAAGACCGGGTTTTTCGTGCCGGTGCGCGAATGGATGTCGGGAGATTCAAGCGGAGACAGAGGCCTGCGTGGCTGGGCGCAAAAGGTCTATCAGGCTCAGGCTTAGCGCACCCTTTTTTTATCGCGCTACGCGGCGAGATCTCTGGAAGTCAGGCTTTTAAAAATACAGTTCCTGTTGCCAAACTTGTTTTGACTTCCAGTGAACCAAAAAGCCAAGGGGCGAATAGCCCCGCACGGCGATTGAGGGGCAAAAAGAATCTTACTTCAAATAACTTCTTTGAAGTAAGAGATTGTCTTCTCGAGGCCTTCTTCCAGCGCCACCGTCGGCTGCCAGTCGATTTGCTCTTTCGCCAATGAAATGTTTGGGCACCGCTGGGTCGGGTCGTCAATAGGCAGCGGGTTTTCGACCAGTTCGGATTTTGATCCGGTCATTTCGAGAATTTTTTCGGCCAGCTGGCGAATGGTGAATTCGCCGGGATTGCCCAGGTTCATCGGCCCGGTCACATCGTCGGGCGCATTCATCAGCCGGACGAAGCCTTCAATCAAGTCATCGACATAACAGAACGAGCGTGTCTGCATGCCGTCGCCATAGATGGTCAGCGGATCGCCTTGCAGCGCCTGCACAATGAAGTTGGAAACCACCCTGCCGTCATCGGGCAACATGCGGGGCCCATAGGTGTTGAAAATGCGGGCAACGCGGATGCGCATGTCGTGCTGGCGCAGGTAATCGAAAAACAGGGTTTCGGCGCAGCGCTTGCCTTCGTCGTAACAAGCCCTTGGGCCCGTCGTCGAGACGCTGCCGCGATAATCTTCGGTCTGCGGGTGGACTTCCGGGTCGCCATAAACCTCGCTGGTCGATGCCTGAAAGATTTTCGCACCTGTGCGTTTCGCCAGCCCCAACATGTTGATGGCACCGTGGACACTGGTCTTGGTCGTTTGCACCGGGTTGTTTTGATAATGAATGGGCGAGGCCGGGCATGCCAGATTGTAAATCTCGTCGACTTCCACATACAGCGGGAAGGTAACGTCGTGGCGTTCGACCTCGAAATGCGGATTGTCCAAAAGATGCAGGATGTTGTCCCGGGTGCCGGTATAGAAGTTATCGACACACAGAACTTCGTTGCCTTCGTCGATGAGACGGGTGCACAGGTGTGAGCCCAGGAATCCGGCGCCGCCGGTAATCAGAATTTTTTTACGTGTGGTCATTGGCTAAGCCGGTCCCATCAAGGAGTATGAATTCGGTGGGGAACTTAGCATTGTCTCAGGTAGAGAGGAAACGTCTTTCCTCACCCTCCAGAACAAGGCACGTCAGCACGCCCGTCTTCCATGCGCCGGTATCGATTCCAATGCGGTTGTTTCGAATCTGCGGCTTGGTATTAATGGTGTGGCCGTGGATGACCATCTTCTCGAAAGTCATTTTGGACAGGGTAAACCTGTCGCGAATCCACATCATGTCGGTTTCTGTCTGGTCTTCAATTTTGATACCGGGTCGAAGACCAGCGTGGACAAATATGTAATCGCCTTCCACATGGCTTAATTGAAGCCCGTTTATGAACCGCAGATGCTCGTCGGGGATCGTACCGACAGCCGATGTGCCAAAGCTTTCCAGCGTCGCATCCCCGCCATTGGCCAGAAACATGCCCGACGGGTCAGCACCATCAAGAAACTGTAGCACCATGTCCTCGTGGTTTCCCTTCAGGAAAATGCCGCTGAAACCATCGGGCATGGGCCCGGATAATACATTCAGAACCCCACGCGAATCAGGGCCGCGATCGATATAGTCGCCAAGAAACACCAGAACATTGTCAGGCCCAGGCCGACGATCGGCGTCATCGGTAATCAGGCCGAGCAAACGGATGAGCAAATCAAGGCGGCCGTGGATGTCCCCGATCGCATAAATACGGCGTCCATCGGGGACTGTCGGGTGGGGTTTGTTGTGTTGTGTGGCGGTCATATCAGGCAATATGATGACATATCACACGGTCAGGGGGCATGGGTGTTTGATAATCGACTATTAACGCTTAGTCCTTAGCCTAGACGACATGTAATCCTGTAATTTGGCAGGTTTATGAGTTTCGTTGGGAGTTCGAGCACAAAAAATGGCTCAGACAGAGACGACAATGACGTATTCAGGGATGGAGCCAATGTCTGAAGAGACATTGCTGCTGAACCGGCTGCGCGCGCTCGAAGACGACAGCAACGGCTACTACGTTGTCTTGTTTCACACCTCGCAGCTCAGGCCCGCCAACCGAAAAAAGCATTATCTGGATATTGCGGCGCGCGCTTTCGATAACCTGCTCAGCAATTTCGAGGCGACCCTGTACAAAATGTCGTCTCTGGACTTTGTCCTGATGTGTCACGAAGTACCGGTCGAGGAAATGGACCCGGTCATTCACAAGGTTCGCCAGTTGTTCAGCGAGGACCCGCTGACCGATAGCGAAGACGGATCCATTAATGACAAGTTCACCACCTGGTACGATCTGTCCCAGATTGGGGATTTTTCCACCTTCGTTGAAAAAGCCAATGTCCTGGCCGTCGAAGCGGCGGAACAAAAACGCCGTGAGGATGAAATTCGGTCCCCCAATGCCCTGCCCGGGGAACGTTTGGGCCCCAAGACCGCTGGCGAGATCAGCCAGAAGTTACAATCGGTGATGATCGAAGATCTGATCCGGGAACAAACTGCCGTTGTCATGCTCCCCGGCGCCAAGGGCGATGTGATGTTCCGTGAACAATATGTTTCCATGAGCGATCTGCAAAAACGTGTTGCACCGAACGTCAATTTATTCGGCAGCCAGTGGCTGTTTCAGTTCCTGACGGAAACCGTCGACAGGCGACTGCTGTCCGTTCTGGCAGCGCGCGATCTGTCGAACCTCGCAGATTCGATCAGCCTGAACCTGAATATCTCGACGGTACTTGGCCGCGAGTTCCAGTACTTCCACCAAAAAGTTGGCGAGGGCACGAACAAGGTCATTATCGAATTGCAGATGGTCGATATCTTTGCCGATATGGCTGCTTACAAGAATGCGCGGGATCTTTTGCAGAATAATGGCTATCGCGTTTTGATCGACGGCCTCAGCCCGCTGGCCCTGCAGTTCTTTGATCCCGCCATGCTTGAAGCCGATTTGGTGAAGATCAGTTGGGGTCAGGAGTTCGAGGCCGAGGGCGAGGAGGGTCGCACTGATGATATGCGTACGGTGGTCAAGAGCGTCGGCGCGGAAAACATTATTTTGGGGCGCACCGATTCAGAGGATGCCATCGTTTGGGCCTTGTCATTGGGGATTAATCGTTTTCAGGGCTATTACATTGACACCGTCGTCGAGGCGATGGTCGTTAAGGGAATCATTTGATGGCCGAGCCCGATAAAGCATCGAAACATGTGCCGTCACAGGAAAAGCTGCTGCTCGATTATTTGCAGCGTCTCGACGAACATCGGGAAAACCGCAAGATCGTGCACCTGCATTTATCCAAGCTGAAACCCTATAACCGTCGTGAGCATCATGTTCAGGCCGCCGTTAACGGGTTCGAGAATCTGATTCAGGGGATGTTCGGTCAGCTGTTCACATTAAAGAACAACGACATTTTCTTTTTTTTCACCGATAACGCCACGGCGCAGACGGAAACCGTTGTCCAGAAGGTCCGCTTTCTGTTCAGCGACGACCCCATGTTGGAAGACGAACCGCCGAACGAGAACCGATTTTCCACCTGGTATGATGCCGAAGACCAATATGAAGAAGTTCTGAAGCTTGTTCAGAACATCATGAAGGTCGAGGAAGCGAGCAAATCCAGACAGCAAACCCGCATGGATGCCCGCAGCGCCCTGAAGACGCGCCAGAAGGAAGGCGATCCGATGACGCCGGAAATTCTCGCCCGTGTTGAAGCGGTGCTGGAAAGGGCCGACTTATCAAACCTGATGCGAAGACAGTTTGTCTGTGGCGTTGATCGTCAGATGATCCCCGAGCAGTCATTCAGCGAAATGTTTATCTCCATCACCGATTTGCGCGAGACCCTGACACCGGGCACCAACCTGATGTCCAATCGCTGGCTGTTCCAGCATCTGACAGAGGCACTGGACCTCCGGGTCCTGTCGTTGCTACTGAAATCCGATGCCGTCGCCATCAGTGGCGACATCAGCTTCAATGTCAATGTGGCGACATTGTTGTCGAAGGAGTTTCAGGATTTCGACGATAATATTGCGGCTTCGAAACGCGGCTCGATGATCATCGAATTACAGAACGTCGATGTGCTGTCCGACCTGGGCGCTTTCCTGTTTGCGCGTGAATACGTTCAAGACAAAGGCTATCGGGTGTGTCTTGACGGATTGAGCTACGAAACCATGCCGATGATGGATCGCGAACGCCTTGGCGTCGATTTGATCAAGTTGATGTGGAATCCGGCGATGGTCGATGGTGGCCCTGACATGCACAAAAATATGCGTGCCATGGTCAAGAAAGCGGGGCCAAGCCGGGTTATCATGTGCAGGGTCGACAATCGCGAGGCCATCGACTTCGGCCAGTCCATCGGCATCGGCCTGTTTCAAGGGCATTTTGTCGAAAGCCTGATTGCCGAAGATAACCGGCGGCGCGAACTGTTGCGCCTGAAACGACGGATGGAGCGCTCGGAAGAAGAAGCCGAAGAAGAGGAAGGGTTATAGGCGCGCCTTCGACGGCGAGGAATCTGGAAGTCCGCCCTTAATTTTTACAGGAGTTAGATTCTTACAAGCCCGCGACTGCGGGCCGCCGACCGTTCGGTGAAAGCCAAGGGGCGAATAGCCCCGCCCGGCGACTGAGGGGCAGGATTTAGCGCTTGCGCTTAATCTTTGTCTGTCACCCCGGCTTCGGCGAAGGTTGCCATCCCCGAATGACAATTGCATGCGGCTCTCAACAGGCCGACGGCGAGCGCCGCGCCCGATGCCTCGCCAAGGCGCATGTCCATTTCCAGCAGCGGACGATGGCCCAGAGCCTCCAGCAGTTTCAAGTGACCCGGTTCGGTTGAGGCATGACCAACACGGCAATGGTTCAGACTGCCGGGCAGGGCCGCTTCAAGCACCGCGGCTGCTGCTGTCGAAACATATCCGTCGAGCAGGACCGGCACCCTTAATTGTCTGGCGGCGATAACCGCGCCTGCGATGGCGGCGAGTTCGCGCCCGCCGACACAACGCATAACATCAAGCCCGTCGGCATCGGCGTGCAGCCGGACAGCGTCGGCAACGACACGGGCCTTGGCCGTCATCGCTTCGCCCGATATGCCGGTGCCCGGCCCGGTCCACCCAGCGGCATCGCCACCATACAGCGCGTGACAAATGGCAGCCGCCGTCGTGGTGTTGCCGATTCCCATCTCGCCCAGACACAGGATATCCATTCCCGGCTCGACAGCGGCCATTCCGCGTCGGATGGCGGTAACACATTCTTCCTCGCTCATGGCGGCACCTTGGGTGAAGTCGGCGGTCGGCGTATCAAGGTCCAGCGCATCGACGGCAAGTTCGATATCGAAGGTCTTGCAAATCTGATTGATGGCGGCGCCACCGGCCTCGAAATTAGCGACCATCTGATGGGTGACTTCTGCTGGATAGGCCGACACCCCTTGTGCGGTAACACCGTGGTTGCCGGCAAAGACATGGGCGTGGGCGTTTGTCATGGTCGGTGGATGACGGCCCTGCCATTCGGCCAGCCAGCGGCTAAGCTTTTCAAGCTGCCCCAGAGACCCCGGCGGCTTCGTCAGTTGGGGCTCGCGTGCCTCGGCTGCTTCGCCAGCCTCCAGGTCAGGGCCAGGCAGGCGTTCCATCATGCGGCGGATGTCATCAAGGGTATCGAGCTGTGGAGAAGCAGGCACGGAGTATTTCCTTTAAGTGAACAGAGCTTGCCGTTTCATTTGCGAGCCGACTACCCTATAAGCTAATCCGATTGGCGCACACCCTGAAATTACAGGATTTGAAGCTTGGCAAACGCCGAAAAAAATATCGATATCGTTACGGCCTGGCTCCGTGATGTGCAAACGGCGATGGTTTTCCTGACCCGCCTGCCGGTGCCGGTGCCCGACACCGATGAACCCCGTCCGTTGGCTGCCGTTGCCTGGAGTTTCCCGGTCATCGGCCTGATTGTCGGGGCCATTGCCGGTGGCGTGCTGATGGCGGGGACCACATGGCTTGATCTGTATCCGATGACTTGCGGCTTGCTGGCGCTGGCCGCCGGCGTTCTTGTGACAGGCGCCCTGCACGAAGATGCTCTGGCCGATGTCGCCGATGGCTTTGGCGGCGGCGGTGACGCGAAATCGAAAATGGAGATTATGCGCGACAGCCGCATCGGTGCTTACGGTGTGCTGGCGCTGATATTTTCCGTCGCCATTCGTGCCGCGGCGCTGGCCAGCATGGCCGGTCCCGGAACAGCGGCATTGGCACTGATTGTCTCGGCCGTGGTATCGCGCAGCCTGATGGTCGCCGCCCTTTACCAAATGCCGTCGGCCCGTAAAGACGGCCTTGGGGCGTCGGCTGGAAAGCCGTCCATTGAATCCGTTGCCGTGGCGCTTGCCATCGCTGCCGCCGTCGCCTTCGCGCTGCTCGGGTCGGTGGGCTGGATGGTTCTTGCCACAGGTGTTGCTTTGGCAATCGCCATGGGCTGGCTGGCCCAGCGTCAAATCGGCGGCCATACCGGCGATGTGTTGGGCAGCATCAGTCAGGTCGTGGAGATCGCCATCCTGTTGACCGTTTCGGCAATGCTCGGCTGATGGCAAGCACTTCAACACGCTGGTGGTGGGTGCGACACGCTCCGGTGATCAATCATGATGGCAAAATCTATGGGCAAAAGGATGTGTCGTGCGACACCTCGAACAGTGCCGCCTTTTCCGCCCTGGCGGCAATGCTGCCCGGCGATGCGGTCTGGGTCACCAGTCATCTAAATCGTACGACAGAAACCGCCAACGCCATTCGCGATGCCGGTCTGACGGCACCGGATTATATTGTCGAGCCGGACCTAGCCGAACAAAACTTTGGCGACTGGCAGCAGAAAAGCTGGGATCAGCTGCACGCGGAGGAAACGGCTGAGTACAAGGCGTTCTGGGACAATCCGGGATATAGCGCGCCGCCGGGCGGAGAGAGCTTTGCTGATTTGCAATCCCGCGTAACGGCAGCGGTTGGGCGATTGAACGCACAACATGGCGGGCGCGACATCATCGCGGTCAGCCATGGCGGCGTCATTCGTGCGGCGGTGTCGATGGCGCTGGAAACGGAACCCTTGAAGGCCTTGGCGGTGACGGTTGATAATCTGACCCTGACCCGGCTCGACCATATTGCCGAGGGGATATTTCAGGGTCAGGGCGGGGTCTGGCGTGTCGCTGGCGTAAACCTGCCGCCGGTGGGGACGGGAACGAATTAAATGGCGCATGTAACACTGGTTCTGGGCGGTCAACGGTCCGGCAAAAGTGCCTACGCTGAAAGCCTGATTGGCGATGGCGAGGCGGTCTATATTGCCACCTGCGAAGCGCTGGACGATGAAATGGCCGACCGTGTTGCCAAGCATCGGGCGCGCCGGGGCGACAACTGGACGGCGGTCGAAGAATACGTCAACACGGTTTCAGCGCTTAAAGCCAATGATGGCCCGGACCGTCCGCAACTGATTGATAGCCTTGGCATGTGGATAGCCAATTTGCTGGGGGCCGACTGCGATGTAGAGGTGGAAGTAAAAATCCTTGCGCAGACGCTGGAAAGGCTTACATCTCCGGTAGTCATTGTGTCTGACGAAACCGGCTTGGGGGTGATTCCCGACAACGCACTGGCGAGACGCTTCGTCGATGCTCTGGGCGCGGCCAATCAGTCCATCGCGGCGATTGCCGACCGGGTCGTGTTGGTCACTGCCGGAATACCTGTAGAAATAAAAGGAAACAGCCAATCGTGAGTAAAATTCCCGCCACCGTCATCACCGGGTTTCTGGGCGCCGGCAAGACGACGCTGATCAGACACCTGCTTGAAAATGCCGGTGGCCGTCGCATTGCGCTGATCATCAACGAATTCGGCGATCTGGGTGTTGATGGTGATTTGACCGAAGGCTGCGGTATCGAGGGTTGCGAGGTCGGTGATGTGATCGAACTGGCCAATGGCTGCATCTGCTGCACCGTGGCGGACGATTTCGTGCCGACCATGGAAAGTTTGATCGAACGTGACAACCCGCCCGATCACATTGTTATTGAAACGTCCGGACTGGCTCTGCCCAAGCCGTTGGTCAAGGCGTTTAACTGGCCGGAAGTGCGGTCGCGCGTCACCGTCGATGGCGTCGTCGCGGTGATCGACAGTGCCGCCGTTGCCGATAATCGCTTTGCCGACAATCCCGATACCGTCGGCACGCCGGAACACGATAATCCGCTGGAAGAAATCTTCGCCGACCAGTTGCTGGCCGCCGACCTGGTCATTCTCAACAAGACCGATGTTGTCGATGAAGTCGCCATGGCCAGGGTCCGCGACGTCGTCGCCGGTGATCTGCGCCCCGGCGTCAAGACCATTGATGCGGTCAATGCCGCGGTCGATATCAACGTCTTGCTGGGTCAACGCGCCGCCGCCGAAGACGATGTCGACAACCGGCGCTCGCACCTTGACGATGAAGACGGCCACGATCACGATGATTTCGAAAGCTTCACCGTCGATCTGGTTGACGTCACCGATCCCGATGGCCTGCATGAAACGTTGGCGACCTTGACGACGGACCACGATATTTTGCGCATCAAGGGCTTCGTTCATGTGCCGGGCAAGGACATGCGCCATGTGGTGCAGGGCGTCGGCCCGCGCATTCAGCGTTATTACGACAGGCCCTGGGGGCCTGATGAAGACCGCAACGGGCGACTGGTCGTAATCGGCCAGACCGGTCTTGATAAAGACGCCATTACCCAGGCCCTGGTCGGCTAATGCACCTTCTCGCCGCCACACCGGGGGCTGTGTCCGATGGTTCCGATGCCATCGATCTTGGACAAAGCAGCGGCGACGTGGTTTTCCTGAGCGCGGCGGATACCGAGCTGGCGGTCCTGTCGCATGCGCGTTCCGCCATAACGGACAAGAATTTCCCGAGCCTGCGCCTGGCCAGCCTGCTGCACCTCAGCCATAACATGTCCGTCGATCTGTACATGGATCAGACCCTTTCGGGTGCCAAGCTGATTATCGTCAGGCTGCTGGGCGGGCGCGGCTACTGGCCCTATGGCATCGAGCAACTGTCGGAACTGGCGCGCAAGAAAGGCATCATGTTGGCGTTGTTGCCGGGCGACGATCAGCCCGATGCCGAACTGGTCGACTATTCGACGCTCTCCCCTGAATCCTGTCATCGTCTGTGGCAATACTGTGTGCACGGGGGCCCTGACAATGCTCAGCAGTTCCTCAGGCACGCCGCTTCGCTGGTCGGGGTCGATGGCGATTGGCGCGAGCCGACCCCTTTGCTCAAGGCCGGAATTTATGGTGCCCAGTCAACAGATGCCCTGAAGGCCGACTGGACCGACGGGCGACCGGTTGCGGCGCTGGTCTTCTATCGCGCCCTGATGCAGGCCGGAAATCTGGCCGCCGTCGATGGGCTTGTCGCGGCATTGGGCGATGCCGGACTGAACGTGATGCCATTGTATGTTTCCAGCCTGAAAGACCCGGTCGCTGCTGCCACGCTGGCGACACTGTTTGCCGATGCCTCGCCCGACGTCATTCTTAACGCCACCGGTTTCGCCGTTTCGACGCCGGGTGCCGATACCATCGAAACGCCGTTAAGCGCCATCGGTGTGCCGGTCCTGCAGGTAGTGTTTTCCGGCTCCGACATGGAATCCTGGCGCGACGGCCAACATGGGCTCAGCGCGCGCGACATTGCCATGAACGTGGCCTTGCCCGAAGTCGACGGCAACGTGCTCAGCCGTGCCGTCTCGTTTAAGGGTCTGGATCACCGCGATGATGTTTGCGAGGCCGACATCGTTACCTACACCCCGGTCACTGATCGCATCGATTTCGTTGCCCGACTGGCCGCCAAATGGGCGGGCTTGCGCAACAAAAACCCCGCCGACCGCAAGGTGGCGATTATTCTGGCGAATTATCCGAACCGCGACGGACGCATCGGCAACGGCGTCGGCCTTGATACACCGGCGGGCGCGCTCGCGGCTCTCGAAGCCATGCAGGGTGCGGGTTATCAGACCGGCGACTTGCCAGCCGATGGCGACGCCCTGATCCAGCGTCTATCTGAGGGTCCGACCAACGCCACCGACCGCACAAAGAATGAGCAGGCGACGGAAACACTTTCACTGGAAGACTACCGGGCGTTCTTCGCCGAGCTGCCGGACGTCACCCAACAGCGCATGACCGAGCGCTGGGGCGCGCCCGAATCTGACCCCTTCATGTGCTCGGGCGGGCGCTTCGCCATCAGCGCCTATCGGTTGGGCAATGTTGCCATCTGCCTGCAACCAGCCCGCGGCTACAATATCGATCCGACAAGCAGCTATCATGACCCCGACCTGGTGCCACCGCACGGGTATCTGGCGTTCTATGCCTGGGTGCGTCGTGAATTAAACGCCGACGCGGTCATTCATTTTGGCAAGCACGGCAATCTGGAATGGCTGCCCGGCAAGTCTCTGGCTCTGTCTGGTGAATGCTACCCGGAAGCCGCCTTAGGCCCCATGCCGAACCTGTATCCGTTTATCGTCAATGATCCGGGCGAGGGCACGCAAGCCAAGCGTCGCACGTCGGCCGTCGTTATCGACCATCTGACGCCGCCGCTGACCCGGGCCGAAAGCTACGGGCCGCTTGCCGATCTGGAATCATTGGTCGATGAGTATTACGAGGCTGCGGGCGTCGACCCGCGTCGTCTGAAAGTGCTGAAAAAGGAAATCCTGACGTTGACGGCGGCGACCGGGCTGGATGCCGACTGTGGCATGACCGATGTCGAGGGTGAAGACGAGGCGTTTGCACAACTGGACAATTATTTGTGCGAGCTGAAGGAAATGCAAATCCGCGACGGCTTGCATGTGTTTGGGCGCTCGCCGGGCGGCCAGCAACTCACCGACTTGCTGGTGGCGTTGGTGCGGGTGCCGCGTGGAAAGGGAGAGGGCGGTGATGCCTCTTTGCTGCGCGCACTGGCTGACGATTTGCAATTGGCGTTTGATCCGCTCGATTGCGATATGGGCACACCCTGGGACGGTCCGCGCCCAGATGTTCTTGAAAATGAAGAGACGTGGCGCAGTCATGGTGACACGGTCGAGCGACTGGAAAATCTTGCATCAAAACTGGTTGCGGGCGAGGCCGAGGCGAACACGGCATGGTCACGGACCGCCGCCGTTCTGGCAAAATTGAATGAAACAATCCGTCCGGCCATCGCGGTCTGTGGCGATGCCGAAATCGCCGGATTGCTGACGGGACTGGATGGGCGTTTTGTTTTGCCAGGGCCTTCAGGTGCGCCGACCCGCGGTCGCCCCGACGTGCTGCCGACGGGGCGAAATTTTTATTCCGTTGATACCCGCACGGTGCCGACCCCGGCGGCCTGGACGCTGGGCTGGAAGTCGGCCAGCTTGTTGATCGAACATCACATGCAGGAGCATGGCAATTGGCCCCGGACCATGGCGCTGACGGCGTGGGGCACATCGAACATGCGCACCGGTGGTGACGATATCGCCCAAGGATTGGCGCTGATGGGGGTCAAGCCGACGTGGGATACCGCCAGCAGGCGGGTCACCGGGTTCGAAATTTTGCCGACCTCGGTGCTGGATCGCCCGCGTGTCGATGTGACGCTGCGCGTGTCGGGCTTTTTCCGCGACGCCTTCCCCGCCCTGATCGATTTGTTTTCGTCTGCGGCGCGTGCGGTGGCGGCCTTGGACGAGCCGGAAAGCGACAATCCGCTGGCCAGCCGGGTGAAGGCGGAAACCCGGCGTCTGATCGAAGAAGGTGCTGACCCTGACACCGCGTCGGTGCGCGCCAGCTACCGGGTCTTTGGCTCGAAACCGGGGGCCTACGGTGCCGGGTTGCAGGCCCTGATCGATGAAAAAGGCTGGCAGACAGAGGCCGACCTGGCCCGGGCCTATGTCGCCTGGGGCGGCTATGCGTATGGCGAAGGCGCGGGCGGCGCAGCCGAACACGGATTGTTCGAAACACGGCTGAAAAAGGTCGAGGCGGTCGTCCATAATCAGGACAACCGCGAGCACGATTTATTGGATTCCGACGATTACTATCAATTCGAAGGCGGCATCACGGCGGCGATTAACGACCTGTCCGGTGCCCGGCCAAAGGTCTATCACAACGATCATTCGCGTCCTGAAACGCCGCGCATCCGCACATTGGAAGACGAAATTGCGCGCGTCGTGCGTGCGCGTGTCGTTAACCCGAAGTGGATAGAAGGCGTCATGCGTCACGGCTACAAAGGCGCGTTTGAAATGGCGGCGACGGTTGATTACCTGTTCGCATTTCAGGCGACTGCCGGATGCGTGTCAGACCACCATTTCGACGCCGTGTTCGAGGCCTATCTGGGCGACGAGACCGTGCGCGATTTTATCACCACCCACAATCCGGCGGCCCTGAAGGAAATGACAGATCGCCTGCTCGAAGCCCAAACCCGCGGCCTGTGGACGCCGCGCCTGAACAGCACGCGTGAAATACTTGAAGGAATGATGCCATGAAGGAAACAGATCCCGCCCGCCACGCCGAAAAGATGGCCAAGAAAAAGGCGGCACGTGACAAGATCATTGCCACCAAGACCATCGAAAAAGGCCTGCTGATCGTCCATACCGGCAAGGGCAAGGGCAAGTCGACGGCGGCCATGGGGCTGGCGGCGCGCGCCATCGGCAACGACATCAAGGTCGGCATCGTGCAGTTCGTCAAAGGCGTCTGGGAAACCGGCGAGCGCAAGGTGCTCGATGCGTTTCCCGATCTTTGTACCATCAAGGCCATGGGCGAAGGTTTCACGTGGGATACGCAAGACCGTGACCGCGACGTGGCAGCGGCCCAAAAGGCCTGGGAAATGGCCAAGGAAATGATCGCCGATCCGTCATACGGAATGGTCATTCTCGACGAACTGAACATCGTTCTCAGATACGACTATCTGGATCTTCAAGAAGTGATCGATGGGCTGGCGGCGCGGCCCGAAATGCTGCACGTGGTTGTCACCGGTCGCAACGCCAAGGACGAGTTGATCGAGGCCGCCGATCTGGTCACCGAGATGGAACAGGTCAAGCATCCGTTCCGGTCGGGCGTCAAAGCGCAGATCGGGGTCGAGTTTTAATATATAATGTAGCCTCGGAAAGATTCGGGGAGTAAGTCGGTTATGAAAAGACTCATTGTTGTAATCGCCGTTCTGGCGCTTGGTGCGTGCGCCGAATTGCGCCGCGAATCCGGACCCATCGCCATTGATCTGGTAAATCAGGCGACCGAAACCGTACAGCGTTTTAAAAGCATGCCGGACCTGAGCAAGTTCGCCGAATACATCGATACCGCGCGCGGTGTCGTCGTGCTGCCGACCGTGATCAAGGGCGGCATCATGTTCGGTGGCGAAGGCGGCAACGGCGTGTTGCTGGTCAAGCAGCCGAATGGCTCGTGGAGTTCGCCTGCATT
>JABHGV010000069.1 GCA_018671895.1 Rhodospirillaceae bacterium | reverse complement strand
TTCCTTTAATATCGGGACCGATAGCGCCGTCATGATAAAGCTCGATCCAAAGAAAATGACCGTGGCGTCCGCCAATGGCAGATACTTCAACGAATTGAAAAAGAAGAACGGCGCACCAAACCCGACGACGACGCGCACAAGGTGCAGGCCTATGCGTGACGTTTTCAACGCAGAAAGCCCCCCCGCCCACGGAAGCCACAGCAACAGCAGCGGCACAACGATCCAGCTGCGCACCGCCAGAATTTGCACAACCGAAAGACCGCTTTCGATCAGGTGTTTCATCGCGCCGTCCATAACCGACAGCAAAACGACGGCAAACAGAATCAGGGCAATGCCAATAAGGTTCGATTTTTCTTCTTCTGTGCGCATTTCGCCATTTTCCCAGGGTGTGAAATGCACACTATCAAAATACCGCACACGATTACCGGAATAAAAAAAGGCAGAGCCCTTTATGCCGCCCCTCAATCGCCGGGCGTTCGCTCCGCTCTCTTGGCTATTGCCGATTCTGGAAGTCAAAACAAGAATGGCGACAGGATATGACACCTGCCGCCATTTAGAACTTGTCTTCCAGAATCATCGCCCCGCAGGGCGACAACAAAAGTCCCTTAGTTCACCTTCGGATCGAGATTTCCGGATGCGTATTCTGCAAACATGACTTCCAGAGACACCGGCGTGATCTTCGATGCATTACCCGCCGTGCCGAACGCTTCGTAACGCGCCTTGCAGATTTCCTGCATGCCGTTGGTGGCCTCGGCCAGGAACTTGCGCGGATCGAAGTTGGACTTGTTTCCATCCAGGTGACGACGGATCGAACCGGTCGACGCCATACGCAGGTCGGTGTCGATGTTGACCTTGCGCACGCCATGTTTGATTCCCTCGACGGTTTCTTCGACGGGAACGCCATAGGTTTGTTTCATGTCACCGCCGAAATCATTGATGATCTTCAACCAGTCCTGCGGAACCGAGCTGGAACCGTGCATGACCAGATGGGTGTTCGGGATACGGGCGTGGATTTCCTTAACCCGGCTGATGGCGAGGACATCGCCGGTCGGCGGACGGGTGAACTTGTATGCGCCGTGGCTGGTGCCGATGGCGATGGCCAGTGCATCAACCTTGGTTTTGGAAACGAAATCAGCCGCTTCGTCCGGGTCGGTCAGAAGCTGATCCATGTCGAGCTTGCCTTCAGCGCCGACGCCATCTTCTTCACCGGCTTCACCGGTTTCCAGAGAGCCGAGGCAACCCAGTTCGCCTTCGACAGAAACGCCACAGGCATGGGCCATGGCGACAACCTGGGATGTGGTGTCGACGTTGTAGTCATAGGTCGACGGGGTCTTGCCGTCAGCCAGCAGCGAGCCGTCCATCATGACGGATGAGAACCCCGATTGAATCGAACGCTGGCAAATGTCGGGCGACATGCCGTGATCCTGGTGCATGCAAACGGGAATGTGCGGATAGGATTCGATCGCGCCCAAAATCAGGTGACGCAGGAACGGCTCACCGGCGTACTTACGCGCACCGGCGGAACCTTGCAGGATCACCGGGCTGTCGGTTTCATCCGCGGCCCGCATAATCGCCTGAACCTGTTCCATGTTGTTGACGTTAAACGCCGGCAGGCCGTAGCCATTTTCCGCGGCGTGATCGAGAAGCTGTCGCATTGTTACGAGTGCCATTTTTTTCTAACTCCGTTTTCGGTCTTCTGATTTCAAATAATTCTTACAAATGCGCCTTGTTCTTACAAACGAGCCTTGGCTTCGGCGACGGCGTTTTCAGCCGTGATACCGAAGTGCTTGTACAGTTCCGGGGCCGGGGCCGAAGCACCAAAACCGGTCATGCCGACGAAACCGCCTTCTGGCCCTATGTACTTGTCCCAACCAAACCGCATGGCGGCTTCGATGCCAACCTTGACGGTGCCTTCGCCCAGAACAGAGGCCCTGTAAGCGTCGTCTTGGGCATCGAACAGTTCCCAGCACGGCATCGAGACAACGGCGGTCGGAATACCATCCGCCTGCAACATGTCGCGTGCGGCAGAAGCGATTTCAACTTCCGAACCAGTCGCCAGCAACGTCACCTTGCGATCACCATCGGCCTCGGCAAGCACGTAAGCGCCCTTTGCCGACAGGTTTTCATCGGAATGCGTGGTGCGTTGCGGGGCCAGACCCTGACGGGTCAGGACCATGCCGGTCGGGGTCTTGTCAGATTTCAGCGCAACCTGCCAGCATTCTGCCGTCTCGACGATGTCGCACGGACGCATGGTGTTGAAGTTCGGCATCGAGCGCAGCATGGCCAGCGTTTCCACCGGCTGGTGGGTCGGTCCGTCTTCGCCCAGACCAATGGAGTCGTGGGTCAGGACATAAACCACACGCTTTTCCATCAACGCCGACAGGCGAATGGCGCCCATCATGTAGTTGGCGAAAACGGCAAAGGTACCGGCGTAAGGAATAAAGCCGCCGTGCAGGGTCATACCGTTCATGATCGCGCCCATGGCGTGTTCACGCACACCATAGTGAATGTAACGACCACTAAAGTCGGTGTTGGAAATAGACTCGGTGGACGGGGTCTTGGTGTTGACAGAACCGGTCAGATCAGCAGAACCACCAATCATTTCGGGAACCGCAGCGGTCAGGACTTCCAGAACCTTACCCGAAGCCTGACGGGTCGCCAGCTTCGGCGCTTCTTCGGCCATCTGCTTTTTGAACGCGTTCAGTGCGTCTTCCCAGCCGCCCGGCAGATCGCCGGACATGGTGCGGTTGAATTCACCGTCAATACCGGCGACGCGGCCTTCCCAGGCTTCGCGATCAACAGAGCCACGCGCACATGCGGTGCGCCAGCCTTCAAGAACATCATCGGGAATTTCGAACTCAGCGGCCTGCCAGCCGAGACCTTCGCGCATGCCCTTGATTTCTTCGTCGCCCAACGGTGCACCATGGGTGTCATGGGTACCGGCCTTGGTCGGTGCGCCATAACCGATGGTCGTCTTGCATGCGATCATCGTCGGTTTGTCAGATGCCTTGGCTTTTTCGATGGCCGCTTCAATGGCACCGGCATCGTGGCCGTCAACCTGCTGGGTGGCCCAACCGGATGCTTCGAAACGAGCACACTGGTTGTCGCTCAAGGTCATGTTGGTGTTGCCATCGATGCAGATTTCGTTGTCATCCCACATCACGACCAGCTTGTTCAGCTTCATGTGGCCGGCAATCGAGATCGCTTCCTGAGAGATACCTTCCATCAGGCAACCGTCACCGGCGATGGTGTAGGTGTAGTGATCGACCGCGTCGTCGCCGTAGCGTGCGTTCATCATTTTTTCAGCCAGCGCCATGCCGACTGCTGTGGTGATGCCCTGGCCGAGAGGACCGGTGGTCGTCTCGACGCCTTCAACGTGACCGTATTCCGGGTGACCGGCGGTCTTCGCGCCCATCTGGCGGAAGTTGCGGATGTCGTCCATGGACATATCGTCATAACCGGCAAGATAGAGCAGCGAGTACATCAGCATCGAGCCATGACCGGCGGACAGCACAAACCGATCGCGGTCATGCCAGTGCGGAGCCTTCGGATCGAACTTCAGGAACTTGGTGTACAGAACCGTTGCCACGTCGGCCATGCCCATGGGCATACCCGGGTGGCCTGATTTTGCAGCCTGAACGGCGTCCACCGAAAGGAACCGGATGGCATTGGCCATATCTTTGTGATTAGCGGTCATTTGCTCAAATCTCCTATTGAGTAAAAGTGTTTAGTTAAATTGCATGGTGGCCAAGAGCCGCCTTGACGATGTGGTACGTAATTAACAACTGCGACAGCGCCAACGGGTGGCTGATCGACTGATGATTGGTTTCATCCCTGAAGGTGCCAACATTGTCACGCATGTGCTGTGCCTCCGGGACCAAATTCCATAAAAGATCTTCCATTGCCTGCGCACGTTTGACATCGACATTGCCGTCTATGTCAAGAACATCTACAGGTTTGCCGTCTACATCGCGTGACAATTCAAGACGCAGCCCCTTCTTGGCTCCGGCTTCAATGATTGGTGTCAGGTCCGGATGCGGCAGGGTCGGACGCAGGCTGTGACGCACGTTCAGGTGTGCGCCGGTTTCACCAGAGCGACCTTCGGGCGGGTAAAAACTAACCACCATATCGGCGAAGGTGCGCTGCGGTTCGATAAATTCAATACTGTCGTCGACACGCTTTTCCAACGACCTGATAACGTCATCTTCCTGATAACCACGCTCCATACAGTCACGACGGATTCGCCACTTTTTGCGCAAATCCTCGTTCGGCTCCAGGTAGACCTTGACGTCATAGGCGTCGCGCATGGTGCGGCTTGAATAGCCAAGCAGTCCTTCAAAAATAATAAATTCCCTGGGCTCTACGTAAACCGGGCGCTCCAGGGTGCCGTCATCGTGATTGTAAGTGGGCTTCAAGATCGGCTGGCCGCTGCGCAACAGGTGCGTGTGTTGTTCCAGAATATCGATGTAGTTACATTGCGGATTAAGCGCCGAAATCCCTTTGTCGGCCCGTTCCGCACGATCGCAACTGTGATAATCATCGGTGCAGATGATAACCACTCTTTCAGGGCCCAGAATATTGGCGATGCCGCTTGCCAGAGTCGTCTTTCCGGCCGCTGAGTCGCCAACGATTCCAAGAATAATCGGTCTGTCGCTCTGAAACGCCATTCTTTAAGAAGCCTCAAAGCTCGATTTATTGTGGTATGACGTCAGGATTTGGCGCTGTCCGTCCGGCCCGGCAATCAACAGGCTCTGGGTCACGATTTCACCGGCTTTTTCGGCAACGCCGTCGAACAACAAACCGGTGGTAATGCCGGTGGCCGAAAACATCACATCGTCAGATGTCACCAGGGTTTCAATACCACGCCACTCGCGGGTATCCATTCCAACTTCCGACACTGCCGCTTTTTCCGTCGTCAACTGCGGATCGATACGACCGTACAGGTCGCCACCCAAGGCCCTGACGGCACACGCCGCAACCATGACTTCGCGGGTACCGCCGGTTCCCATCAACGCATCAATATTGGAACCGGGGATCGAGGCCATGATGGCACCGGCAATATCACCGGCTGGATACAGGGCGACACGGGCGCCCGCATTATAAATTTGTTTGACCAGTTCACGGTGTCGCGGTTTTTCAAGGACGAACACGGTCAAGTCCGAAACCGGCTTGTCCAGCGCCTTGGCCAGCGCTTCGAGACGATCCTTGACCGGCATTTCCGGCGACACCAAACCGCGGGCACTCGGCGGAACCACAAGTTTTTCCATGTACCGGGACGGTCCAGGCTCGAACAATGTGCCCGCCGGAGCCATTGCCACAGCAGCCAACGCATTGGTCATGCCACGCGCCAGATAGGTTGTTCCTTCAATCGGGTCGAGGGCGAGGTCAAAATCCGGCTCGGCGTCCACAGGGCCAATTTTGGTGCCGGGTAGCAACCCCTTGTCGTCTTCAGGATCGCCATCGCCAACGATCACCGTCGCCGAAACGCCAAGGCCGTCCAGGCGGTCATACATGGCATTAATGGCGGCGTTATCACCGTGTCCGCGCTCGCCTCGGCCAATCCATTCGTAGGCCGCATAGGCTGCCGCTTCCGTTACCTTGCGCAAGGTGTATGCAGAAGGTGCCTTGTTAAGCTGAAAATCGCTATCGGACATGGGTGTTTGCGCCGCTGTGAACAGGGATTTCAAGAAGACGGAAATAAGACAGCCAGCGGCGGCAAATGTGAACACCCTCAAGGGGGGTGGGGTGAACTCTTTTGGGTGGGAAAACCTACCCTTACGGCCTATGGGCTGTCAAAAAAGTCGCCACAGCCTGTGCCCGGTTACGGACACTGAGCTTGCCGTACAGGTTCTTCAGGTGAAACTTGACGGTATTCAGCGAGATGCCCAGGTCTTCGGCAATCTGTCCATTGGTGCGGCCTTCGGCCAGTGCCGACAGCAATTCCTGTTCCCGCTTGGTCAGGGTCCCGAAAGGATCGCCGCCCGGTTTGCTCATGTCCATGAACGGGAAAACCATGCGGCCTTCCGATACGGCGAGCACGGTTTCGATCAGGCGCTCGGGGCTTTCGCTTTTGGAGCAAAACCCGGCCCCGCCCAATTGCATGACCTGACGCGGTACATCAGGCGACGCATTTCCGGTGAAGACAATGATGCGGGGTGTCGTCTCGATGGAATTACGAAGCGACTTCAGCACCCCTCGCCCATCCAGGTAGGGCATATCCCAGCCAATGATGCCGACATCAAAGGTCATCCGGCGGACCGCTTCCAGAAAGCGTTCACCGTCCGCCGCGGTGGCGATAAGCGTGAACCGGTCGTCATTGTCGAACAGGTTCGCCAGCCCCCCCTGGATAAGGGGCGCTTTGTCAGCGATGACAATGTCGATTGTCTCTTTTTCTGTCTCGTCCATGGCCAAACCGAAAGGGTAGGTAAAATTCTAGCCTTTTCTTATCGGCTGCCGGGGCCGCTGGCAACTCAATCCTTATGGGTAGGGATTAGCTGAACATGTCATCAAGATGGGTTTCAGCCCACTCGAAAGCCTTGTCAGCCTTCTCGCGGTCGCGCTCGTGGACGGCAAAATTGTCTTCGTAATCCCAGTTATCGGCCGTGGCATCGTACTTGTATTTGGTTCTGACCATGATCCCCGCCATGGGTTCAATGCCGACGATGGAATAACAAATGGTTTGCGGGCTTTCCCATGCGACAGTACTTCCCTTGGCGCGCGCCGCAATCAGGGCTGCCAGATACTTGCCTTCCGTATAGGCCGTATTTCCACTTTTCGAAAACGGCATCGGACGACAGTCCCCGGCGAGGTAGACATGTTCGTCCATTACCCCGCCGGGCGTGGCGTTATAGGCGAAGCGGTCAATGGCCGCTTCCTTCTGGGCCGATGCCGGGTCGACCAGGCCAAGGTATTCGAGCAGACGCGCACCGCGAATGCGGGGGTAAATGGCCGCATCATCAAAAACGATATCATCGAAACCGATAACAATGGTGCGGGTTTCGGGGTCTATGGACTCAATTTCCGTCGAGCTCATATATTCGATGGTATCGCTGTGCAACTCGTCGAAAGCAGCCAGGAACCCTTCCGCCTTGACCGCCGGTTCTTCGCGGGGATCAATCAGCACCACCTTGCCAGCAATTTTTTCGCGCTTGAAAACAGAGGCGATCAGACAGGCCCGTTCGTACGGCGTCGCCGAACAACGGAAAATACCCGGGGGTGCCGTCAAAACGAAGGTTCCGCCCTTGAAGTTCCGCACCTTGGCGTTCAGCGATATGTGTTCCGAGGCCGACATGAAACCGGCCGGATAGCGTGTTTTCAGGTCATTGACGGCGGTTGGGTCGTCGACGCCAAAGGTCCCATAGTCATAATCAAGACCCGGTGCGAGCACCAGGTCGTCATAGGCCAGCCAGCCCTGATCGGTGTAGACCTTGCGTTGAGCACGATCGAGATCAATCAGGCTGGCGTTGAAAAAGATGTAATTATTGGCAGCAGCGGCATCAAGATAGCTTCGCATCAACGGTTCCATCGGCATCAAGCCTGCCAGCCATGCACCGCTGATAGGATGGGAAATGAATACCGCGCGGCGCTCGATCAGCACCACATCCAGTTCGGGATCATTGACCTTCAGATACTTGGCAATGGTCATTCCCGACCAGCCACCACCGACGACGACAACCCGATGCCCCTTTGCCGCTGGCAGGTCTGCCGGGCGGTTGGCAATGCCCGTAACATGCGCCGAATGGGGCGTGTTATCGGTGGCCGAAGCGACGCCGGGGATTGCCTGAGATCCTGTAGCCGTACCGATACCGGCAGCGGCGATGCCGCCGAGTGAAAGCTTGCCCAGGTCGCGGCGGTTTATTGTGGTCATTTGATATACCCTGTTTCCCTGATTTGCAGGTTTCGTTCTTTATTTATCGCTTTTCAAGCTATCATTTAACAAGCCTGATAAATTTTCAGGTCCATGACCTAGATCAAAGAACATCATATTAATGTAATACTAGAATGCTTTTAGTATATAATAGTGTTGAATATTAGAGATTTCCCTAAATAAATGCTATTTTTATATGACTTTCAACGTGTTATCGAATTGATAGAATGAATGAAACTCCCACTTGCTTAAATTTGTGTGGGATAAACCTAAGGGGCAGAACTGTAAAATGATCTCCAAGATACTAATGTTTGCTGTTGTCGCGCTGTTCATGACTGGAATCGCGCACGCGGCCAATCCCGGTGATACATCCATCCAAATCGCCCAGGCGGATGATAAAAAGCCCGCCCCCGCCCCGGAAGGTGGCGAAGAAGAGCTTGGTGAGGATGATTGCTAAAAAGAATTATTAAATTCCGGACATGGGATTTAACATGCTCCCGGCAAGAACAAAAAAAACAAACACCTCAATAAACTCAAACGAAAACAGGGAGAACTTTAAATGAAGAAATTACTGATCCTCGTGCTGGCATTGGGAATGTTCCCGTTAGCCGCTTCAGCCGAAGTGAAAATGACCAAGGAAATGTCGTCCGTAACAGTTGATACGGCTTCTGGCAAAGTTGAAATTACCCGCAATCCAGATGGCAACAACGTCATCAACCCGGCTTTTGCCAAGACTTCTCGCAAATGCCCGCCGTTCTGCATCCAGCCGATGAGCGCTGGTAATGGCGTCACCACCGTTGGTGAACTCGAAGTCCTGCAGTACCTGAAAAAGGGTGGCCTGGTCATCGATGCACGTACCGTCGAATGGCACGTTCGTGGCACCATTCCCAGCGCCAAGAACATTCCGTTCACCCAGGTTGCTGATCGTCTGAACGAACTTGGTTGCAGCAAAAGTGGTGCGAAGTGGGATTGCGCCAACGCCAAGGAAGTCATGCTGTTCTGCAATGGCCTGTGGTGTGGTCAGTCTCCGAACGCCATCCGCGCGATGCTTCGTGAAGGCTATCCAGCCTCCAAGATCAACTACTACCGTAACGGCATGCAGGGGTGGGAATCCCTCGGTCTGACGGTTGTCGAAGGTCAGATGTAAAAGTCTAAAAAACTTACGAAAATACTGGCCGCTCCGTTTTACGGGGCGGCCTTTTTTTTGCCCCTAGACCACCTGTCCCGCGGCGTGTCCCGATGCCCAGGCCCATTGAAAATTAAAGCCGCCCAAATGGCCGGTGACATCGACGGCCTCGCCGATGAAATACAGGCCAGGAACCGAATTCACCTGCATTGTTTTTGATGACAACTCAGCTGTGTCGACTCCGCCAACGGTAACCTCTGCTGTGCGGTACCCTTCCGATCCTTCGGGCGTCACACGCCATGCATTGATATGTTCTGACAACTGCCTGAGTGCCTTGTCCCCAATCTCGGCAATGCGCCCATTACACTCCGTCCAGTCAGCAAGCCTGTTGGCCAGTCGTTTCGGAAGCAAGCCTGTCAACACGGTCGGAACTTCTTTTTTAGGGGTGTCGTCCCTTGCCTGTTTCAAATGTACGAAAACGTCCGTGCCAGTCAGCAAATTGATGGTGATTGTATCGCCCGGTTTCCAATAGGACGATATTTGCAAGATCACCGGACCACTGAGTCCCCGGTGGGTGAACAGCAGGGATTCACTAAAGCGTGTCTTGTTCAGGCTGACGCTGACATTATCCATCGACACCCCGGACAACCCATCAAGTGCATTTAGTGTCTCAGGCCCAAACGTCAACGGCACCAGCCCGGGGCGTGGCTCGATAACGTTCAGGCCAAACTGCCGGGCCACATCGTAACCAAAGCCGCTCGCCCCCATTTTTGGAATCGACGGCCCACCGGTGGCTATGACCAGCGAGTCTGCATTGAACAGGCCGTGATTGGTCTCAACGGAAAACCGGTCGTTATTCCGGGCAACCTTCTCGACCGTCGTTGCCGTCTGGATGGTTGCCGCCCTCGCCTCGTACAGCAGCATATCGATGATCTGCATGGCAGAGCCGTCACAAAACAACTGACCGTGATCGCGCTCATTCCATGCGATGTTATGGCTATCGACAAGGCTGATAAAATCGTTCGGGCTGTATCTTTTTAAGGCCGAAATGCAAAACCGGGGATTGTCCGACAGGAAATTCTCAGGCCCGGCATGCAAGTTGGTGAAGTTGCAGCGCCCTCCGCCCGATATACGGATTTTCTCAGCCACCTTGGCGGCATGATCAAGCACCATAACCCGGCGGCCGCGCCCAGTCGCACCGGCAGCACACATCAACCCGGCCGCTCCGCCGCCGATGACTATGACGTCAAAATCCTGCATCCGAAATGTATAGACGGTTTGGGCGTACTTAGGGAATTTGAGAAAACAAACCCGCGTTATCGCTTATCCAGATGCATCTCTGAGAATGCGTGCCTCGTCTTCAAAAGCTGGAAGCGTTATTGTGAAACAAGCACCTGAGTCCGTATTACTTGCCTCAATCATTCCTCCCATATCGGAAATGATGCCGTAACTGATGGACAATCCCAGTCCGGTTCCCTCACCTACTTCCTTGGTCGTGTAGAAGGGCTCGAATATTCTTGGCAAATCGTTCGGCACGATTCCATGACCACCGTCTTCAACACTGATCTTGATACCTGCATCATTATCAGCCACCGAAACAATGATGAATTTCCCGTCTTCGGAAACATCGCGCAAGGCATCGCGAGAGTTGGCCAGAAGGTTAAGCAAAACCTGCTCAATTTGAACCTGGTAGCCCATGAATGATCGACAGCTTTCCGGCGCGTTTATCTCCACACTGATATTGGACATATGTAATTCTTCGCCAATCAGATTGAGTGAACTCGCAACCACCTTCAAGGGGTCAAGCAGTTGCAGTTCGGCTTCTGCCTTGTGACCAAAAATGCGCATGTGATCCGTAATTTCTGTCGCCCGCTCAACCTGTTTTTCTATCCTGTCTAACTTGTTCACCAGGAAGTCCGAATCAACATTGTCTTTACGCACCTTACGCAGGATATTGCTGACCGCCATACGTATGACATTCAAGGGCTGACTCATTTCATGGGCGATGCCGGTTGCCATCTCGCCCAGTGTCGCCATTTTCGAAGATTGAATTAGTTGTTGCTGCATTTGCCGGGTTTCGGTCATGTCATTAACCATCAGCAAAAGGTGTTTCTGATTATTTAAGATAGAGGGGAAAGTAGTAGATTGGGAAAATGGCATCGCAAAAGGAACGGCTTATATGGCTGGACAAATAGGGTGTATGGGCTATTGGACTACAACCCTAACCAAACCAGCGTTGTCCACTCCACAAGCAGAGAGCCAAAGAGCAGCCGAACCGTCATCAACGGCAGACAGACTCAGAGAATTGGATGCGCTCCTCAAGCAAGAATTAATCTCTAAGAAAGAGTACAATCAACAGCGCAAAGAAATCATAGACGCTCTGTGACTTCCAACTGTGAAATTCACACCTCTGCCAACCTACTGATCAAACGCTTCGGCAATGAAGGTGCGCTTAATTAAAGAGGAAAATGGGGTGGCTGAGGGGATTTGAACCCCCGGCCTCCTGGACCACAACCAGGCGCTCTAACCAACTGAGCTACAGCCACCGCAAGAACCGCTCGCGCTTTAACCGAAAGACGTTGCACCGAGCGGGCCGCACTATGTAAGCCGCCCTGCGCGGCGCGTCAAGACCGTGTCTTGAAATGTCGCGACAATCGCTGAATTGCCTCATCAAGCATGGCATCGCCCTTGCAAAAACAGAAGCGTGCGAAATGCCTTGGCGCCGCCTCAGCCCCGTCATTTTGATAAAAGGCACCGACCGGCACCGCCCCTACTCCGGCCTCTGTCGTGCTGTGGCGACAGAATTCCGCATCATCGCCATTGAAACCAAGCGGCCTGAAATCGACGGTCAGGAAATATGAGCCCTGTGAGTCCATGGTCTCGAACCCGATATCGCGCAATCCGGCCTGAAGACGGTCGCGCTTCGCCCCCATGTCGCTGGCCAGACCGCTGAAATAGGTATCGTCCTTACGCAATCCATAGGCCGCCGCCAGTTGCAGGTTCGGTGCCGTGGTGAAGGTATTAAACTGATGGGCCTTGGCGACCATGGTCAACAGTTCAGCCGAAGCAGTGATATAGCCGATCTTCCAGCCGGTGACGGAAAACGTCTTGCCGGCAGACCCAATGCGCAAACAGCGATCACGCATACCGGGCAGCGTCATCAACGGGATATGATCCAGCCCATCGAAAACCAGGTGCTCATAAACCTCGTCGCAGACCGCATAGGCATCATGCTTCTTCAGCAACCCGGCAATGAACGATAACTCGTCGGTATCGAACACCTTGCCCGCCGGATTATGGGGTGAATTCAAAATGATCATCTTTGTTTTGTCGGAAAAGGCGGCGGCCAGATCATCGCGCGGCAGTTCCCAGCCCGGTGGCTGCATGCGAACCAGCCTTGGAACGCCGCCTGCCCGCCGGACCATCGGCAAATAACTGTCATAAAGCGGCTCGATCATCACCACTTCGTCGCCCGGATTAATCAGACCCAGAATGCAATCAGCCAAAGCCTCAGTCGCACCCGACGTCACCATGACCTCTGTCTGCCAGTCCACGTCCAGATCGTAAAACCGCTTGTTGGTCTCAGCTACGGCACGGCGCAGGTCAGGAACACCCAGCACCGACGGGTACTGGTTGGGCCCATCAATCAGGGCGTCGGCTGCTTTCTGGCGAATATCCAGCGGCCCGTCGGTATCGGGGAACCCCTGGCCCAGATTGATGGCGTCATGGTCCAGGCACAACTGGCTCATCACCGCGAAAATGGTGGTGCCGTAATCGGCGAAAACGGAATTTCCCTGCTTCATGTTGGCTGCTTCTCCCTGCCCCTCATTGCATACCCCACAGATTGGGCCATGTATAGTCACGACCAAGCGCCACCGAATTGTGCAACTGCCTGTTTTTTAATCACCTCGTTGATGCGCGATGAATATGGAACGGCAGGCAAATACCACGTAAACAATTGAAAACAAGGAGTTTAATAAAGGACTCTCGGGTTGGCACGACATGTGCTTTTATGCGCGTGACATTTTACTGCGGGGCATCGCACAAACACCGAAGGGCCTAGCCATGAAAAAAATCGAAGCCATTATCAAACCGTTCAAACTGGACGAGGTCAAAGAGGCCCTGCACGAAGTCGGGCTTCAGGGAATCACCGTACTGGAGGCCAAGGGCTTCGGTCGCCAGAAAGGTCATACCGAGCTTTATCGTGGTGCCGAATACGTCGTCGACTTCCTGCCGAAGGTAAAAATCGAAGTCGTGCTGGATGACAGTCTGGTCGAACGCGCCGTCGAAGCCA
The DNA here is from genome assembly GCA_018671895.1 of Rhodospirillaceae bacterium. Taxonomy (GTDB): domain Bacteria; phylum Pseudomonadota; class Alphaproteobacteria; order Rhodospirillales; family JABHCV01; genus JABHGV01. The sequence continues at coordinate 1,179 of JABHGV010000069.1, read as the reverse complement.
TCCAACAGGCCGCCCACACCGGTCGCATTGGTGACGGCAAGATCTTCATTTCATCAATTGATGAAGCAATCCGGGTTCGCACCGGAGAACGCGGAGCCGACGCCATCTAATACCGCCCCTGTTCCGATAACCAATTTTTTTAAATAATCACGTCCCTAGATAACGAAAAGGATCACAACCGATGTCTTGTAATTGCAAAACACCGTCCGACGTTCAAAAATTTCTGAAGGAAAACGATATTCCCTTCGTCGACCTGCGCTTCACCGACCCGCGCGGCAAATGGCAGCACCTGACCATGTGCTCAGACTTCATCGATGACGACGCTTTTGCCGACGGCATCATGTTCGATGGCTCGTCCATCGCCGGTTGGAAAGCGATTAATGAATCCGACATGTCGCTGATCCCCGATGCGACCAGCGCCGTCATGGACCCGTTTGCCGCCCAGCCGCAAATGATCCTGTTCTGCAACATTATGGAACCGTCGACCGGCCAGCCCTATGGCCGCGATCCACGCTCGGTCGCCAAAAAGGCCGAAGCCTATCTGGCCTCGACCGGCATCGGCGACACCGCCTACTTTGGTGCTGAACCGGAATTCTTCGTCTTTGACGATGTCCGCTTCGATGTTTCCATGAACCACTGCTTCTATGAATTCGACTCTGAGGAAGGCCCCTACGTTACCGGCAAAATCCTTGAAGAAGGCAACACCGGTCACCGTCCGCCGGTCAAGGGCGGCTACTTCCCGGTACCGCCTGTCGACAGCGCCAACGATCTGCGCGCTGAAATGGTCACCGTGATGAAGGAAATGGGCCTGAAGATGGACAAGCACCACCACGAAGTGGCGCCGTCCCAGCATGAACTCGGCCTGACCTTCGACACCCTGATTAAAACTGCCGATAACGTACAGATATACAAGTACGTCACCCACATGACCGCCCACACCTATGGCCAGACGGCGACCTTCATGCCGAAGCCTGTTGCCGGGGACAATGGATCGGGCATGCATGTCCATCAGTCGATCTGGAAAGACGGTAAGCCGTCCTTTGCCGGTTCCGGTTATGCAGACCTGTCCGATACGGCGTTGCATTACATTGGCGGCATCATCAAACATGCGCGCTCGCTGAACGCCTTCACCAACCCGTCGACGAACAGCTACAAGCGGTTGATCCCGGGCTTTGAAGC
>JABHGV010000068.1 GCA_018671895.1 Rhodospirillaceae bacterium | reverse complement strand
TGTTAGGCATGCCGCCAGCGTTCGTTCTGAGCCAGGATCAAACTCTCAAGTTAAATTCCCTTTGACCGAAGTCTCGGGGGATTAACAAAGAGCAATCCTGTGCACAAACTTACATGTTTCACGTATTTGTTTTACGTAACTATGAAAGAATGCACACTTTGGAGTGTCTTAAGTGCAAGCACATAAGACCGCCGCCTGCGCATCCCTTCCAAATCATATTCACAATGTCAAAGAGCATAAAAAACCGCGGCCCGTCGAGAAGCCCCGAACGTGTCGCGGAGGGCGGGTTATAGGCCCGACTGCTGATGCTGTCAAACCCTAAAAACGGTTTTTTTTATAAAAAATGCAAAGGGGCAGAAAACCGCCCTTTCGCAAGCATTATAACGCCGTTTAACCAACGAGGCAATAAGCCGTTTTCGCGCCGTGGCAGGATGGCTTTCAACGTTTTATTCCTATAGGATTCCTTGAACGTGATTCGACAGCCTTTATCAGTCTGTCCAAAATGGGGAATACCGGCTGACAATGAACAATCTTCGCACAACAAGCCTGATGCTGCTGGCGGCGCTGTCTCTTGGTGCGTGTGCAGGCGTCAACAAGGCGTTCTCACCCGCAGGCAATGCTGACGAGCAAAAGACGCCGGTACAGACCTCGTTTGCGCGATATCCCGACCTGCCAATGCCGATCAAGGCCGACATGGATCTGGGCAATACCCTTGTTTTCGGCACCAACGATGCGTGGATTGGCCGACTGGTCGTTAAATCGTCGCACAGCGCCAACGACATGTTCGATTTCTACAAACAGGAAATGCCCGGTTTTGACTGGCAGGAAATAACCTCGGTCCGGTCGGCAACCAGCGTCATGACCTACACCCGCGGCGAGAGGGTCGCCACCATTCAGATCGCAAGCTCGACCCTGAAGGGTGCCACCGTCACCATTACAGTGTCGCCGCGTGGCGCTCAGGAATTCCCGCCCCCGGCCGAGACCGGTGCACCGCCACCCGCGGCCCGTTAGCTTCTCTCAGGGAAACCACACTATGACCACACCCGTCATTATCGCCGTCGCCATTACTGGTGCCGTTCCCAAAAAGGCTGACAACCCGGCAGTACCGGTCACCATTGACGAGCAGATTGCATCAACCCGCGAGGCCTTCGAGGCAGGTGCCACACTGGTCCATGCCCACGTACGCAATGACGACGAGACCTCGTCGTCGGACCCGGACAAATTCCAGGCCCTTATGGCTGGCGTCACAAAACAATGCCCCGGCATGATCTTTCAAATATCAACCGGCGGACGCGGGCGCGACCAGAACGAACGAGGCAAGCCGCTGGAACTGAACCCCGACATGGCATCGCTGGCCACCGGATCTGTCAATTTCGCCAAACAGGTTTACGAGAACCATCCGGAACTGGTCGAAGGCATGGCCAAGGTCATGTTCGATCGCAACATCAAGCCAGAGATCGAGGCCTTTGATCTGGCCATGCTGTACAACACCAAGGCGCTGATCGACAAAGGACTGATCAAGCCACCGCCGCATGTGCAGTTCGTGCTTGGCATTCCGAACGCCCTTCCCGCCCGGCGCGAAGTTCTGGAATTCGGAATTTCCGAACTGGCCGAATTAATGCCCGGCGCGACCTGGACGGCGGCTGGTATCGGACGCCATCAACTGGATGTCGCCAAATGGTGCCTGGAACTGGGCGGCCATGTGCGCACCGGACTGGAAGACAATCTGAAATACGACAGAACCCGGCTGGCAAATTCAAACGCCGAACTGGTCACACAGATCGTCGACGCATGCCCCGAGTTCGACCGGCACCCGGCCAGTGTGGATGAAGCGCGGAAGATTATGGGGCTTACCTGAACTTCGGTAGCCTTTGGTTCTTCTTCGAAACCCTAGTTAAAGATCGTATGGAAGAAGTGCATGGTCTTACGCCATGAATCGCCATCAGCTTGGGCGTTGTAGGCCAGCGGCAGACTGAATTTCTTGCCACGCGCCGTCGCCCCAGGGCTGGTAAAGCTATGCACTGCGCCTGGATAGTTGACGAACGTGTAATCCGCGCCGGCGGCATCCATTTCTGCTTTGAAAGCATCAATGGCTTCTGGTTTAACGAAG
>JABHGV010000067.1 GCA_018671895.1 Rhodospirillaceae bacterium | reverse complement strand
GATCCAGATGGGCGCAGGTCAGCTACAACACCGGCATCGACATCAAGCAGGTGATTCAAGCTGGCGGCGTGGTCATCGTCATTCTGATTGTCATCGTCGTGTGGAACCGCCGCCTGCAAATAGAAGTAAACCAGAGAAAAGTCGCCGAAGGACAAATGAAGGCGGCGAAGAACGAGGCGGAGCGGCTGACCATCGCCAAGTCGGATTTCATAGCCGTCATCAGTCATGAAATTCGAACCCCCATGAATGGCGTCCTTGGCATGGCGCGGCTGTTGACAGAAACCAAACTGGATAATGAACAGGAAGAATGCGTCGACACCATCGTTGAATCCGGCGAGGCCCTGTTAACCATCATCGATGACTTGCTTGATATTTCGAAGTTTGATGCAGGAAAGCTTGATATTGAATCCATCCCGTTCATTGTCGATGTCGTTATTGAACAGTCCATGTCTCTGATGAAATCGCGGGCCGAAGAAAAGGGACTGAAACTTGATAGTGATATCGATGCGGACATCCCCGGCGTTATCATCGGTGACCCGCATAGACTTCGCCAAATCATTTTGAACCTGATCAGTAACGCCATTAAATTTACAGACAAGGGCACAATTGACGTTGAAACACGGATGGCATCCAGAACCGAAAATGAGGCAACGTTGTCGTTTGTCGTTACCGATACGGGCAAGGGAATTCCGCCCGATGGTTTGGCCAAGATTTTTTCCGCCTATGGTCAGGGCTCAAGCGAAGTGGCACGAAAATATGGTGGAACCGGTCTTGGTCTGGCCATATGCCGTCGCCTTGCAAGCCGCATGAATGGTGAGATCTCCGTTGAAAGTGAAGTCGGGAAAGGCAGTGCCTTCAAATTTGAAGCTACTTTTGAAATCGACAACACGTCTGATGCGAACGCCATACGCATGCTCCATACAACCGACAAGGAACCCCCATCAAACGAGCAAACCGCACACCCGATGAAGGTCCTGCAAGTCGAAGACAATGAAACCAACCGCACGGTTGTCGAACGGGTGTTGTCGCGCGTCGGCCACACCGTTATCAGCGTTGAAAATGGCGAGGTCGCATTACAAGCCATTCAGGCTGGCGACTTCGACGTTATTCTGATGGATCGTCACATGCCGGTTATGGATGGACTTGAGGCGACCCGGCGCATTCGCGAAATGGATGGCCCCGTCGCTTCAATTCCAATCATCGGCATAACAGCCAGCGCCAGTCAGGATGAAATTCAGGCGTGCATTGACGCCGGGATGGATGACTGCCTGACCAAGCCTGTGGTCGCTGCAAAACTGAGAGCGCGCCTTGACACGCTGCATGACGGCAACCACGCTCCTTCATCCCTTCCATCACCAACTGGTGTCGACGAACCCGACACGTCTTCCCAACAGCACCCCGTCGACCTTCACAGGTTGGCGGAAATTTTGGGTGAAGATGATGATGACGAGTTGTTTTCCATGCTTGAAATCTTCAATAATGAGTTTCCCAAGCTTCTCGACAAGCTTGAAACCGCCATTCGGGATGGCGACGTACGAGACGTGCATGATTGTGCACACACGGCCAAGGGTGCCGCGGCCAATGCCGCCGCACATACTTTGTCGGCCATATTGAAAGAAATAGAGGTCGACGCGCATCTGGAAAACCGGGCTTTAACCGATCAACGTATGCAGGCGGTTGCGGTCGAATATGAACGGGTTATTCACTTCTGCAGAAACAAAGGGCAGCAGGTCTGATTTTATATGATCGATAATATTCTAAAGGGACTGAACATTCTTTTTGTCGATGACGAGGTCTATACCAGACAGGTCTTCAGCAAGGGTCTTTCCAGCATGGGCGCACCCGACGTCAGAACCGCCAACAATGGTGCCGACGCTCTGGAACTGATGCGCGACAGTGCCTTCAAGATTGATGTGATTATATGTGATTTCAACATGCCGATCATGCATGGCCTGCAACTTCTGAAAGCCATTCGCTGTGGGACCACTGCACTAGACCGAGCGACACCATTCGCCTTGTTGACTGGATATTCTGATAAACGTCTTGTCGATCTGGCGCTCGCGCTGGACGTAAATGCCTTTTTGGTAAAACCTGCATCCCACAAGGCTTTGCACACACGTCTTGGCAAGTTGCTGTCACAGACGAAGTCTGACCAGTGGTTAAAAGAAGTGGACCGATACGACGCCATCAAGGTTGACGGAGCGCTTCAGGACATCGTCAACCCCGATGTCATGCCCGAAAACAGTGCCCTGTTCCGCCGGTCTCGTCCCCGCGGTGGGGTCAAGGGCGTGGCTGTCCGGGGACTGCCAGATAAGGTCATTGGGGTAGACGTTAAGGGATTGCATGAAGATGCAGATACCACATTGGGCGTCGATGTCAGGGGAATCCCCGACGACGGCGAAGGAGCAACCGCTGGCATAGAAACCCGTACTGAGCTGGATTCCGAACATGACTCATGGGGTTCAGAGAGGCGTCCTCAGCTGGATGGCCGCCTGTGCCCCATCGGTGAATTGCCGGAACACAGCATCCTTGCTCGTGATGTTCTAACTGCCGACGGCCGACTGTTCCTGCATGCCGGAACTGCCCTGACACCGCGGATCATTTCAATTCTGGGCGATCTTCACGACCTTGATCATCCGGTCAAGGATATCTGGATCGCGGAATAGCCATTCTTGAAAAAAGCTGCCGGGGACATTTCTGCCCCCGGCAAGTTTAGACAACCGGGCCTTGTCGCCCGGAAGGGAAGGTTATTCTGATTGCAGGCTATATTCCTCGTGGCATCCGACACAGTTCACCAACAGCTCGCTCAAACGGTTGAGGACCGCCCTGCCGCCCTGCTTGGAAATTTCTGCGACTTCATCAAATTCCACATGGTTGTCCTTGCCCATGGTCTTAAAATCCATCGGCAGTTTCAGCATCAATGATTTCGGTACCTTCTTTACTTCTTCCATACCGATCGCCAGGGAAATTTCTTGCACTGCCTTCATGTCATCGTCTGCCACCGCAGCAATAATTCCCTGAACGGCGCCCAGCATCAGGCGCATTTCAGCCAGAATTAGATCGCGCTCGTCAACGTTCAGCATGACGGCTTCACGATTATCGGTGCCCTGATTTGTTTTGCCGCCGAAATACAGGTTGGCAACCGTTGCCGCACCGACAATCCACAGCACGATGGCCAGAATGGACAAACTCCTCGTATTCATTTTATTTCCTTATTCATTATTACTCATCACCCACGACCGTCAGCCCCAACGACGGTCCAAGTGTTTTCCAGATCACGCCATCCTGATCTGTCAGCGAAAATTCAAAATCAAGAAGCGTCCAACGCAGAACCGTTCCTTGAACAAGGGTGGTCAGTGTTTTTGATGCCACCTGGGGGTCGACATTGGCTGCAATACTTCCATCCTTGATTCCTTCGGATATCAAGTTCGATACCTTTTCTTCATAGCCCTTCATCAACTTGTATATGGCAGTCTTTAGCTCTGGACTTTCCATATGAAGCAGGTCGGAAAACAGCAGTCTTGGAATGCCCTTGCGCTGCTCGATGACTGCCAGATGTCGACTGATCACGGCGTGCAGCCGTTCCGCCGAGGGCATTTCCGTATTCGCAAAAATCGGTCCCAGTTCACTGAAAACTTCCTCGCCAATCAAACCCACGGCGGCCAGAAAAATGTCATCCCGGGTTTTGAAATGCTTAAACACAGTCGCCTGGGCGATGCCCAGTTCATCGGCAATGGCCTGTGTCGTGACTTTGGCAACACCCATCCGGGCCGCCATATCAAGCACAGCGGCGGCGATATCTTTACGCCTCTCGTCGCCTGACTTCCGCATCTGTCTTGGCACGTCCGTTGACCTGTTGATTGGTAAGTAATTACTCACTTACTTATAGGAGAACCCCTTACTGACTTCAAGGCCTTTCATAAATGAATCTGGAATTCATGTCGGAGGACGGCCGCAGACGGCAGCTAAAATGGTCCTTCAGGTGTCTTTAACGACCCGGTCATGGGGAAAACAGATGGTCACGGAGGTTCCAACCCCCTTCTCGCTGCTGATCAAAATTGTTCCGCCATGCAATTCCGTCAGCCCCAGGGTCAACGGCAACCCCAGGCCGGTTCCTTCATGCTTGCGATCAAGGGCGCTATCCACTTGCCCAAACTTGCTCATGGCTTCTGCTATTTCCCCATCATCCATTCCGATGCCGGTATCCTGGATGATAATATCCAACGAGCCATCATCGTTGATTCGTGCGCTGACCGTCACGTCTCCGTTCTCTGGTGTGAACTTGATCGCGTTAGTCAACAGGTTGAGGACAATCTGCGTGACCCGACGTTCATCCACGAAAATGTGTGGGATTTCTTCATCCACATTGGATGCGACGGTTACCCGACCTTCTTCGGCGCGGGGGGTGACAATACGGATCGCCGCATCGACGAGGCTATTGATGTCGATATTATCTTCCCGTAACTCCATCGCACCGGCCTCGATGGCCGAAATGTCAAGAACATCATTGATCAATTCCAGCAGGTGACGCCCGGAATTGTGGATATCGTCCAGATATTCCCGGTATTTGTCATTGCCCAGAGGCCCGAAGATTTCTTCCTTCATGCTTCCGGAAAAACCGATAATCGCATTCAACGGGGTGCGCAGTTCATGGCTGATGTTGGCCATAAGGTCTGATTTGGTACGGTTTGCGGTTTCTGCCTGAACCTGCGCCTGTTCGGCCTTGGCTTTTGAATGTTCAAGTTCTTCTTCCGCCTTCACACGTTCGGTAATGTCCGTGCGAATTGCAACATATTGGTAAGGCTTTCCAGTCTCATTCAGAAACGGAACGATGGTGGCGCGGACCCAGTAATATCCCCCATCCTTCTTTCTGTTCATGATATCGCCGTGCCAGACTCTGCCTTTGCTGATGGCCCCCCACATGTCTGCGTAAAAATCGGGCGAATGCCGTCCCGATTTCAGAATTCGGTGGTTTTGGCCGATTATTTCATCGCGAGAGAAGCCGCTGACCCTGCAAAACTTGTTATTCGCATGGATAATGTCGCCCTTAACGTCCGTCACGCTGACAATGGCATGCTGATCAAGTGCATCTTTCTGTAAATTCAGCTCCCGGGTTCTCTCGGCGACCCTTATTTCCATTTCATCATACGCAGTACGCAAATTCTCCTGCGCTTCATGCAGATTGCTCACATCGAACAAAGCCCCGTTCCAAAGAACCGATCCATCCTCAAGTTTACGGGGGGTCGACGCAGCGCGGAACCATGTGATGGCCCCTTGTTTGTCACGGGTTCGGCCTTCCCACAGCCAGGAATTCAGTGACGTCCGTGACTTCATGATCGACTTGTCCAGGCTTGCCCGATCTTCTGGCAGAACAACACCGAACAATGCATCGGGATCACGTATGATTTCTTCGGGCTCAAGTCCCATCAGGTCTCTGACCGTCGGGCTGACATAGGAAAAAGACATTATGCCATTGGCATCCATCTTGAACTGATAAACGATTCCCGGAATATTTCCGACCAGGTCGCGCAACAACCTGCCCCGGTCCTGAAGTTCTTGTTGGGATTCCAAATCCTTGATTAAAAGACGTCTGTTGCGGGTATAGGTTATTCCAAGCAACGCACCGGCGACCGCGCCGAACACGATGGGAACAACAAATCCTTTGGGGACAAACGGATCAATGCCAAGGGCACTTTTCTGAAATATCGACAGAACCGACAGCCCCAGCGTGCCAATAAGCGTAAACAGCGCAATGGTCTTCCAGTCGGAGGAGGACGAAAACTGTCGCGACATCTATGCCCAATCATTCATCGGTACTACGTTCCCAGTCTGAAGTGCCTGGCGCACAAACCGGTACGGCGTCGCCAATTCCTTCAACTATAATAATACCCATTTTTTTAACCGGGAGAAGACCGTTTAATTTCACTTGATGCGAAACGGGTCCGCATAACAGATTATTCGGTCACCACCTTGATCGGAAGAGTGATCGAAAACACCGCCCCCTTATCCTTGCCCGGGCTCTCGGCCCGAACGGCCCCGCCCTGCCGTTCGACCACGGCACGGACGTTCGCCAGCCCAAGCCCGACGGATTCCTCGCCACCGGTCGGCATCGCTGAAAGCCGGGTGAAGCGGTTGAACGCCTTGCCCATGTCTTCCTCGCTTAGCCCCTGCCCCTGATCGACAACGCTGATACTGAATTCAGAATCATCGTGGGTGGCGCTAACGACAACCGCAGACGACGGATATGAATACTTCACCGCATTGCTAACAAGATTATCTACCGCTTCCAGCAACAATTCGCCATCCGCCTCGGCGGTCACAGATTCTGGTCCTTCATAGGTGATGGAAATTTCTTTCTTGTCAGCGGCCGGCAAATTGAAATCAATCGCCTGGCTGATCACGGCGGCGACGTCAAACGGCGCCACGGAAAGGTTGATGGCGCGGGTCTCGTCGCGCGCGTTATCGATAATCCGCTCAATCTGTTGCTCCATGCGTCTGGCGGCCGTGAAAATTTCACTGCTGTTCTCGACAATCATTTTCCGGTTTTTTTCATCATTGTCCCGGTCGACCAGAATTTCGATCAATTCGGAACGGGCACTGACCACGGACAGGGGATTACGCAAGTCATGGGCAACCATGCCCAGAACCTGGGTCTTGAATTCATTTGATTCCCGCGCCAGCTCATAACTGTGGGTCAGGCGTTGATTGACCTGTTTTAGCTCCTCAAGCAGATTTTCACGCTGTTTATCCGCGTCAATTCTCTGCAATTCAGCCTCGGCGCGCTGACCATAGATACGAATGACATTTTCAACGATTTCCGGGTTGCCCATCGGCACATCAGACAAAACACCCAGATGCCCTATAACCCTGCCTGATGCGTCATACAACGGCACACCGGCATAACCTTCGAAATCCTTGAACGTCGTATATTTCTTCGACACCCCTTCAGGAACGACCAGGCATTCCCCGTCATAGACCTCTTCACACGGGGTTCCTGCTATATCGTATTCAAGGTTGTCGATGCGTTCGTCCCCAGCCATTGCGAGGATCGTGCTTAAACGGGTGATCGGCTTGTCCACACCACAGCGCGCAATCATCACCATTGATACGTCCATGGAGGAATGCAGGGTTTCGACAAGGCTGTTCAAAAAATCCTCGCCCACATGGCGGGATGTGCCCTCGGCAATCGCCAACAGTAATTCCTGCTGGATCACGCTGTCAGTAATATTCTCGTTGCTGTTTGAAGCTGTCCTCAACATGTCTATTTCCCTTCTGCGTCGTCGGCTTCTGAGATGCCGAAAAGCAATTCCAGATAATCGTTAAATGTCTTCATTTTGCGGGTTATGGCGTTGACGTCGTTATCAAGCTTTGAAATCACCATGCCGCCTTCGAACATGGCGAGCATGGTATCGGCCAGATCTTTCGGCTCTGTCGGAATTCGCGGTGGATGTTTCTGTATCGCTTCGGCCATCTTCGCCCCGATGATCTCGCGCCACGTCTCGAAGCCCTTGCAGGCGACGGCGCGGGTTTTGTCATCAAACTCGGCCAGTTCCAGCGCATAAGAGGCGAACAGACAGCCGTCCTGCATCGGCTCACCGCCATCGATCGCCTCGATCATCAGGCCGTTGATAATGAATATCTGCTGCAAGGGATCTCGACACAGCTGTTCGGCGCGGCTGATCAGATCTTCAAGCATGGCGACCTCACCCTCAAGGTATCGCTCGACCAGCGCCAGCGCCAGATCATCCTTGTTCTTGAAATGATGAAAGAACGCGCCCTTGGTCAGGCCGGCCCCGTCGAGCACCCGGTCCAGCGTCGTCGCTGTGAAGCCCCGTTGATAAATCAGCGCCTGGGCCGTATCGAGAATTTTTTCACGCGTCTGAGTGCCGTCTTTGGGCATCGCTTAAGCCTCCTGCTCATTAGATGAACAAAACCATAACATACTATATGGTATTGGAAAGGGTTATTTCACAAATGGTAGATTTAAGCCATTAATTAGCAATTTCTGGCAAAATTATTTTCATTTTATCCTATTGACATACTATTTGGTATGTCTTAAACAAACCAAATAGTATGGTTAAGCACGACGCCAATTGTCCCTTTTTCCAAAAAAACAGGGGTTCATCGGGAACTTTTTCTGAAACGTCGCGTCCTAGCCCGTAAGCGATGGGGGGATCCCGTCCAAAACACGAATGCAAGGATTAGAGGCAATGACACACGCAACTGCTTTGAGACGCCAAAGACACAGGCATGGACTTTTTGCCATCGCTATCGCCGCGCTGATCGTTTGTGCGCGTCAATTTGCCGGAGCCGCCAAATGAGCGAGACAAACACCATCGCGCTGAATGCCCCCGGCATCATTTCCGCACCCGCTAAAATCGGCGGCAGCGGAATTGCCGAAAGCTTTCAATTAAAGGAAGCCAGCGCCCTGACCCGTCTCGCCCTGCCGATGACGGCAACCGCCCTGGTCAACATGGGCATGTCGGTGACCGACGTCGCCTTGATGAGCTGGATTGGCCCGCAGGCTGTTGCCGCAGGCGCCATCGTCAGTGATTTTTATTCAATTATTTTCTATCTGGGTGCCGGTGTCATCGCCGCCGCCGCCCCGGAAATCGCCCAGGCCGTTGGTGCCGGGCGATCGCACGTCGTTCGCCGGGCCACCCAGCAAGGCCTGTGGATGGCCGCCATGATGTCCATCTTCATGTTCATCGGTGTCTGGTTCACCGGCAGCTTCCTGGGCGCATTCGGTATTGATGCCGACATTGTCGGCGAAGGCAAAGGCTATGCGGCATGGATGGCCATGACCATCGTTCCGATGATGGGCGTTACATTATGGCGCAACGTCTATGCGGCGGTCGGAATGCCGCGGGTCTTCCTGATCGCGACCCTGGCCGCGCTGCCCATCAATGCGGCTGCCGATTATGTCCTGATGTTCGGCATCGGCGACTGGCAAGGCATGGGTCTGGCCGGGGCTGGCGTCGCATCGGCCATCGTTGCGATCGGCATATTTGTCGGCCTTGGTTTCTATGCCAGCAAGAACAGCACCATGTCGCGGTATCACTTCTTCAGCCGTTTTCCGGCACCTGACTTGAAGCGACTAAAAGAAATGGTCCGTATTGGTGCGCCAATCGGATTCACCAATCTGGCTGAAATGGGCGTCTATCTGCTCTCGACCCTGGTTGCCGGACTGTTCGGTATCAAGGCCTTGGCCGCCCACGCCATTACCTTGCGGCTGTGTGGCATTTTTTACGCCATCCCGGTTGGGCTGTCGCAAGCAGCCACGGTCCGTGTCGGCCATGCGGTCGGCGCCAAGGATACCGATGCGATTGGCGTTGCCGCCCGCAATGCCATGATCCTCAGCATCATCGGCGGCAGTGCGGCGATGGCTGCCATCCTGATGGCGGGTGATGGCCTGGCATGGTTGTTCCTGGATACGGCGGATGCCAACGCGGCTGCGATTGCCGCCATTGCAACACCCTTGCTGATGGCGCTTGGCGTCATTCAGATCGGTACTGGCCTTGGCGTTGTCGGCAGCGGCATCCTGCGTGGCCTGAAGGACACCAAAATGCCGATGATCTTCAGCTGCATCTCGTACTGGGGTGTCGGGACCATCGTCTTTGCGATCATGGTCTTCGGTGCCGATTTCCAGACCACTGGAATCTGGGTCGGCCTCGCCGCAGGATCCCTTGCCTCGACCGTCCTGAACGGCCTGCGGGTCCGGAAAAAACTAAAAGCTTAACCGCCGCATTCTCCCCATTATTCTTGCGGCAAACGCGGGGTCTGGAGCAATCCGGGCCCCGCATTTTTTATCTTCGCCCCAATGTTGAAAATAATTTCATTTTTTTGATTTTTTTTCATTTCTTCGGGAACTTTTTTAACGTCCTAACGTCTTAGCAAGTACGGCCAGTTGTTGGCCGCTGAGATTTAAAAACAGTTCAACAGAAGGTAATAAAACTATGTCTGATAAAGTTCTCGTAAATTGTGGCTATGAAGCCGACAAGACCGAAAATGCCACCGTCGCAATGATCGTCGCCAACGCCGCCGCCGCAGCTGAAAACGAAACGGTCGTCTTCCTGACGTCTGATTCCGTCAAGCTTGGCATCAAGAACGGCGCCGACAACATGAACGCCGAAGGCCATGAGCCGCTTGTAAATTACATTTCGACGTTTGTTGAAAACGGCGGCCAGTTGTGGGTCTGCCCAGCCTGCGCAGGAACCCGTGGCATCACCGAAGATGACCTGATCGAAGGTGCCTTGTGGCGCGGTGCGATGCCGGTCATCGACTTCGCCAAACAGGCGACTAACGTTTTTTAATTCAGGCGGCCACCCCCGGCTGGTGACAGCGTCACCGGTCGGGAGCGGCACCTAAGGGAGAACTTGTAATGTTTGAAATGAAAAAAATCAGCTGGTGGTTCTGGTTGGCAACGGTTGGGTTCCTGACCCTGGGCCTTTCCGGCCATGCCCAAGGATTTTATCTGGCCATTGCGCTTTGCGTTTTTCAGGTTGGCTTTTTCCTGAACCGCGAAAAATCACTGATGGCTTTTCCGGTGCAGGTTCGTATTGGTTATCTGGCGCTGTTGGTTGTGGCCCTGATGCCCTACATGGGCTTCATCTACTGGATTCAATTTGCTGGCACATGGGCCGCTGTGCTCGTCGGATACTGCCCGTTGGCCCGCATCCTGATGCTGATGCCGTGGAACAGATTACGCCCGCTGACACTTGCCGCTGTGCGGAAAATTTTCTTTTCCGCCCCGGTCAAAGGCTCGGTTCTGCAGGCCCTTGAGCCAGCTCGCTGATGCACTCACATTCGTCTATAGTCCATCGCACTGGTATACGCAGGGAAGAGCGGCATGAACGAGAAAAATTCCTCGCAGGAAGATTCAGGCGACTTTTTCAAGCGCCAGATACAGGGCCTGATGGACTCCCTGTACGGAGCCGCCGTGCGCCTGACGCGCAATCCGGAAGATGCCGAGGACCTGGTCGCCGATGCCATCACCAAGGCGTGGGCGGCGCGCGAAAGCCTGACCGACAGGGACCGCTTCCGAGCCTGGATATTCAGGATTTTGCACAACACCTTCGTCAGCGATTACCGCAAGGCAAAAAATCAGCCAGAGACCGAAACCTATACCGAGAATCCATCAGATGAGGATGAAGATGATTTTTCCCTGTTCGACAAACTGCATCAGCCGTTTCTGCTGTGGTGGGGCAACCCGGAACAGGAATACGTCAACAAGTTGCTACGGGAGAATATTGTGGATGCGGTGAATGCATTGCCCGACAATTTCCGGGACGTCGTCATATTCATCGACATGGAGGGCTTTTCGTACCAGGAAGCGGCCGAAGCCCTTGATGTGCCAGAAGGCACAATCCGCTCGCGACTGAAACGGAGGAGAGCACTGCTGCAAAAGGAACTCTGGCAACAGGCTTCCGATGCAGGCCTTGACATTCCGGACTCAGAAAGGTGACCTAACGCCATGACTGATACCAATGACACCAAAAAGATCGAAGCCATCGACTGCAAGGACGTTGTTCGACGCCTCTATGAATTCATCGACAACGAACTCGACGAACTGACCCATGACCAGATCGAGCATCATCTGAATGATTGCCGAAGCTGCCTGTCGCGCCACGAGTTCGAAACCACATTGAAAAAACGGGTGCAGAACGCCGGTCATGAAAAAATGCCGAAAAAAACTGCCAGTCGGCTGCAGGGCCTGATCGACAAATTCTGATACTGCTATCAACGCTACAATGGGGGGGAGCCCATGGTTGCCATTCTGACTAACGAACGGCCGTTCATCATCAAGGCGGTCAAGGAAATGTACACCGACGTCGCCAGCAATCCGGGAAAGGAATTTCATTTTCCAACCGGTCGCAAGGCGTGCGAATTCGTCGGCTACCCGGCCAGCGATCTTGATGCCGTCCCGGCCTGTGCGCTTGAATCCTTTGCCGGTGTCGGATATCCCCACGCCGGGGGTTTCATGGCCGAAGGTTCAATCATCCTTGATGTGGGGTCAGGGTCCGGAACAGATGTGCTTGTCTCAAGCCTCCGGGTCGGCGACGAAGGTCATGTCCACGGTCTTGATATGACCGACGCCATGATCGAAAAGCTAAAAGCCAACATCGAAATCATGGGGGCCAATAACGCTAGTTCGCTGGAAGGCGACGCAGAAAACATTCCACTGGCTAACGCCTCCGTCGATGTAGTGACATCGAACGGCGTACTCAATCTGGTCCCCGACAAGGGACTTGCGTTCAAGGAAATATTCCGGGTCCTCAGGCCCGGCGGGCGGGTGCAACTGGCCGACATCGTTGTCGGCGATCCCATTTCCGACGAATGCAAGGCGAACCCCGAACTGTGGGCGGAATGCGTCGTCGGCGCGGCACTGGAAGATCAATACATCGACCTTTTCGCCGCTGCCGGATTTGTCGATATTGATGTGCTTCGGCGTTTCGATTATTTCGCTGGCAGCAACAGCGAAAAGACCCGCGATATTGCGACCGGTTTCAAGGCCCATACCGTGGAACTGACCATGCGCAAGCAAGGTAACGACGCCTGTACAACTGCTTAATCAAACGTGCGCCTGGGTGCCAGGCGTCACTGAGTACCAGGCGTCGTGACGCCGACCCGTTCTTTCGGGAATGTCAGGGTAACCAAAGTGCCCTCGCCCTTGGTGCTTTCAACATCCAGGGTGCCGCCGTGCAGCTCCATCAATTTTTTCGACAGGGGCAGGCCCAGACCGGTGCCTTCCTGTTCGCGGTCCATACCGGCGTTGACCTGACCAAACTTGCTCAAGGCTTTCGTCAACTCGTCCTTGTCCATACCAATGCCGTTGTCGCCGATAACGATGGTCAGTGATCCATTATCGTTCAGGGATGAATCGACATAGACCTTTCCCCCGGCAGGTGTGAACTTGACCGCATTGCTGAGTATATTGAGCATGATTTGTTTTATGCGTCTCTCGTCGCCACGAACCGGCGGCGTATCGACAACAATTGATGATGACACCGTAACGTCGACGTTTTCTGCATTCGGCCCAACGAGGCGAACCGACGCATCGACGACGACCGGCAGACTGACATTTTCCTCGTGCAGTTCCAGCGCCCCCGCCTCGATGGCGGAAACGTCCAGAATGTCATTAATAAGTCCCAGCAGGTGTTGGCCGGAATGATGGATGTCCCCCAGGTATTCAACATACTTTTCGTTACCAACGGGGCCAAACACTTCCCCCTTGATGGAATCGGAGAATCCGATAATCGCATTCAGCGGGGTGCGTAATTCGTGGCTCATGGAGGCAAGGAACTTTGATTTGGTTTCGTTTGCCACTTCGGCTTCTTTTTTTGCCTGACTCAGTTCCGCAGTGCGGGTTTCGACAAGCTTTTCCATATTGTCATAGGCGGCCAGCAACTCGACCCTGGATTCCTCGCGCTCCCTGACGCGATGCATG
>JABHGV010000066.1 GCA_018671895.1 Rhodospirillaceae bacterium | reverse complement strand
TGCCAATGTACGACTGCTAACACGTGACATTACCGGCGTCGTCGAGCCCTTGTCCCGGGGAGATATACCTCAACCCGACATTGCCGATCTGGGCGTGAACGGGGCCAGCTTGGTGGTCTCGTGCAATATTCTCAGCCAGTTGGGCATATTGCCGGAACAGCTGTCGCCCGGCATCTCTGACCGATTAGTGGCAGCGCATCTGGATGCATTGGCAGGGTTGGGCGGAACGGTTTGCCTGATCACCGAGACATCGCACCGGTTGATGGAGGGTGAAACCGAGGTTGAAAAATCAGCGCCACTGGATGGAAACGACATTCCCGACAGCTTGAAGATGCGGCGACAATGCTGGGACTGGGATTTTGCCCCCGCGCCTGAACGTCATCCCCGTTATGACCTTATCCACACGGTGGAAGGATTTATCAGGTCTGGTAACGCAGAAACATAACCTTGGCCGCACCATAGGTGCGTTCGTCGAGGGGCTCGAGCGCCCTTGGGATGATCAGTTCTTCATCCGCCGCGGTTTCGACGACGACCATGGCACCAGATGCCAGCCATCCCTTGTTCACGAGCCCAAGCAGCGCCGGTGCGGTCAATTCGGCCTGATAGGGCGCATCGAGGAAAGCCAGTGCAACAGGTGCGTGGGCGGCTCGCGGCGGTGGTGCCATGCGGGTCGCGTCGATATTTAACGCCATGACGTTTCGTGCATGACCAAGGCTTGCGGCGTTGTTCTTGGCGTATTTCAGGGCATGCGGATTGTTGTCGATGAAGACCGCAAATGCCGCGCCATGCGACAGGGCTTCCAGCGCCAGTGCCCCGGTTCCGGAAAACACATCAAGTACGGTAATCCCATCGAAGCCATCCCAATCAGTGGAATGGGAAAGAATGTTAAAGACGGCCTCGCGGGTCCGGTCCGACGTTGGCCGCAAGTCACGTCCGGGCGGGGCTTTTATGGGCCGCCCCCGATCCTTGCCCCCGACTATTCGCATGAGCCGATTCTCATTTCGGTTTTTTCTTCGCAGAACGATGCCGCAATGGTTTCTTGCGCGCCTTGGCCCAGCCCTTGCCACGATTTTTTCCCGGTTTAGGGCCTCCGTCGGCATCGCGCAGGTTTTCGCGCAGCATTTTCGATGAAACTTCGGCGACACCGCTGCGGCCCAGCCTGCCCAGATGGAACGGCCCGTATGACAGACGGAGAAGCCGGTTAACGCTGAGGTCCAGATATTCCATAACCTTGCGGATTTCACGGTTCTTGCCTTCTGTCAGCGATACCGTCAGCCAGGCGTTGGCACCGCTGCGGCTGTCCAGTGATGCCTCGATGGGGGCGTAATGAATACCGGCGACGGTGACGCCGTCTTTCAGGGCGGCAAGCGCCTTTTCATCGACGGTGCCGTGAACGCGCACCCGATAGCCCCGGACCCAGCCGGTCGATGGCATTTCCATCTTGCGGGCCAGTTCGCCATCGTTGGTCAGCAGCAACAGGCCCTCGGAATTCAAATCCAGTCGACCGATGGAAATCACCCGGCCCAGATCCTTGGGCAGGTTGTCGAACACCGTCGGGCGGCCTTCCGGGTCGCTGTGGCTGGTGACCAGTCCAGCCGGTTTGTGATATCTCCACAGGCGTGCGTCTTCCGGGGCTGGAAGCGGGTTGCCGTCGACCAGAATTATGTTGTCCGCACCGACTGTGAAGGCCGGGGTGTCGAGGGTTTTGCCATCGACCTGTACGCGACCATCGCCGATCCAACGTTCGGCCTCGCGCCGGGAACATAGTCCTGCACGTGCCAGCACCTTGGCGATGCGTTCTGGTTTGTCTTCGCTCATGCGGATTTTCCAGATGCGGCGACGAAGGCGGCGAGAATTTTGCCGTCGCCGTCATCAATTTCGAACTCCGGGTGCCATTGCACACCAAGACAGAATGTGTAGGCCTCAGCCTCGATGCCCTCGATAACGCCATCCGTTGCCCGGGCGTTAACGATTACACCCGCCGGTTCGTTCGCCGCCGCCTGATGGTGGGCGGAATTGACGCTCATGGAATTGACGCCGACGATTTCGCGCAACAGGGTAGCGTCCTTGATGATGACGTCGTGACCGGCCTCGTCGCGCGGGTTCGGCTGTTCGTGGGCCAGGCAATCGGGAACGGCATCGGGGATATGCTGGATCAAGGTGCCGCCGAGAATCACATGCAACAGCTGTTGGCCGCCGCAAATGCCCAACACCGGCATGTCGCGGGCCAGTGCGGCCTTTGTCAGGGCCATCTCGAACCCGGTGCGACCGTCCTTGGTTTCGACAGTATCGTGGCGTTCAGTCTCGCCGAACAGGGCCGGGTCGACATCGAAATTGCCGCCGGGAATCAGCAGTCCGTCAATCTGGTCCAGATAATTATCAATCAGCCCGGATTCGTGAGACAGCGTTATCGGTAATCCCCCGGCGCGGGTGATGGAACCGGCGTAGTTTTCGCGCAATGCATACCACGGAAACTTGGAATACCCGCCGGGGTCTTCCGAATCCAGAGTAATGCCGATGATAGGTCTGCTCATACTGGCGGAGAGTAGGGATAGACGAGGAAAACGGCAAGGGTTGGATGCCGGTTGACGCCGGTATGCCGTGGGGGCAGAATTTATCCATGGATGACACACATCCCATGCAACAGGCATTGGACGAGGCGCGTTCGGCGGCCCTGCGCGGAGAGGTGCCGATCGGGGCTGTTATTGTCGATGCGGAAACCGGCCATGTACTGGCCCGGGCGGGCAACCGGACGGAAGAATTGAATGACCCGACGGCGCACGCAGAGGTTCTGGCGATCCGCGAGGCGGCGTCGTTACTGGAGAACCCACGCATCGAAAATTGCGATCTGTACGTAACGCTGGAGCCATGCGCCATGTGCGCTACCGCTATATCCTTCGCCCGTGTGCGCAGACTGTATTTTGGCGCTTATGATGCCAAAGGCGGTGGAGTCGATCACGGGCCAAGGGTGTTTGAGCAATCGACCTGTCATCACCGGCCAGAGGTTATCGGCGGCATGGAAGAAACCGCCTCGGCGATGTTGCTGAAGGAATTCTTTAAAGGGCTTCGCTGAGCCAGGGGCTCACTTATTATGGCCGCTGATTTCTGCATGTAACGGCATGGTCTCGTTGAACAGACGCATCTGTTCATCGGACGCATCGGCCTGAAAATCACGTTTCCATTCGCCATAGGTCATGCCGTAAACGATTTCCTGTGCTTCATCGTAAGACATATCATGGCCGCGTTCCTTGGCCGCCGCCATGTACCATTTCGAGAGGCAATTGCGGCAGAACCCGGCCAGATTCATCAGGTCGATGTTTTGCACGTCCTTGCGCTTTTGCAGGTGTCCTACGAGGCCACGAAAAGCGGCCGCCTCAAGCTCGGTGCGGGTTCTATCATCCATATTTCGGCATGTCCTCAATTATCAAGAAGTAATCTGGACTCATTTACATAGTGATCATTAGATGATCATAGAAGGGGGGGGTGTTCAATTAGCAACTCTATATAGAGGCAAGTGCAATTAGCAAAGAGACGTTAAGTTCCCCACCTTAAATCCGCTTGGAGTGGATAATTAAAAATAATTAGAATGTAAAATAACATAATTAACTGAAATATAACGATAAATTATTAATTATTATAAATAATTATCAATTTTAAATAGTGGTATAAAGGTTGATATAATATTGCAAATAATATTATTCTATTATAAAAAGCATATAATGCATTGTTATAAAATAAAAAAAAATTTATAAGTCAGCTCATAAGGGAGTGTGCAGGGCAACTTTTTTACCTCTGGGAGACTTTGAAGTTGACATGCGGCCGACAATTGTGGCACTAATATAGCTCGGTGGATGTTTTGTGTGGTGTGGAGTCGGTGAAATGAACGTAAAAGCGAAGTTAACAGTGCAGCTTTTGGCTAATGATGTTGTTGTTGCTGAGGTTGATGATAAACACCTATGGGAACAGGTATTGAGGGCAATTTCCTCCGACAGCAACGACAACCAATCCCAACGGATAAACCTTGGAGGAGGGGCGGTTGATAGCAACCCACTTATAGATGCCATT
Organism: Rhodospirillaceae bacterium; assembly: GCA_018671895.1. Taxonomy (GTDB): domain Bacteria; phylum Pseudomonadota; class Alphaproteobacteria; order Rhodospirillales; family JABHCV01; genus JABHGV01. The sequence goes on along the minus strand of JABHGV010000066.1, from coordinate 13,523 downwards.
GAACCTCAAACCGTTAAAAGGAAAGGGATTGAATCATTAGCTCAAGAGTTGGGTGTTTCGGCAGACGAAGTGATCGGAGCGTACTCACCATCGCTTGATAAGCCCTATATTCACTTTGATCATCATCACTGGGAATCTTTGAAGAAGAATACACCTGAAAGAGGGCCTGGAACAGTTGCTCCCCTTTCTTTGGCCTTGACGATACTTTTGCTTTGGGCAAAGCACGAAAAATTGCCATCAATTTCGATTGCTATGGGGCAAGATGTTATGAAAGCATTTGGGCTCGAAGATAAGAATCCGGCCCGTACGGTTAAAAATTGCGAATGGCTTCAAAAAAGAGATGGGATGGTTGTTTTGAATCCTGCAATAGTATCTAAGGCGATAAATGTTGCACGAGCGTATTGCATTCAGAAGCCTGTTGAAACGATTAAGTAAGTGAATCATTTATATGATGAATGCGCATATAAAATTTCTGCAAGGCATACAAGATAAAGGGACCACTAATTTAGATAGAGCTGTGGCATCACTGTGGTGGCGTAGCCAGTCAGAAAATTCTATTTCGGTTTCACCATTAGTGTTGGCCCATGACCTAGAGAGTGCAGGTTATGCCCGACAAAATTCTAGTCGGTTAGCGACAGGGTTAAAAAAGGATGCGCGTACTACAATAAACAAGGACGGAACATTTAGACTGAAGATTAAGGCAAGGAAGGAATTCGATGCTGAGCATATTAATTATGCGAATGATATCAGCGATAAAGCATCAGATTCGTTGTTGCCTATCTGTATGTTTGAGGGAACACGCGGATATATTGAAAAAATAGTTCGTCAAATAAATTTAAGCTACGACAACAGATTATACGATTGTTGCGCAGTAATGTGTAGGCGATTGCTCGAAACGTTAATAATTGAAGTGTATGAGAAGAATGGGTGGGCAAACGATGTTAAAGGCTCAGATGGACATTTCTTAATGTTTGCTGGGCTGCGTAGTGCTCTTACAAATGACAAACGTTTCCATTTAGGAAGAGGAGCGGCCAACGGGTTGAGAGATTTTAAAGACATAACCGACGCTTCTGCTCACAATCGACGTTTTAACGCAAGAAGAAGTGATATTGATAAAATTTCCAGTGGGGTGCGAATAGCTGCTGAGGAACTTCTCCACTTATGGAGGGGAGACTAAAACATCTCACCAATTGTTATCGGTCGATGGCGCGCCAGCCGATATCGCTGCGGCAGAAGCCTTCCGGCCAGTCGATGGCGTCAATGGCCTTGTATGCCAGTTTTTGGGCCTTGGCGACTGTCTTTGCGCGCGCCGTGACGCCCAATACCCGCCCGCCGTTGGCAAGCAAGCTGCCGTTTTGTGATTCTGTTCCAGCGTGGAAGACGAAGACACCATCTATATCGTTGGCGTTCGCGACACCCTTGATTTCCGAGCCCTTTTTGTAAGGGCCGGGATAGCCAGCGGCGGCCAGCACGACGACCAGAGTCGCATCATCGTGCCATTCAAGCTTGATCTTATCGAGCCGTCCTTCGGCACAGGCGAGCAGGGCTTCCAGAACGTCCGATTTCATCGCTACCATCAGCGGCTGGCATTCCGGATCGCCGAAGCGGACGTTGAATTCCATCAGCTTCGGGCCTTCTTCGGTGATCATCAGTCCGGCATAAAGGACGCCTTTGTAGGGAGCGCCTTCTGCGGCCATGGCCTTGATCGTCGGGTTGATGATTTCATCCATGATTTGCGTCGTCATGGCATCGTCGATGACTGGGGCCGGGGTGTAGGCCCCCATGCCGCCGGTGTTCGGGCCTTCGTCGCCATCGTGGGCGGCCTTGTGATCCTGGGCCGAGCGCAGTGGCAGCGCCGTCTCGCCGTCAACAAGGGCGAAGAAGCTGGCTTCCTCGCCTTCCATGAATTCTTCGATAATGACTTCGTCACCGGCCGCACCGAAGGCCCGTTCGGTCATGATATGGTCGATGGCGGCGTAGGCCTCGTTTTCATTGCGGCTGATGATGACGCCCTTGCCGGCGGCCAGACCATCGGCCTTGACGACGATTGGCGCGTGATGGCGCAGGATGAATTCTTTTGCCGCGTCTGGCTCGTCAAAGCGTCCGTATTCGGCGGACGGGATATCATACTTGGCGCACAGGTCCTTCATGAAGCCCTTGGATCCTTCAAGCTGTGCGGCAGCCGCCGACGGGCCAAAGCACTTGATGTCGACGGCGGTCAGTTCGTCGGCCAATCCTTCGACCAGAGGAACTTCCGGGCCGATAACCACGAAATCGATGGCGTTGTCCTTGGCATAGGCGACCAGCCCGCTGACATCATCGGCCTGAATGTCGATGTTGATGGCGATGCTGTCGGTTCCGGCATTTCCGGGCGCACAGAACAGTTCATCGCATTTCGGTGATTTTGAAATGGCCCAGCACAAGGCGTGTTCACGTCCGCCCGATCCGACAATCATAACCTTCATCGTGAAATCTTCTTTATCCCGTTTATCCTTGTTTACGTCCCTATTGCCCAGCATACATACTGTCGGCCATGACTGAAAAGACATCCGTTGATAAATCCACAGATAATATTCCGGCTTACAGCGTTACGGAGCTGTCGCGGAGCCTGAAAAACATGCTGGAAGGGGCTTTCCCGCATATTCGTGTGCAGGGAGAGATCACCGGTTTCAAGCGCGCCGCCTCCGGACATTTGTACTTTCGATTGAAAGATGACGATGCTGTGCTCGACGGAGTGTGCTGGCGCGGTACCGCCGGTCGGCTGGCGATAGACCCGGAAGACGGTATGGAAGTCATCGCCACCGGGCGGATTACGTCTTACGCCGGGCGATCTAACTATCAGATCATTGTCGATTCCTTCGAGTTGGCAGGCGAAGGCGCGCTGTTAAAACTGCTTGAAGAGCGCCGCAAGAAGCTCACCGCCGAGGGATTGTTCGATATGGATCGCAAAAGCGATCTGCCTTTTATTCCCGATGTGATTGGCGTCGTCTCGTCGCCGACCGGGGCGGTGATCCGCGATATTCTGCACCGGCTGGAAGACCGTTTTCCAAGCCGTGTGCTGTTGTGGCCGGTGGCGGTTCAGGGCGAACCTGCCGCAGGCGAGATCACGGCGGCCATTAATGGCTTTAATGAATTGAAAACCGGTGGCCCGGTGCCCATGCCGGATTTGCTGATCGTGGCGCGGGGCGGCGGCAGTCTTGAAGACCTGATGGCATTTAACGAAGAATCTGTTGTTCGCGCTGCGGCGGCCAGTGATATCCCGCTGATTTCGGCGGTCGGCCATGAAACCGACACCACGCTGATCGATTATGCCGCCGACGTGCGCGCCCCGACACCGACGGCGGCGGCGGAAATGGCGGTGCCGGTGCGGGCCGAATTGCAGGTGCTGGTCATGGATGAGGGTTCCCGGCTGGTCAAGGCGTTGAACCGGACGCTGACCGACGGACGGATGCGGATCGAGGGGCTGGCGCGGGGCTTGCCGAACCTGAGGCGCGTTGTCGAGACGGCGCGTCAACGGCTTGATGACTGGGATGAACGATTGGGCAATAGCCTTGTCGGGGGATTGCGTACTCGCCGCGCCCGACTGGCCGAAGCAACCGCCGGTTTGAGCAGCCCGACACGGCGTATTGACCTGGCCGAAGCCGCTGTCAGGTCCGAGAGCCGAGCCATGAAACAGGCAGGAAAACAGATGTTGGGCAAACATACGGGTCGGCTCGGCCATCTGTCGTCGCTGCTCAATAGCCTGTCGTATCAGCGGGTGCTGGAACGTGGATTCGCGTTGGTTAGCGATGATGGCGGCAAGCCGTTGTCGTCCGCTAAATCGGTGAATTCCGGAATGGATGTAAATATTCAGTTCCACGATGGCGATATCGCAGCTGTCGCTGCTGGTGCCGCCGGAAAACCGGCAAAAAAGAAATCCCGGAAGAAGTCTACTGACGACGGCGGACAGGGAAGCCTGTTGTGAGGGGCTTGTTGGCGGCATGTTTGATTTTGATGTCAGGCGCGGCGGTTGCCGAGCCATTAACCCTTGCGGGAGATTTCACTCAAGGAGGATTGGTTGTCGGCAGTGCCGGGCCCGGAAGCCGTATCAGCCTTGATGGGCGTAGTGTGCCAATGACGCCTGATGGAAAATTTCTCATCGGTTTCGGGCGCGATGCGGCGAAGCAAAGCACCTTGACGGTGACGGATGTGCAAGGCGGTGTGGAAACCAGATTGCTGAATGTCGAGCCCCGCACATACAAGGTGCAACGTATTGATGGTTTGCCGTCGCGCAAGGTGACGCCGAAACCGGAAGATCTGGCGCGGATCAAATTCGACAATGCCGGTATTGGCAAGGCGCGCGCCAGCATACTTGTGAAGGCCCATTTTTCATCCGGCTTTGTCTGGCCGGTCAAGGGCCCTATATCGGGGGTGTACGGATCACAACGGATTCTCAACGGCAAGCCGAAGAACCCGCACAATGGTACCGACATCGCGGCTGTCGAAGGAACGCCAATCGTCGCCCCGGCGGATGGTGTCGTGGCACTGGTTGTCGAGGACATGTTCTACACGGGCATGACGGTAATGCTTGACCATGGTCTGGGTCTGACCAGTGTCTATGCGCATATGAGCGAAATTCAGGTCGATGAAGGGGCGGTGGTGAAAAAAGGCGAAGCCATCGGGCGGGTCGGAAAAACCGGGCGCGTCACCGGCGCACACCTGCACTGGGGGGTAACCTTGGGCCGCACCCATCTGGACCCGGAACTGTTGCTGGACTAGCGGATTAGTCCGGCCAGCGATTATGCAGCCATAGCCATTGCGCCGGTTGCTCGCGGATCCATCCTTCGAGGATGCGATTGACCTCGGTGGTGATTCTTAAAACATCTGCCGTGCGGTTGCCGCTGGGGGCGAGATCAATGGGGGGATAACAGGTAATGCGAAAGCTTGCGCCGCCCACCCGTTCACAGCGGACCGGCACCACCGGGCAATCGAACTTCAAGGCCAGTTGCGCCAGCGCCGGGGCCGTCATGGCGTCTCTACCAAACAACGGGGCGGCAATACCATCATTCATTTTCTGGTCGACCAGCATGCCCAGATGACCGCCGTTGGCGAGAGCCTTCAACGCCAGTCGGGCACCGGTCGGGCCTTTTGGAATGAGTGTGCCGTCTTTCAGGTGGCGGCGCTGGAACAGGCCATCGACATACGGATTGTTTGGCGCGCGATAGACGAGGTGGCTTTCGAGGCCACGCTTGGTGATGCTGATCGCTGGAATCTCCCAGTTCGCCAGATGGCCGGAAAAGAAAATGCCCGGGTTTCCGTCGTCGCGCAGGTTATCCAGATGTTCCACGCCGACAACCTCGACATGGGGGTTGTCCGTATAGACCTGGATCCGTCCCAACAGCGGGTATTCCATCACCGTGCGGCAAAGGTTGTCCCACATATTGCTGATGATGATTTCCATGTCGGCATCTGACATTTCAGGGAAGGCATTTTTCAGATTACGTCGCGCCCGTCGTGTGATGCCGAGCCTGGGACCGATGGTGCGACCGATCCAGCCGCCAAGTCCCGATGCCACGGCGATGGGCAACAGCCGGATAAGGGCAAAGAACAGATGCCCGGCCAATCCCTGCACGGGGTGGCTGAAAAAACGCCTAAGCATTGGAAACCTCGTCGAGCAGGTCGTTGAGCGCGGCCGCGTCGTCCCAGACGATATCGATGCCGACGACGGTAACTTTGTCGCCGATATCATCGGGTAGGCGAACCATGTCTTTTTCAGTGGTCACGACGCGGGCACCGGTTGTCTCTGCTTCATTCAGAATGCGGGTGATCTCCGCGTGGCTGTAGGGGTGATGGTCGGCGAAGGCATGAAAATTCCGGACGTCACAGCCGATCTCTTGCAAGGTGCTGAGGAACTTGTCGGGCCGTCCGATCCCGGCGAAGCCGACGACCGGTTGTCCGGATAATTCATGAGATAAGTCGGAGGCCGTGCCTGTTGGTTCGATGCGGGCATTCAGTATCGGCCCGGTGTATCCCGCCGTATTAAGGCCTTCGGTTATTTGTGTGGTGTCGTCACCGACAATGACGACCGCATCAGCCCGGCCAAGCCCGAATGCTGTGGGTTCACGCAAGGGGCCTGCGGGCATCACCCGGCCATTGCCGAAACCAAAGCCGCCATCGAAAACTACCAGCGACAGATCTTTGGCGAGACCGGGGTTCTGGTAGCCATCGTCCATGACAACCACGTTGGCCCCGGCTTCGATTGCAGCCTGACAACCAGCCTGTCGGTTGGCGGCGATCCATGTCGGGCACAGGTGCGCCAGCAGCAGCGGTTCGTCGCCGACGTCCGTCGCGCGGTGTTCTTCGGTATCGACTTTGAGCGGACCTGTTAGCGTGCCGCCATATCCCCGGCTGAGGAAATGTGGTGTTGCGTTCCGATCCATCAGGCGTTGGGCGATGGATATGGCGACCGGTGTCTTGCCAGCCCCACCGGCAACCAGATTGCCGACGCAGATAACCTTGACGGGTGCCTGCCACGGCACAGCCGCCGACATTCTGGATTTGGCGATATTTCCGTACAGCCAGCCAACGGGTGCCAGCATCATGGCACCGAGGCCGCCGCGTCCATATTGCCAGAAATCAGGCGCTTGCATGACCATTGCTCCCGCCGAGGAATGGTTCCAGTTCGTCCAGTATCGCATCGAGCACACCGGCCTCGGCTTCGGAAACCTGAAGGGCGGCGTTCGCCAGACGCTGACGTTCGCCACCGTCATCCAGCAGGCGACCGACGGTGGCAGACAGGTCGGCTTCGTCGGTGACTTGCAGGCAGGCGTCGGCGGTTTTCAGCTTTCCCATGATCTCGGCGAAGTTGCTCATGTTCGGTCCGCTAACGATAGCGCAATTCAGGCGTGCCGCCTCCAACGGATTTTGACCACCATCACCGACAAGGGATTTGCCAATAAAGGCAATGTCGGCGAGCCGATAAAACAGCCCCAATTCGCCAAGGGTGTCGGCGATGTAGATATCGGTCTCTGCGGTGACGGGCTGGTCTTGGGATCGCTGGGCGATGTTCAGGCCGCCTGTCATCATCATGCCTGCAATGGTGCTGCCGCGTCCGGGGTGGCGGGGGACGACGATTGTCAACAGTCCGGGATGATCGGCTTTCAGGCGTGCGTGTACGGCCTTGATGAGCTCTTCCTCGGGCGCGTGGGTGCTGGCGGCCAGCCACAAGGGGCGATTGGAAAGTGTGTTTTTAATGGTGTCCAGTGATGCCGGGTCGGCGGGCAGGGGCGGTGCAGCAAACTTCAGGTTGCCGACGCATTTTGCATTTGTGGCCCCCAGCGCCGAGAGACGTTCGGCGTCGCCATCGGTCTGTCCCAGACAAAGCTGGAATCCCTTGAGCAGATTTTTGATGAACCCTGGAAATCGCTGCCAGCGCCGGAACGAACGTTCAGAAACACGACCGTTGATCAACACCATCGGTGTGCCGAGCCTTGCAACGCTGCTGACCAGATTGGGCCAGAATTCCGATTCCGCCCACAACACAAGATCCGGTTTCCAATGGGTGAGAAACCTTTCCACATAGGCCTGACGGTCGACGGGAATGTATTGATGCAGGGCGCGACCGGGAAGTCGTTCTTCCATCAGCCGTGCCGAGGTCACCGTGCCTGTGGTCACCAGCACGGAAATGGTTCCCGGTGCTTGACACATTTTTTCGATCAGCGGCAGCATGGATAAGGATTCACCGACACTGGCGCCGTGCACCCAGACCAGCGTTCCATCGGGACGCGGTTTCGATGCTTCGCCCAGACGTTCCCGAAAGCGGACCGGGTCTTCCTTGCCGAGCGCCCGTCGGCGCGACAGATACAGACGGATCAAGGGTCCGCCAGCGGTGGTCAGCATCTTGTATAAGCCCAGCATCATGACGGGTCGTCCGCCTCGATCGGCGTGTGTCCGCACATTTCGTCAGCCTTGGTGGTCAGTGCGTTCAACTTGTCTTCAACTTCCTGACGCGCCGTTTCCAGCTTGTCTTTATCTGCCGTATGCGGAATGTCGATGGGCTCGCCCCAAAGAATAACGTGCCGGGCAAAAGGGAAAGAGACGGTGAAGCGGTCCCAGCTGCCCAGCACCTTGCGTGGGCTGCTGGCGTGGGCAATGGGAATGACCGGCACTTTGGCCAGCCGGGCGAGACTGATGATGCCATCCGATGCGCGCATGCGCGGCCCGCGTGGTCCATCCGGCGTGATGCCGATGTAGTTGCCTTCTTTCAGGGTCTTGACCATGGCGCGTAATGCCGTGGCCCCGCCCTTTGATGACGAACCGGCGATGGTCTTCATGCCCAGGTGACCGACCGTGTCGGCCAACAGGCGGCCATCGCGATGCATGGAAATCAGAACATGGATGGTTTTGTCCTTGCGCCAGCAGCGCGGCATCATCAACAGCCGCCCATGCCAAAACGCCAGAATAAACGGCTTGCCAGTGGTAAAGAAATGTTCCGGAATATCCGCCCCGACAATGCGCCAGCGCCCGGTGATGCTGACAAGGCGAATGTAGAGCGAGCCGAGCCAGCACAAAAACATGCGCACCGTATTGTTGCGGAAGAATGTTTTAATCGGGCTCACCCGTGGCGTCTCCGTCAGTCGTCGGGTTAATCAGCAAATTGCAGGGTGTACAGCTTGGCGTAGGAGCCACCCTTCTTCAGCAAGTCGGTGTGGGTTCCGGATTCGGTAATGCGGCCGCCCTCGATCACATAGATCAGATCGGCATCGACGACGGTCGACAGACGGTGGGCGATGACCAGTGTCGTGCGACCGCTCATCAATTCATTAAGCGCCGTCTGCACCTGTCGTTCGGATTCTGTGTCCAGCGCCGATGTCGCTTCATCGAGCAACAGGATCGGTGCGTTTTTCAGCATGGCGCGTGCAATGGCCAGACGCTGGCGTTGACCGCCGGACAGCTTGACGCCCTGTTCGCCGACCTGGGTATCGTAGCCTTGCGCCAACTCGCGGATAAAACCGTCGGCGGCGGCGTGACGGGCGGCATCTTGAATTTCTTCGTCCGTCGCCCCGGCTCGTCCATAGGCAATATTGGCCCTGACGGTATCGTCAAAAAGGGTGATTTCCTGACTGACAAGGGCGGCGTTGGTATGCAGAGACGCCATGGTCAGTCCGCGCACGTCTTGATCATCAATGCTGACGGTGCCTGCGTTGATGTCATAAAAACGGGGGATCAGGTTCAGGATCGTCGATTTACCGGCACCCGACGGCCCAACCAGGGCGACGCGCCTGCCTGCCGGGACCTCCAGCGTGATGTCATGGAGCGCCGGGTCGTCCGGTCCGTACGAAAATCTGACATTGGAAAAGGAAATCTTGCCGCGGACGTTTTCCAGTGCTTTGGCGTCGGGGGCGTCCTGAATGGAGGGTTCGGTGTCCAGCAGGTCGAACAGTCGTGCCGCCCCGGCCAATCCTTCCTGAATAGAAACGTTAAGATTGGCCAATCGTTTCATCGGGTCATAGGCCAACAGCAACGCCGTGATGAAGGAAAAAAGCTCGCCGGTTGTTCTCTCGTCGTTGATGACCTGATGGCCGCCATAAATGACGACGACGGCGATGGCAACGCCGCCCAACGTTTCCATGGTGGGACTAACTATGGCCCGGATGCGGGCCGCCTTGAATGTCAGATTGAAAATGGTCTCGACCAGTCCGCCGACCCGGGATTGCTCATAGGCTTCCATGCCGTACGACTTGACCACGCGGATGCCCTGAAAGGTCTGTTCCAGCAGGGTCATGAACAGGCCGGTTTCGATCTGGGTGTTGACCGTTACCTTGCGGATGCGTCGACCGAGCCGGACAATCGGCAGGATCGCCAGTGGAAATACAAAGATCGAAATAAAGGCAAGTTCCCAGTTTTGATAGAACATCAAGCCGACAAGAAAGATCAGGGAAAACAAATCCTTTCCCAGACTGGTCAGGGCGTTCGACACCACGGCCCGCATCATGCCGATGTCGACAGTGAAGCGGGATATCAGGGTGCCCGTCGGGTTGTCATGAAAGAAGCCCAGATCCATGCGTGACAAGTGCGCGTAAAGTTGGTTCTGTTTGTCGGCGATGATCTTCAGGCCGACCCGGCTTATGAGCGTGACCTGCAGGTAATTGGCGATGCCCTTGATGACGAATGTGGCCAGCACCGCGCCAGCCACCCAGACCAGTGCGTCGCGGTCTTTGGCGACAAAGACTTCGTCGATTATGGGCTCCATCAGCCACGCCGAGGCGGCTGTTGCCGCCGCAACGATAACCATAAAGAACACGGCGAGCGCAATTGTCCCGGCATAGGGCCGCACGCTTTCGCTAAGCAGTCGCTTCATCAGTACATAGGTCGACTGGTGACGGTATTCGCCGCTCAAAGGTAGTTCGGACACGTTCGCTAAGACCCCTGTTGTCAATGAGCCGGACCATAACACGGTGCAGCGCCCGGCACCAACGCCGCTGGTGACATTGCACGACCCGGATATCAATCACCCCTTAAAAGAAGTCGATGCTGCATCACTGGCGACAGCAGAAACACCGGAGCAGGTGGTTCGCATATTGAAGTACGTTATTGATGGGGAATTGTAACTACCTCCCTATAATCGAGAGGTCACAAAGAACTTGACTCTTTCTGTAATATAGGTATATATACCCTTATCGATCCGGCACACGTGCGCCCGTAATTAGGGCCCGTGTTTTTTTATGCGCAATCATCACTGACGTCGTCCGGGCTTCACTCCGGGCGGTTTTTTTGTGCGCGTTTCGCCCCAACCTTAAAAGGAGACTCCCATGTCTTTGTTTTCAAACTTTCTCAACATTGGCCAGACCCTCAGTTCGGCGGCCAGCGCCTTCGGCGATGATGTGCTGAACGTCAAAAAAGCCCTCGGCGGTTTGGGTTTCTATAAGACGCCGGATTTCGGACGCACGCCCTATCCAGACAGCGACCTGTTCGACGGCCTGAAGTCGTTTCAGAAATCGAACGGACTTAAGCCGGACGGGATGATGAAACCGGACGGTCCTACCGAGACGGGGTTGAACAAGTCGCTCTTGAATTCCGGCATCGGCAACAAGCTGTTCCAGCATGAGCCCGGTCGTTCGCCCCTGCACTGGCCATCCGGCAGATCAGGGGCTGAGTCCGTGACGCCGAAACTCATCATGCCGTTACCGGAACGTCAGAAACTACCTGAACAATCGTTTCCGGTCTCATCAGAATCCACGGCGTCAAACCGTCGCACCGTCGACGCGATGATGAAATCCTCCGACGATGGCGATCTGCCACACCTGTTCGCCGACTCTCTAGGCACTACCAAACCGAAAGCCGTTAGCGAGTACGGTGACTTCATGGGCCAGTTGCGCGAGCGCGACCCCGACCGTGCCGCGCGTTTCGAAAAAGCGGTGATGGACAAACTGCCCGAGGCGTCCCGCGCCCGGCTGGCGCAGATGACAGGCTCGGTGGATAATATTCCCAAGCCCGCCGGCGACCTGACTGGCAGCAGCAAGAACGACACTATAAACAATCCAAAAGAAAAGGCTTCTGGCGGCTCGAACATTGGCACCGATGGCGTGTTTGAACGTTTTAGGGAACGACTCGCCCCTCGTGAAGGCGGCTATGCTGAACGTCCTGAATCGGCTGATCCAGGAGGCCCCACCCAGAAGGGAATGTCCCAAAAGTTTTTGAATACACTTCGTGCGAAATCCGATTGGCAACATCTTCCGGCGAACTCAAAAGACCTTTCCGACGAGCAGATAAACAATGTCTATCGCAAAGAATTCTTCGATAAACCGCAGATCAACAAACTCCATGCCGTACCGGGTCTCAAGGAGGCCGCGCAAAAATTGGCCGAGCAGGTATTCGATGCCGGGGTGCTGCACGGGCCAGAAGACGCCGGGAAGTGGTTGCAGCAGTCTCTGGATAAGGAACTGGGTGTCGACTCGCGAACGAGCGCACCTGACGGGTCGAAGATCTACGACGGAATTATCGGCACAAAAACCCGCAAAGCGCTCTCACAAGCCGTCCGGCAAGGTAAAATTTCTGCTGTTAATAACGGTATTGTCGACCGGCGAAAGGCTTATATGCAGACCAGATCAAGCTTTTCGGCAAATAAAGGCTGGATTCCAAGGGCGGAATCCTTCCGGATGAAGCAAGGAAAATAATTAAGATTATTAGCGAATGGTGAGGAGATGACTCCTCACCATTTGTATTTCTTTCTTTGATTCACGACATCAGTGAGAATTCTTTCGTACAGTTTTGCGAGACTCCAGTTGTGGTAAATCGTGTTTTCTGTCCCACATGATAGGCCACACGCCTCGACATCGTTGTAAAGAGACCAGTAGAAACTGCCGTAAGCATCCTTGATTTTTACCATTTTCTTTGTGATTTCTTCTTTTGAAAGCATTGAATCATCAATCACAACACTAGCGTTCTTGGCAATCTCATCTGACAAACATAATGCTGTTTTCAAATTTCCCGCACGCATATCAGCGTTGCTTATGCTTGATCGTAATTCTAGTGATATGGCCCAACAGGCGTCGATCAGTGTCTGGGCGTTGGGGATGGGTTCGCTCGGGTGCGGTTTCTTGCCTCCCCCTGCGATGGCCAGCGCGGGTGATAAAATCACTGTTGTAATCAGCAAGATAATCCAAAACCAATGCTTCATTAAAGAACCCAACACACTTCCAAAAGTTGTCCGAACATCATGTTAGAGCTGGAGTTATGGAGACGCAACCTGAACGCCTTGACGCACGCACCGTCGAAAGCATGATGAAATCCACGTCGGACGGTGATCTGCCGCACCTGTTCGCGAGCGTGTTGGGCGGCGCGAGGTTTACTGCCCCGCCAGCGTCATGCCGTCGATGCGGACCGTCGGGGCATCGGTGCCATAGCGGAAGGTCAGGTCGTCGGCGGCGGTCATGTTGGCGAACATGTCGTTTAAGTTGCTGGCGATGGTCACTTCGCTGACCGGATAGGCGATAACGCCGTCTTCAATCCAGAAGCCACCGGCACCGCGCGAATAATCGCCGGTAATGCCGTTAACGCCGAAACCAATCAGTTCGGTGACATAGAGCCCCTGTTTGATATCGGCCATCAGTTCATCGGGCGTCATGGACCCTGCTTCAAGGTACAGGTTGCTGGTCGAGGGCGATGGTGGCGACGAGGTGCCGCGCGACGCATGGCCGGTAGTCTCGAGCCCCAGTTGCCGAGCCGATGCGAGGTCCAGGAACCATGTGTTGAGGCGTCCGTCGGCGACGATTTCCATACGTTTGGTTGCGATTCCCTCGCCATCGAAGGGGCGCGAGCCGAAACCGCGTTTGCGTAACGGGTCGTCAATAATGTTGATGCCAGAACTGAAAACCTGTTCGCCCATTTTGTCTTTCAGGAACGAGGTACCACGCGCAATGGAAGCGCCATTGATGGCGCTGGCAAGATGGCCAATCAGGCCTTTCGAGACTCGCGGGTCGTAAACGACGGGCACCTGGGTTGTTTCGACCTTGCGCGGCCCCAAACGTCGGACGGCTTTCTCG
>JABHGV010000065.1 GCA_018671895.1 Rhodospirillaceae bacterium | reverse complement strand
GTCTTGAAACGTTCGGAAAGTTCCTCCACCGGCACATCCAGTAACAACCCGGAGCCAAGAATCACTACCTTGTCATGGCTTGAGCAGGCATCAGCCGCGGCGAGGATCATATCGCGGGTATGTTGCAGGTGCGGAGCCCATGCCTCGCGGCATCGCCTGTGGCGCGCCTGCATACCAATCAGTTGTTTCAGATATCCCAAACGCCGCAGATAGGGCGGACATGGTGTCATTAAATGCTGCAGCCATTCGCGCAGCATTATCTGCGCCCGAACAGTTTCTCAATATCTGCGAGTTTCAACTCCACATAGGTCGGCCGCCCGTGGCTGCACTGACCGGAATGGGGGGTCGCTTCCATCTCGCGTAACAACGCATTCATTTCCGTTGGGTTCAGGCGTCGTCCGGCACGCACACTGCCGTGACACGCCATTTTCGCCGCCACGTCCTGCAAGCGGTCTTTCAGCGCCAATGCCTCGTTGCCATCGGCCAGATCGCAAGCCAGATCACGAACCAGACCCTGCACATCGCCATCGCCCAGCAACGCCGGGACTTCGCGAACAACGACGGCACCGGGGCCAAAGGCCTCGAGGGCAAGCCCCAGTTCCAGCAATTCAGCGGCATGGGCGTTAATGCGTTCGGCTTCAGATTCATCCAGTTCGACCACTTCCGGGATCAACAATACCTGTCGGCTGACGCCACCTTCGGCCATGCCCCGCTTGATGCCTTCATGGACCAGCCGTTCATGCGCAGCATGCTGATCGACAATGACAATGCCGTCCCTTGTTTGCGCGACCACATAGGTTTCATGCAGCTGGGCCCGTGCAACGCCAAGAGGATAATCGGGAAGGCTGGCATCTTCGGTGATATCCGGGGCCGGGGCGCTCAGATGGTCCTCCAGCCCAGAAAGCGGCTGATAAAAGGCCTGTGCCTGCTCGGCCATTCCCGTATTGACAGCGCCGCCATATCCGCCGCCGCCAAGCGGCAACGATGATCCCGGATTAAAAGCGCCGAGCGCCGCCTCGGCAACGGTGGCTGATGCCCGGTGTCCGGCTTCGGCCAAAGCATGACGAATGGCCCCGACGATCAGGCCGCGAACCAGCCCGGCATCACGGAAGCGCACCTCGGTCTTGGCCGGGTGAACATTGACGTCCAGGTCTTCGGGCGGCATGTCGAGAAACAATGAAACCAGCGGATAGCGGTCCGAGGCCAGAAATTCCCGATACGCCCCACGCAACGCCCCGAACAACAACTTGTCGCGGACCGGGCGGCCATTGACGAACAGGAACTGCATCGCCGCATTACCCCGGTTCAGGGTCGGCAGCCCGGCATACCCGGTCAGGCTGATGCCCTGTCGTTCGGCATCGATACGCAGCGCGTTCTCGGCAAACTCGCGGCCCATGATCGCGCCCAGCCTGTTCAGGCGAGCATCCCATAAATCACCAGTTTGCGGCTCAAGACGCAGTAAATCGCGATCGCCATCGGTTAAGGAAACGCCCACCCCCGGATGGGCCATGGCCAGCCGGTTCAGGGTATCGCGGATATGGGACAGTTCCGTGCGTTCGGCCTTCATGAATTTGAGCCGCGCCGGGGTGGCATAGAAAAGATCCCGCACCTCGACCCGTGTGCCGGGTCCAAGGGCCGCCGGTTGCGGTTTGCCGACCTGTCCGCCTTCCACATCCAGCGACCAGGCGCTGTCGCCTTGTGCCGTGCGGCTGCTGATGGTTAGGCGGCAAACGGCACCGATTGATGCCAATGCCTCGCCGCGAAAACCAAGGCTTGCAATATTTCCAAGATCATCATCCGGAAGCTTTGAGGTAGCGTGTCGCTCGACTGCCAGCAACAGGTCATCCGGTTCCATCCCCGCCCCGTTGTCCGTTACGGAAATCTGGGTCCGACCGCCATCGCGGACAACCACATCGATACGGCTGGCCCCGGCATCAATGGCGTTTTCCACCAGCTCCTTCAGGGCAGATGCCGGGCGTTCGACCACCTCGCCGGCAGCGATACGGTTGACCGTGGTTTCCGGCAAACGGCGGATCAGGGTGCCAGATGGGCTCAAAAGGAATACTCCCGGAGTAAAAGAATCACCCAGACAATATCACATTCTAATGTGTCGTCTCGACTCCGACCGGCTCGCCGGCGATAACGAACGTCAGTTTTTCGGCATCCAGCAACTTTGCCGCCAGCCGGTTAACGCCATCCAGCGTCACCGCCTCGACATAGCCGTTGCGTTTTTCCATGTAATCGATGCCCAGGTCTTCCAGTTGAATGCCAACCAGCATCGAAGCAATAGTGCCGCTTGAGGTAAATCGCAGCGGATACGAACCGACCAGATAGGTCTTGGCATCATTCAGTTCGGATTGGGTGATGCCACCCTTCGCCATCTTCCGCCATTGCTCCTTGATCACGGCGATGGTCTCAGAAACCCCGGCATTGGCGGTTCCGGCGACCCCCATAATCATTGCCGAATGGTCGAGCGGATAAAGGTACGAGGCAACGGAATAGGCCAGCCCGCGCTTCTCGCGAACTTCGTTATACAGCCGCGACGTAAAACCGCCACCGCCGAGAATATGGTTCATGACATAGGCGGTAAAGAATTCCGGATCATCCCGTTTCAGGCCGACTTGCGCAAAGGTGATACCGCTTTGCGGCACTTTCAGATCGACCACCGAAATACCGCCGTCTGTTTTTGGCGTTGTGTCGGTGATGCGTGTCAGCTTGGCCTTGTCCGGCAAGTCACCGAACAGCCCGTCCAGCGACGCCGACAGTTGATCCGCCGTAACGTCGCCGACGACACCAATAAACAGGTTGTCGCGACCAAGGCGGTCCCTGGCAAAGCGGCGTAAATCATCGCCCGTAATCGCCTTCAGGCTATTCTCGGTGCCATCGACAGGGAAACCATAGGCATGATCCGGGTACAATCGCGCCGCCAGCGCATGGCTGGCAACCGTGTCCGGGTCTTCCATGTCTTGGCGCACGGATGACAGTAATTGCATACGAATGCGCTCAACCGGCTCAGCATCAAAGCGGGGTACGGTCAGGGATAAGCGCAACAGTTTGAATGCCTCGTCCCGGTTTTCCGTCAGGGTCCTGAGTTTGCCGGTCAGGCGATCACGTCCGGCATCAAACCTGAGGGTAATGGATAAGTCATCCAGTCGTTGCTGGAACGTCTTGCTGTCCAGTCCCCCGGCCCCTTCATCGAGCAAGGCTGCAACCATTCGCGCCAGCCCCTTCTTGCCGCTGGGGTCGAGCGCCGCACCGCCACGAAAGGCCAGACGCAGGGAAATCACCGGGTTGGTATGATCTTCGACCAGCCATGCTTCAATACCGCCGGGGCTGATAACGCGCTTCACGCCAACGCCGCCGTTGGCGGTAGCAATGGACTTACCTGCCGCCCCGGCTGACACCGGAAGCATCAGCACAAAGACCAGCAAGGCCATTATTTTGAATCCCCGACGCATCATTTCGGTTCCTCGGCCAGCAACAGCGAGGTCACTGATGGCTTGCCATCAAACACCGCACGGGCGGCTTCCATAACCGCATCGACGGTGATCGCATCGACCTTGTGGGGCCATGTTTCGACGTCTTCGATGGTCCGTCCCGATGCCAGTGCTGCCCCCAGAACACGCGCCCCGGTGCTAAGTGAATCCCGGGCATATACGGCTTCGGCCTTGAGCCGGGTCTTGGCCCGCGCCAGTTGATCGGCGCTGACGCCATCGTTAAGAATTTTTTTGATCTCGGCTTCCATCGCCGTTTCCAGCCTGTCCATTGAAACGCCGGTACGCGGCAAGGCGTAGAACACAAAACGAGTCGGCCCCATGCCGCTCGAGCTGTAACTGATGGCCGCAGTTACAGCCAGTTTCTGGTCGATAACAAGCGAACGATACAACGGGCTGGACGACCCACTGCCAACGATTTCAGACAGCACATCCAGCGCAATGGCATGTTCAGTCCCGGCCCCGCCCCGAATGCCGGTGACCTGACTGGGGGCCTGATAACTGCGAGTCCATGACGGCTGGCTGACACGAGCATCGGCCAGCTCAACTGTCCGCGATGCCTTATGGGCCGGTTCCGACGGGCGATCCCGGGATGCTTCCGGGGCGGCAGGAATCTTGCCATAGGTCCTCTCCGCCATGGGTCTCAGCTCATCTGCCGTAATGTCTCCGGCGACAACAAGGATGGCGTTACCGGGTGCATACCAGCGGCGATAAAAATTCTTCAGATCATCCACCGTCAGCGAACGAATTTCGTGTTCCCAGCCAATGACCGGGCGACGGTAGGGATAATTCATATAAAACGCCGCGTTTAAGTGTTCGCGCAGAATCGATGCCGGGTCATTGTCGGTACGCTGGCTGCGTTCTTCCAGAACCACCTTGCGTTCCGTATCCACTTCCTTTTGATCGAAGACCAGATTGGTCATGCGGTCGGCTTCCATGGCCATCATCTTTTCAAGATGATCGACAGCGATGGTTTGGAAATATCCGGTGTAATCAAGCGACGTAAACGCGTTCTCCGAACCGCCATTGCGCGCCACGATTTTCGAAAATTCACCGGACGGCATTGACTTGGTCCCCTTGAACATCAGGTGTTCAAGCAGATGTGCGGCACCGGTGCGCCCCGACAGCTCGTCGGCGGAACCAGCCTTGTACCAAACCATGTGCGAGACCACCGGAACCCGATGATTGGAAACGACAACAACTTGCATGCCGTTCTTCAGGGTGAAGGTCTCGGGGTTGAAAACGCCATCGGACGCCGTCACCGAACCGGGCGACAGGAAAACGGCGAACATAAATGCCAATATCAGATACAGGTTTGCGCGCATGAACCCAGGACTTTAGAGAATGTTTGGAAAATCGCCAGTCAAGATGCCGTGAGGGAGCATCGTTCAATCAGACAAGGGCCAGAAAAGAAATCAGTCAAACAGGCTGCCCCAAAAGCCTTTTCCGTCTCCGCTGCGTTCCCCACCGGAATCCTCGCCGCGGCGTTTGATGACGGGTCCTGTTTCGATGGTGCTTTCGCCTTCAACTTCTATTCTCTTCAAACGGCGTTCCTCGGCATCCGGGTCCAGCACAGCGCCCTTCAAGGCACCGGAATCGCGCCAGAACAGGATTTTATCGACAACATCCTTCTCGCCAATGCCGGACAGGGACGCGGTTTCACGATTGACCAGCTCCCGAATATTGGGCTCTGCCTGGTCACCACCGCTTAGCCGGATTATCGCCTGCATGCCGGGGCTCAGATCGCCCTTTCCGACGCTGGCCGTCTTGTTTTGTGTGGCAACAGCGCGTGAACCAAGCAAGGCTTCGCGGGCTTCGTTGCGCGGCGCAATTACTTGCGGACGGGTCGCACCGGGTTTTGGCGGACGTAGCCCGAAATCAGGCGGCAGACTTAAAGGCGCACGGGAATAAACGGCAAATTCATCCGGCGCGGCCTTTTCTTCCGTAAAGATGGCACTATCGTTCGTACAAGCGGCGACAGAAGACGCCACAAGCAGCATAGCCAACACAAAATGGATTTTCGTTTTCATTGTCCGTTCATTTTATTCTTTTCTGACCATCCAAACAAGGAGTCCAGAACCAACACCACGGCACCGACGAAAATAGCGGAATCGGCGACATTAAACGCAGGCCAGTGAAAGCCTGCGACATGAAAGTCGAGAAAATCAGCGACCGCACCATAGTTCATGCGATCAATCACGTTACCCATCGCCCCGCCGATAATCAATCCAATAGCCGACGCCAGCAACCGGCACTGGCTACGCCACAACCAGACCATCAAAACAACAACAATGCCAAGCGCGATTCCCGAAAGCAGCCATACATTGCCGGGCGAGCCTTCGTTGAACATGCCAAAACTGACACCCCGGTTCCACGCCAGAACAATATTAAAGAACGGCGTCACCTCGATGACATGCGGCGGGCGCATGACGTCTTCGACGATCCACCATTTGCTGATCTGGTCGATAACTCCGACGATCACGGCAACGCCGAGACCAATGGGAACCGGGCCGGTCCTGTTCATTCGGCACCTTGAGATGAAACAGCATCGCCGCAGCGACCGCAAATTTCAGGATGCGACGAATTGGCCCCGATATCGTCGGCGACCTTCCAGCAACGACCACACTTCTCGCCATCGGCAGCGGCGGCAACGACCTTGACCCCTGGCACATCATCAAGCGAGAACGCCGTACCTTCAGGTGTGCCATCATCAAACCGCGCGTCAGACGTAATAAACAGTTCCGCCAGATCAAGGCCGTCAACGGCTTGCTTGTGTTGGTCGTCGGCGAAAATCACCGGCGACGCTTGCAGGCTGGACCGGATACGTTTTTCTGCACGTTCGATTTCGATCGCCCCGGTAACGACCCGGCGCAGATTGCGGATGGTTTGCCATTTTTCGCTTAGCGCATCGTCACGCCAGTCATCGGGGACTTCCGGGAACAGGCACAAATGAACGCTTTCGTCCTCGCCCGGATTTCGCGACCGCCAGGCCTCTTCCGCAGTGAAACAGATGAACGGCGCCAGCCACGCAGTCAAACAGTTGAACAGTTCATCAAGCACCGTTCGCGCCGCCCGACGATTGATCGATGACACGCTGTCGCAATACAGGCTGTCTTTTCGAATATCCAGATAGAAGGCCGACAGATCGACGGCACAGAAATTGTGCAGTTCGGTAAACAGTGGATGGAAATGAAAGGCATCACAGGATTCCCGCACCATCTTGTCCATCTGCCACAACCGGTTCAGCACCCAGCGTTCCAGTTCCGGCATCTCGTCGATGGGCAACCGTTCGCTTTCATCAAACCCGGCCAGGTTGCCGAGCAGGAAGCGTAGCGTGTTGCGCAGGCGGCGATAGATGTCGGTCTGGCTTTTAATAATGTCGGGACCGATGCGCAGGTCTTCTGAATAGTCCGAACCGACAACCCAGAGCCTGAGGATATCGGCACCGTTAACATCAACCACATCCTGCGGGGAGACGATATTGCCCAGAGATTTCGACATTTTATGGCCGTCTTCGGCCATCACAAAACCATGGGTGAGGACCGCGTCATAAGGGGCTCGCCCCCGTGTGCCGCACGATTCAAGCAGCGAGGAATGGAACCAGCCGCGATGCTGGTCCGAGCCTTCCAGATACAGGGACGCGGGCCATTTCAGGTCGTCGCGGCCTTCCAGAACGAACGAATGGGTGCAGCCGGAATCGAACCAGACATCCAGAATATCGGTGACCTGATCGAAATCGTCTGCATCATAGTCAGGCCCTAAGAACCGCGACGCATCGGATGCAAACCAGGCGTCTGCGCCTTCCCCCTCGACCGCATCAATAATGCGTTCGAACACAGCCTCGTCACGCAAGGGCTCGCCGGATTTTTTGTTCACAAAGACCGTAATCGGCACGCCCCAGGCGCGTTGACGCGAAACGCACCAATCGGGTCGCGTTTCGATCATTCCGGCCAGTCGTTTGCGACCGGTGTCCGGCACAAACCGGGTTTCGTCGATGGCCGCGAGCGCCTTGTCGCGCAGGCCGTTCTTTTCCATTGAAATGAACCACTGCGGCGTGTTGCGGAAAATAAGCGGTGCCTTGGACCGCCATGAATGGGGATAGCTGTGAACCAGTTTTGATGACGCCAACAGCGCACCGCTTTCTTCCAGCTTCGCCATCACCGCCTTGTTGGCCGGGAACCACGGT
This sequence comes from Rhodospirillaceae bacterium, assembly GCA_018671895.1. Lineage (GTDB taxonomy): Bacteria > Pseudomonadota > Alphaproteobacteria > Rhodospirillales > JABHCV01 > JABHGV01. Next base: position 13,338 of record JABHGV010000065.1, on the reverse strand, counting down.
TTGTCCTTGGTGCCCAGTTCCATGACGTTGACACCGGCGAACAGGCCGACATGATCGAAGAATGATCCGTCGCCATCGACCGTATCGGGAACGGGGATGCCGTTGGCGATGCCCAGCTCCCAGTCATCGGCACCATGGCCCGGCGCGATATGGACGAAACCCGATCCGGTATCGATCTCAACGAAGTCAGCCGCCAACATAGGCACATCAAATGTGTAATACTCGTCCAGTTCGCTTAGGGGATGCTTGCAAACAGTTCCGGCCAGGTCCGCGCCTTTCAGGCGATGGACAATTTCATGGTCGCTAATACCTGCAGCCTCACAAACCTCGGCAATCAGTGCCTCAGCAATAACAATAATCTCGCCCGTATCTGTGACCTTCAACGCTACATATTCGACGTCCTTGCCATATGCGACGGCACGGTTGCCGGGGATCGTCCACGGCGTCGTCGTCCAGATAACGACTGAAGCGCCTGTCAGTTCCAAAACTGGCGAATTAACGACCGGGAAACGCACGAAAATGGTGCTCGAAGTATGGTCATGGTATTCGACCTCGGCCTCGGCCAGCGCCGTCCGCTCGATGATCGACCACATGACCGGCTTGGCACCCTTGTACAGGGATCCGTCCATCAGGAACTTGCCGAGCTCGCGCACAATCTGTGCTTCCGCTGCATAGGCCATGGTCGTGTACGGGGTGTCCCAGTCGCCGGTAATGCCCAGGCGCTTGAACTCCTCGCGCTGAATATCGATCCAGTGCTCGGCGAACTCGCGGCATTCCTTGCGGAATTCGACAATCGGCACCTCGTCCTTGTCCTTACCTTCGGCGCGATACTTTTCCTCGATCTTCCATTCAATAGGCAGACCGTGGCAGTCCCATCCGGGAACGTAATTGGAATCGCGGCCCATCATCTGTTGTGAACGCACGATGACGTCTTTCAGGATCTTGTTCAGGGCATGGCCGATATGCAGGTGACCATTGGCATAGGGCGGGCCGTCGTGCAGCACAAACTTCTCGCGCCCCTTGGCGACTTCGCGCAAACGGCCATACTGATCCGCTTCGTCCCAGCGTTTCAGGGTCAGCGGTTCGTTCTTGGCCAGCCCGGCTTTCATGCTGAAGCTGGTTTGGGGCAGATAGAGTGTCGATTTATAGTCCGTGGTCATGCTTGGTTAGCCCTTTCCCGCCGCAAGAATACGGCGCGCCGCATCACAATCGTCGGCGATTTGTGCCTTTAAAGCATCAATGCCGTCAAACTTCTTTTCATCGCGCAGATGTTCAATAAAGGCAACACGCAGATGCCGCCCGTACAGATCGCCATCAAAATCGAATAAATGGGCCTCCAGAACAACCCCCTTGCCATCGAACGTAGGGCGCAGTCCCAGATTGGCAACGCCGTCATACCAGTGCGATCCGTCTTCCTCGTCAAGACCGGCGCGAATGGCATAAACGCCAAACGCCGGGCAAAGATATTCATCCAGATGCACGTTGGCGGTCGGGGTGCCGATGGTGCGTCCGCGCTGGTCACCATGTTCGACCCGGCCTTCAATTTCATAGGCACGACCAAGCACAGCCGCCGCGCCACGAGCATCGCCAGCGTGCAGGAATTTCCGTACCCGGGTTGATGAATAGACCTTGTCGCCATCGTCGATGGCGCTGACACAGGTAAAGTCGAATCCCTCTTCCTTGCCCCGGTGCAGCAGCAGATCGCAGTTTCCGGCCCGGTTGTTGCCAAAGACAAAGTCATAACCGGAAACGACATGCCGGGCAGCCAGATCGTTGATCAGCACCCGGGTGATAAAGTCCTCTGCCGTTTGGGCTGAAAAATCCTTATCAAAATGCAGCACGATCAGATTATCGACGCCCAGCTCTTCGATGTGGCGCGCCTTGGTTCTGAACGGGGTCAGGCGGAAAGCTTCGTCCGTCGGCTTAAACAGGCTGCGCGGATGCGGCTCGAACGTCAGCACTGACCAGGGAATGCCCTGATCGTGGGCGATCCGCCCGGCTTCACCGATAACGCCCTGATGACCACGATGGATTCCATCGAAGTTACCAATGGCGACTGCGGAACCGCGTGCCCCGACGGGCAGGTTTTCTGTGTGTCTGAATATCTGCATGGCGGCAAGAACATGTCCGCGAGACCTTGCCGGGTCAAGCGTTAATCGGACTTTAGCCCATAGATATAATCAGGGCCGAGTCGGCACCATGACGGTCGCTTCACCATCAATCACCACCCTGTCGCCGACCAGACACTGGGTCTGCAGCTCAACAAAGTGTTTTTCCGGAACCATTTTCATCACCGTAACCCGGGCGATGACCGTCTCGCCGGCCTTGACCGGTGCCTTGAAACGCAGTGCCTGATTGACGTAAATGCAGCCCGGGCCAGGCAGTTTGGTGCCGATAACGGTGGAAATGAAACTCGCCGTCAGCATGCCGTGGGCGATACGACCTTCAAACATGGTCTCGCTGGCAAATTCATGGTTCAGATGTACAGGATTGATGTCGCCGGAAATTCCCGCGAACATGGTGATATCGGCTTCGCCAAGAGTCTTGCCGAAAATGTCGGTCATGCCGACTTCAAGGTCTTCAAAATAATATCCGTGAAGTTCGTTCATGTTACTCGCAATCTGGTCCATAGCCTGAGTTCCCAGTATTTTTCCAATAGAAACAGCCGGGGCCGCAGGATGCTGCATCGCACAATTCCTATTGCAATGCAGCATAGCCCTTTCTTGGATTTTTTACAAGAACTTGATATGAATAGCCGACAGACCCCAACTTGTGGGGTTTGAGGGGAAAGAACGGGGAATATCATGTGTGCAATGCAAAAAAACGCCGCCAGCCCTCATTTTCTGTCCTTTGGCGTAGCATTTCCAAAAGCCCCTGAACTTGCTATTGGTAAATGATGACTGCGACTGAACACACTTCCGGACATATACCGATGCCCCCCGCCCGTCTTCTTAACAGGGAAGCAAACCCGCGGAATTCCGGGGTTTTTCTGGCCGTGTTCCTGGCCTTAATCCTGATCACGGGGCCGTCTGCTGCACAAACGGATTCGCTGCCCAAGGATTCGGAACCAGCCGAACAATCCCCGACGGAACCCACAGAGCCCGTCGCCGATCCGGTCAAACTGGTTAAACCGATCAAGATGGAAATGCCGGTTCGCTGCACCCAGGGGTCCGACTGCTGGATTGTCAATTATGTCGATGGTGACTCCGGTGCCGGGATCAAGGACTACAACTGTGGGCGAGCCTCGTATGACGGCCACAAGGGCACCGACATCGCCATCGTCGATGCCAAGCAAATGCGCCAAGGGGTCGACATCTATGCCGCCGCCGCCGGAACTGTCATCGGCACCCGCGACGAAATGCGCGATATCGATTTCAACCTGATCGGCGGACCAACGGCAGTGGCTGGCAAGGAATGCGGCAACGGCGTACTGATACAGCACGATGACACCTGGACGACCCAGTACTGCCATATGCTCAAGGACAGCGTCCGCGTCGCCCGTGGCGACAAGATCGAATCCGGTCAACTACTGGGACAAATCGGCATGTCGGGGTTGTCGGAATTCCCGCACGTCCACCTGCAGGTGAAAGCCGGAGACCAAATCATCGATCCTTTTGTCGGCGTCAAACGGGAAAAGAAATGTGGGGTCGGCAAAACGCCCCTGTGGAATACCAACACGCTGTTGTCATTCCTGTACAAGCCGACAGCCGTTTACAACGCAGGTTTTTCGTCGACCACGCCGAACGCCCGCATTGCCCGCGAAGGCCTGTACGGCGAGGATGTGCTGATGCAACGCTCGCCGGTTCTGGCCATTTGGGCCGATATGTTCTGGATCGAGCCGGGCGACAAACTGTACTTCACCATTACCGGACCGGATGGCGATACGGTGATGGCGCATGCCACCACCTTGCGCAAAAGAAAGGCCCGACGCTTCGCCTATGCCGGTATTCGCCGCAAGAACGAAGCATGGCCCCGGGGCTCATATACCGGCGAGATCAGGTTGATCCGCCCGGCCACCAACGAAGAATTCTCAACCGTCCGGGTGATTAGCGTTAACTAGCTTAGCGCTTACGACGCACCAGTTTCGGCTCATTGCGCATGACTTTGCGGCGACCAGCCTTAGGCGGTTCTTTATCCGCTACCGGCGCAACCTTTTCGGGACGCGGTTTCTGGACCGGGTCTTCTTCGAACAATGCCGAATGGTGGTGCCGATTCCGCTGTCGGTTCTCGACCCTGTCGAGCGTGTTCTGGACCATTTTATTGGCGACAGGGTCGGCATATCCTTTAAGCAAATGACGGCGCGCAATTTCCTTCATCGCTTCCTGTAATTCAGCGTGTTCCTTGCGCTGTTCGTGAAACCGGATATAGGCCGCCACCGTCCATGCATGGGCTGGTAATTCGGCCAGCCGCTTGCCTTCGCACCATCGAGAGAACTCTTTCCAAGACTTGTTGCGTTCACGCATCGCCTAATCCTTGCGCAAGGCAAGCGGCTTGTTCGCCGCTATTTCTTCGTCGCTCAACCCATGCAGTTCATGGGGGAAGACCAGCCAGTTGTCCGTCTCGTGCAAATAGAAATCAGGCGTCAGGTCTACCTTGCGCTTGTTCGGCTTGTAATAAACCGTCGCCACCCGCATATCGCCCGGCGCATTCAGCCGCGACAACCGCCTGATCGCATCAATCACGGCCTGAACGCTGCGCCCACTGTCAAATACGTCATCGACGATCAGCAAGCTGTCGGCGGCGTTCACGTTCTCGATAATGTAATGCAGACCATGTACCAACACCTGGTCGCGCTGGTCTTCGATGCCGTCGTACGAAGACGTGCGGATGGCGATGTGATCCGTCGGAATCCCCTGAAAAGCCAGCAGTTCCTGCACCGCGATGCCGACCGGTGTGCCCCCGCGCCAGATGCCGACGATGTAGTTTGGGTGGAACCCGGCATCCAGAATCCGGTGCGCCAGCCGATATGAATCATCAAGCAAGTCGTTGGCAGAAATGAATGTCTTGTCTGTCATGGCACAGGTCAGAAGACGTAATGCAGCACGCCAAGGACCGCCACCAGCAACACAGCCGGGTTGGTGTCCGACACCCGTCCGCTGGCAGTCTTGACGATGGCATAGACAATAAAGCCGATGGCGATACCGTTGGCGATGGAAAACGTCAGCGGCATCAGCACTGCCGCCAGGATTGCTGGCGCATACTCGGTCGCGTCTTCCCAATCAATATCCAGCAGATTGCGCATGAAGTGCGTGGCGACAAACACCAGGGCCGCACCCGTCGCATAGCCGGGGATGCTCTTGGCCAGTGGCGCGAACACCAGACACAGCAGGAATAGCACGCCGACCGTGACCGCCGTCAGGCCGGTGCGCCCGCCTTCCTTGATACCGGCACCACTTTCGATATACGACGTCGTGTTCGAGGTTCCGAACAAAGCACCTGCAATGGTCGCGATGGAATCGCTGACCACGGCACGGCCAATGCCTTCGACCTTGCCATTGGCGTCGACCTTGCCAGCCAGATTAGCGACACTGGTCAGGGTGCCTGCGGTATCGAAAAAATCGACGAACAGAAAGGCGAAGACGATGCCGATCATCGCCGCCGTCAACGCACCCGATATATCCAGCTTCAACAATGTCGGCTCAAGGCTTGGAACCGCCCCAACGACGCCCTGAAATTCTGTTGCCCCCAGAATCCAGCCAATGATGCTGGCGATCAGAATGCCGATGATGATGCCGCCCGGAACTTTCTGGCGATCCAGCACGACCATGACGCAAAAGCCGAGGCCGAACAGCAGCACCGGCAGGCTGCCGATATCGCCAAGGCCAACCAGTGTCGCTGGATGATCGACCATCACCCCGGCGTTCTTTAAACCGATGATGGCCAAAAACAATCCGATCCCGGCACCGATGCCGAGCTTCAGGGATTTAGGAATGGAATTGATCACCCATTCGCGCAAGCCGGTCAGGCTGAGAATCAGGAACAGCACACCACTGACGAACACCGCGCCCAGCGCCACTTCCCAGGGTTGTTTCATACCCAGCACGACACCGAAGGTGAAAAAGGCGTTCAGGCCCATGCCTGGGGCCATCGCCACCGGCCACTTGGCCCAGAACCCCATAATCAGGCAACCGACCGCTGCGGCCAGAATGGTGGCGACGAAGACGGCACCGAAATCGAGCCCGCCACCAGACAAAATGCCCGGATTGACGGCGATGATGTATGCCATGGTCAGAAACGTTGCGACGCCCGCGAGAATTTCCGTCCTGACAGAGCTTCCCTTATCGGAAATCCCGAAATACCGATCCAGCCATTCCATTGCCTTGAACTCCCCCCTGATGAATACCGTACGTGTTCCCCAGGCCATGAGTCATAGCCGATTCTTTATATTTGCGCACCCTTCGGGTGGATCGTTTCTTGCGTTTCTAAGCCAAAGCGAGTTTTCCAAATGGTTCAGGCGACTCGAATGACAGCAGACATGCCACCGACGACATGATCCAGAATATGGCAATGAAACATCCAGTCTCCGAGATTATCGGCAACCAAAGCTATTTCTGTGACGTCGTTTCTATCTAAGAGCACCGTGTCTGCCAGCGGTGTGTGCGGCACCGCTTTGTTGTTACGGCTGAGTATCTGAAAGGCGTAGCCGTGCATATGCATGGGGTGGGGCCAGCCAGTATCGTTGCGGATCGTGATGATGTGGCTACGACCTTGTTTCAAGGTCAGCATCGGCTCCATCTTCGTTGTGTGCGCTGCGACTCCGTTCAAGGCCCAGACTTTCATCTGCTGTTGCGCCAGTTCGCTGATGCTCAGCGTCTCTCCTTTGTAGATAGCGCTGCGCATGCCGCCCATCGCGCCACCTTCAATGACCACCTGATGGCGTTCAGCCGTTAGCAAATCCGGGGTGGCGACATCATTCGGTGCAAGGCGAATGGATGCGTCGAGCGGCGATGTCCTAAGCGGCGGCTCTGCCGAATATCGGATGGTAGCAAAGACATAGGATTGGGCACTGGAAACCGCGTCGACGATATTAAAAGTTTCACCGGGATCGCCGCCAAAATCGATAATGACGTCGGCGCGCATGCCGGGGCCGAGGATGATACGCCCATCGGTCGGAGCATGCGGCGTTACAGGCTGACCGTCGATGGCAATCACCTGTGGGTCGTGGCCGTTAAAGTTAAGACGGAATATGCGAGCATTGGCGACATTGATCAGCCGCAAACGAATTCGTTCGCCGGAACGCACAGCGACTTCGTCCATCTGCCCGCCATTGACGGTCAGCGTGTTTCCCTGGCGCCCACCATGGCTGATATCCATCCCGTTGCCAAAGTTGTCGGCGATGGCGGCGTCGCGTGTCAGCCGCCAGTCATCAATAACCCAGGTCAGTTCACGGTCAACGTGTGGCGGTTCTTTGTCTTCGACGATGAGCGCCCCGTACAATCCACGCCCCACCTGTTCCGATGAATTGACATGCGGGTGATACCAGAAGGTGCCCGCATCAAGGGCGTCGAATTCATAAGAGAACGAGTCCCCCGGATCAATCGGAGCCTGCGTAAGCTCGGGCACCCCGTCCATGGCATTGGGCAGACGCAAACCGTGCCAATGAACAGTTGTCGGTTGATTCAGGCCATTCTTGACATCGACGCGAAGGCGCTGCCCCTGTTGCAGCCGCAACTCCGGCCCGGTCACCCGGCCGTTATAGGCCCAGACGTCCGTATCCGGCCATTCCGGGCCCAGCAGACTTACCGTGGCCGGTTTCGGCGTTAGTTGAAACGCTTTCGTTTCTTGTGCCCGTGCTTGTGTCCATGCTGCGGGAACGAACAGGGAGGCGCCAAGTGCGGTCGCACCTTTTAAAACGGAACGGCGTGTCGGGTTTGATACGATCTTCATGGGCGCGTTAGAGCTTAGCAAATGTCACTGTCAGTGGATACCTAATCCCTGGAAACGCTAATTTCAACGATAGTTCTGTTGTAAGGAGATGACTAAAAAAGCGCAGTAATAGTATCAATAACGTCCTGATCGTCCCATTCCATAGCGCCTCGTTTGGCATAACGGATGGTGCCAGCCTTATCGATCAGGAAGGTCGACGGGTAGGCATAGACCTTCCAGGCTTTCGATGCTTTCCCGTCCCTATCCATCAACACGGGGAACCCCTGTTTCAGCTCCAGACGATCAAAAAAAGATTTGATGCGTCTTTTGTGTTCTTTGATGTCGACAGACAATAACTGAAAGTTCGTGCCCTGCATTTTTTCGACAAGACGGTTGAGAGACGGTATTTCCTTTACACACGGCCCACACCAGGTCGCCCAGAAATTGACCAGAACAACCTGACCCTTAAAGCTGCTCAAATCATAGGTTTTGCCGTCTATTCCCTTCAGCTTTAAGGCCGGTGCCGCCGGGCTCCCTTTAAAAGGGGTTAGTGAACGGACGCGTGATTTTTGCACCGTTTGTGCGGTTTCTTCACCGGCCATGGGCGCGGCCTTATCGGGTTGTTTGGCTGCCTTTAAAAATTCAAATCCCTGGTCAAAAAGCGTGCCCATTTGTGAACGCATGGCCAGATCGGCGTCCGTCAGGTCCTCTCTGGGCCGCGCGTAAAACCCGGCTGCAATATTATCCATCGCGACCAGTTTCAGCTCTGCCCCACCTGTTTTCAACTGACGCGCCACCTGGTCAGAGCGAAGAAACTTGGTGGAATATTCCGGCTGCAGGATAAACACAGGTTTGTTGACGGCACGCGCAATTGGCAAATAAGCCGCATCATCACCAATTTCCACCGAGCCTTCTATCAGGTGGGGGTGTAAGAAAATGTAGCCTAGGAAATTATGGTCCCCGGGGTGCTTGATCTGCCACATCCGGCCCGCATTCAGCGCCAATATGGCGCCTCGGCTGGCGGCGCTGAGGACGATATTCTCGTATCCCCGCTTTTTCGCCACAGCCAGGATCTGATAAATTTCTTCCGCATCAAACTTGGCCATACTGGCCCGGCCCGGGGGTTCCATATAAGTGCTGTGTAAATCCAGCGTCCACACATCGAACCCTTCGACGGCAATATTCAGGGCGCTTTCAATCATTTCCGGGCTGGTGCCGTGTTCAGACGGAAGCCAGATGATCAGGGTGCTGTTGCCCTCTTCGAAGCCGGTATAAATCAGGTCCGTACCCGAGGGCAGGTTGATTTCCTTCTTTTCGTAAGCCTCGGCATTGCTCACTAAAATCAGGATGAACAACAGAGAGAATATTGTTTTCATCATGATGGAACCGATCGCGTTGCCAAAAGAAGGAAATGGTGCCCCCGGTCGGAATCGAACCGACACTCTGTTGCCAGAACGGGATTTTGAATCCCGCGCGTCTACCAGTTCCGCCACAGGGGCCCTGAGGGAGGAAACGAGCGGCCATAATAGTCATGGTGCGGCCCCGGTCAACGCCAACGATTGCAGAGTCCCCGCATCACTGCTAAACCCAAGCCCACACACGCATTGCACCTAGAGGGACGCCGCTTGATACAAGGACTTTACGACTGGACCATGAGACTGGCCGCCCACCGCCACGCGCTATGGGCGTTGGCAATGATCTCGTTCATCGAAAGCTCGGTATTCCCTATTCCCCCCGATATTCTGTTGATTCCGATGGTGCTGGCGGCCCGTGATCAGGCCTTTCGCATCGCCGCCGTGTGTACGGTGGCTTCGGTGCTGGGAGGTCTTGGCGGTTATGGTATCGGCTATTTCCTGTATGAATCCATCGGCCAGCCGCTGATCGCATTCTACGGATATGCCGACAAATTCTCGGCCTTTCAGGGTTATTACCATGAATGGGGGGCGTGGATCGTCGGCGGAGCGGGCTTAACACCCTTCCCTTACAAAGTGATCACCATCGCCAGCGGCGTCACCGCGCTGGACCCGGTTGTCTTTACTGTCGCCTCGGTGGTGTCGCGCGGCATCCGGTTTTTCCTGGTCGCCTGGTTGTTGTGGCGTTTCGGCGCACCGATCCGGGTCTTCATCGAAAAGAACCTCGGCATTCTGGCGACCGTTTTTTTCGTGCTGCTGCTCGGCAGTTTCGTGCTGGTAAGATACGTCTTTTAGGTCCATATCATTGTCATGACCATGATCCGCATCGTTCCTTTGTTTATCGTTCTTGTCGCCATCGGCACGCTGGCCGCAGCGTTGACCGCCGAGCACGTCTTCAAGCTGGAACCGTGCATCCTGTGCATCTATCAGCGCCTGCCGTTCGTTGCCACCGGTGTGCTGGGCCTGATCGCCCTCAGGATGGAGAATTTCCCGGTCGCGGTCGTCGCCCTGATCGCGCTTTCCGGGCTGGCGTATCTGAGCGGATCGGGCATCGCCTTTTATCATGTCGGAGTCGAACAGCACTGGTGGCTGTCGGGGTGCAGCGGCGAGCTTTCAGGCAATCTGACCGTCACCGACCTGAAGGCCAGCCTGATGCAGAAGCCGGAAAAAGCCTGTGACGATATTGATTGGACCCTGTTCGGAATCAGCATGGCGACATACAATGTCGCTTATTCAGGCGGCCTTGGCCTGTTGTCACTGGGGGCCGCCATGCAAATGTCGAAGTCCCGGAAATCCGATACATGAGCAAGAAACCCAATACCCTGAAAAGACTGCCCGGCGATCTCAGCCGCGAGGAGCTGATTGATCGCATCATCCGCGTCGATCAGGCCGGTGAATACGGCGCGGTGCGCATCTATGAAGGCCAGTTAAGCGTCCTTGGAAAGTCCGACAAGGCAGACGTCATTGCCCACATGCACTCACAGGAAGTCGAGCATCTGGATACCTTCAGCAAGCTTGTCGCCAAGCGCCGGGTGCGCCCGACTGCACTGATGCCGCTGTGGCATCTGGCCGGGTTCGCGCTGGGGGCCGGAACGGCCATGATGGGTGAAAAGGCGGCGATGGCGTGTACCGTCGCGGTCGAAGAAGTCATCGACGAACACTATGCCCAGCAAGTTAAAAAGCTTGATGAAATGGGCTCCGACGAGACTGAACTTCGCGATACCTGTGAACAGTTCCGGCTGGAAGAGCTGCAACACCGCGACACCGGGCTTGAGCACGGGGCCGAACAGGCTCCCGGTTATGAAGGCCTCAGTGCCTTGGTTAAAACCGGCTCACGGTTTGCCATCTGGTTGTCGGAACGGGTTTAGTTTTTGATTATCACCCTGCGGGGTGCGGCCTCTGGAAGCCAAGTTCAATTTTCAGATTTGCGTTCATGCTTGCGGACCAGCCCGGAAATAATGCCGCGGAAGGTCCTGACCTCTTGTTCTGTCATGTTGGCGCGCTGAAACATGTTGCGGATGTTCTGGACCATGGTCGGACGCTTTTCCGGCGGACGCAGGAACCCGCAAGCATCCAGTTCTTCTTCCAGATGTTCGAACATACCGACCAATTCTTGCTTATCCGCCGGGCGCGTATTGCCCGGCATCCGGTCATCAATCCCCGGCGTCTCGTTGCCGGACTGATACCATTCATAACCAACCAGCAATACCGCCTGGGCCAGATTAAGGGACTGGAAATTCGGGTTCAGCGGTACCGAGAGCAGACAGTCGGCGAGCGCCACGTCGTCGTTATTAAGCCCCCAGGCTTCGCGCCCGAACAGCACGCCGGGGCGGCCGTCGGCAGCAATAACATTGCGCATTTCCGCGACTGCCGCGCGCGGTGTCATCACCCGCTTGGTCATGTCGCGATTGCGCGCCGTCGTCGCATAGACATGGCTTAAATCGGCAACAGCTTCGGCTGTCGTGTCGAACACCTTGACCCCATCCAACACCACCTCGGCACCAGACGACGGGTTAACAGCTTTTTCATTGGGCCAGCCGTGAACCGGCTTGACCAGCCGCAGTTCCGTCAGCGCATTATTCAGCATGGCGCGTGCCGTCATGCCGATATTTTCGCCCAGTTGTGGTTCAACCAGAATAATCACCGGTGCCGGGGCGGCATCACGGGCAGCGGCGGCGGCACTCGATTTCGGGGGCCGCCGGGCGGGTTTCGTCTTCGCCATCAGGGTCTAAGCTCACTCATTTTATAGCTTTCGCGGGAACTATTTTTATGCCGGACTAGGAGCGAAGTCCGCCGTGATGCCATCATCACAAGGGGGTCGGGACAACGTCCGGCGAAAAAAGAGCCCCGTCCCGGAGGGATTTGGCATAAATGCCGCGATCTTGCGTCATTATGCCCTCGAATATGTTTACATGTCCTTCGGTCAAATTCCTAATCTCGCGACATTTCTGCTCAAACCAAAGCTTATGAAATGAGTGAGTTTAGACCCTACTTAGCTTTCGCCAGCGCCGTCGCGGAAAAGCTTGTAGACGATACTGTCGCGCAGCGCATTGTACGACGCGTCGATAACGTTCGGCGAAACACCGACCGTCGACCAGTGGTGACCCTTTGAATCTGCTGATTCAATCATCACCCGGGTGACAGCAGCCGTGGCATCACCGGGGGTCAGGATGCGAACCTTGTAGTCAACCAGCCGCAGGTCTTCCAGTTCCGGGTAAGCCGGGACCAGCACCTTGCGCAGCGCCGCATCCAGCGCGTTGACCGGGCCGTTACCTTCGGCCACCGTCATAAAGGGCTCGCCATTGACCTCCAACCTGACCGTCGCCTCCGACAATGTCACCAGATCGCCCTTGGCGTTCCAGCGCCTCTCGTCGATAACCCGAAAGCTGACGCCGTGGAAATAATCAGGCACGTTGCCCAGCGCACGCCTGGCCAGCAATTCGAAACTGGCTTCCGCGCCGTCATAGGCATAGCCGTTGAATTCCCGTTGTTTGACCGTTTCCACCAGTTCGGAAACCTTTGGGTCATCGGCATCGACCTTCAGGCCGATATCGCGGAAACGGGCAAGAATATTTGACCGTCCAGATTGATCGGAAACGACAATGTGACGCTGGTTGCCAACGGTTTCCGGAGCCACGTGCTCATAGGACCGGGGGTCCTTTTCCACTGCCGAGACATGCAATCCACCCTTGTGGGCAAATGCCGTCTCGCCGACATAGGGAGCCCCCCTGTTCGGTGCCCGGTTCAGGTGTTCATCAAGCATCCTCGATACATGGGTCAGATGCGTCAGGTCATCGGCCGAGATTCCGGTCTCGTAACCCATTTTCAAAATCAACGACGGGATGATGGAAATCAGGTTGGTGTTGCCGCAACGCTCACCAAGCCCATTCAGCGCGCCCTGAACCTGACGCGCACCGGCGCGTACTGCGGCAAGTGAATTGGCAACGGCGTTACCGGTGTCATCATGGCAATGAATGCCAAGGTTTTCCCCCGGAATATGTTCTGTTACCTCGCCAACAATGCGTTCGACCTCATGGGGCAAAGTACCGCCATTGGTATC
>JABHGV010000064.1 GCA_018671895.1 Rhodospirillaceae bacterium | reverse complement strand
TGGGTCTGTTCAAAGATTTAGAAAGCCGCTCCCGGACCATGGATTTTCTGGTGCACCTGTCTGGCGTGTGTCGCGATTTGGGTGGCCGAACACTGATCTATGGCGGCGGCCGCAAGCGCGGAGATGTTTCTGCTGCTGCTGCACTTGTTGAAGCGATTGAGTTCTTTGGCGAGCTATGTCCGCGCATTGAAGCTCACGGCACGATATTCTGTCTGGAGCCGCTGGGCCCGAACGACACGGACTTTATCCATCGGGTTGGTGAGTCCAGCGCGATTGTAGAAGCCGTAGATCACCCGGCGCTGAAGGTTCAAATCGACGCCAAGGCGCTGGTTGCCAATGACGAATTGCGGGCCGAAACGTTTGATTCCGCAAAGCCGCTGCTGGTCCATGTTCATGCCAATGAACCTGATCTGGGGATTCTTGGAACGTCGGGCCTGGTTGATCACGCTGCTATTGGCGGACATCTTCGCAGTATCGGCTACGACGGCACGGTCTCTATCGAGCAGAAAATGATTAATGCGGATGCGCCCTTGGGCGCAGTCCGCCAGAGTGCCGCCATCCTGAAGGAGTGCTATTGATGAAAAGCGAATTTACACGACCGGATTGGATGCCACAGGTGCCAGACGGCATGCGTATTCTTGTTACCGGTGCGACCGGTGGCCTTGGCCGCGCTGTCGTCGCCATGCTGGCGGATGGCTCTGACTGCATCGTCGGTGCTCATGGGGCGTCTCAGGGTTTCGAGACGACGAACGACAAGGTCATTCCCTTGAAGCGAACTTTCGAGACGGAAGAAGATTGTCGCACATGTGTCGATGAATTTGCAGGAAAAGCCGGTGGCATTGATGCGTTGGTGGTGCTGTCGGGATCAATCCGGACGCCGGGACACTGGAAAGACATGAGCGACGGCGAGTGGCAAGGCGAAATGAACGTCAATCTGAATCAGCCGTTCTATCTGGCTCGTGCGGCGATGGCGCATATGAATGACAATGGCGGGCGCATTGTGCTGACCGGCACCGAATCGGCCCTGCACGGGGGCTCGGCAGTTTCGTTTCCATATGCTGTGGCAAAACGCGGCACCGAATGCATGGTGCAGGGGCTGGCCCGCGAAGGTGCGCCAGACAACATTCTCGTTAATGGTATTCGTCTCGGTTACATAGCCAGTGGATTTCATCAGCGCTGGCATAACAAGACAGACAAAGACATGGCAGAACGCGCCAACATGGTGCCTCTGAAACGCGGTGGCGATCCGGATGAAGCGGCGGCATTGATTGTTTACTTGTTGTCTGGCTGGGCTGGCTTCATCACCGGCCAAATGATCCCGCTGACCGGCGGTGATTGGCTTTAGGCTCAGCAGGAATACACTATTCCTTCGTCGAAGGTACGACGATATATTGCTGTTGAATAATCATTCTATTTGTCGAATGCAGGTCATAAAGACCTATGGTCGCCATGCTCATCTAGGTACGCTCAAAGATGATCGGTACGATGGTCAGTGGTAAATGCTGAACAGGATATAGAGTTTTGAAAAAAGCACTTCTTATTGGCTGCGGTGCGGAAATTGGATCGCTACTTGTCGGCATGCTTGATCCCGACAAGGACGGCTTCGAGATATCTGCTGTTCTGACCAATCCTTTAATGGCGGATGCAAATCATCCCGGTCTTGTGCCGATGGATTCATTGCTGGCGCGCGTCGTTCTGGCACAGCCGCATTTGTACGGTGCCGCCACAGCCGAAGGCGAAACGCTGATCGTTAACGGAAACAAGATTCCGATCTTCTTCGGCGACATATTCGACTATGACCTGGAAAGCCTTCCTGGTCCGTTTGATGTCTGCATCGTAGCCACGTCGAAATCGCATATTGGCGACAAGCAACTGATGCAACGTTTCGCCGGTGTCGCCACCTACATCGTCGGCGTTGCAGAGGCATTGTCCCTGCCGGCTCTTTACCCCGGCCTGATCGGCGCACCTGAACGCCATCTGACGACAAAGCCTGTACCCGCCGGTGATGAACGTATATTCGCCCTCGGGTCGTGCCAGACCAATGGTTGGCAGGCGCAATTGCGGGGTGTCCTTGAAATGGCCGAGGACCTTGGCATCGATAAACTTGAGTTTAAGGGACTGGAAGTTGACATCATTCATCCCGATACGCCGACCGGGCGTCTAGGCACCAAGTCCATCAGTGCCCGGGATCAGGATCCGCGAAACAATTTTCGGCCAAGTTTCTCCCAGGTCAACACGTCCATGAGTCGGATGTTTCCGAACTCAAACAACATCAACACCATTTCACTGCGCACCCTGACCATGCCGCCGGGATACCAGCTGTGTCGTTTCTTCTTTGACTATCAATGTGCCGATGGCAGCCGTTTGAGCGGCGAGGGCATCGCCGACAGTTTGCGAAAGACAGCAAACAAACTGCCGACCGTTCTGCATATTGGCGAGAAACCCTATGGCAGCCGAGGCTATGAATTCTGTGAAGCCGCCGCTGTGGTGTTACCGCAATCGGCACTGCTCAGTTTCTTCGACGATCCGTTTTCGCTTGGCGACGGGACGTCGTCGCCGGTCAGTGAACTGATCACCCAGGCTTATGTTCATAACACTCGCGGCTATTGCCGCAGTGTCATTGAGGCCATCCGTCACTTGAATAGCGGCGATGCTTTGAGGGTTTATGAAGCGATGGAGTCCAACGCATGACAATCCGCCATCTACTCGAACAACCAACAGCCTTCAATAATCACAAGGTCCTTAAAAACGGATCAACGCTGGTACTACGACTTGATGTGGATGAAGGCACCATCCTGTGCAAGATTGCCAACGCCAACAACACGGTTCTGGAACGCGAGGCCGCCCGTATTCAGCAATTGAAATCCCACAATCCGCTATTGGGTGAAAGACTGCCGACAATCCTCGGCCAGGGCGTCATCGGCACCGGGCTGCATCGCGACAAAAGCTATTATCTTCAGGAATTTATAAATGGCGAGACCCTGGCCAGCCTGTTGCAAAGGGGCGATGCAACGCGGGATAATTCAGAAGCCATTCTGCGGACGGTCACATCGTCTTTGCTCGACATGGTCGATGAGCATGATTTCGATCCGGGTCAGAACGAACAAAGCGGCCTGTGGATACGCGATCATATCCGCGAGGCATATCACAGACTGCTGGCGCTGGAACACATTGGTTTCCTGACCTCGCTGGATGAAATCATCATCAACGGCAAGCCGCGCCATTCCCTGTCGTGGTGCCTGGAAAAAATATTTTCATCACCGACGTTCGAACTTTTGAACGAAGGGCCTTCGACTATTTCCATCCTCGGTCACTGGAATTTCCATGCCGAAAACATTATCTTTAGCGACGTGTCAAGGCCAGAGGATTTCAAGATCATCGACCCGGACCCGAAAATCGATGTCAACGATCCGTTCTTCGGCATCGCCCGTCTGCTCTATTCCTTCCCCCATGACACGGCGGAAAACAATCAATACTATATTGAAACAGACATGCTGTTGCCGAATGCCGCGACGTCAAATGAATTCAATATTACATTCACCTGGGGTGACCCGGTGATTGACAACTATGGCCCGATCAGCACAGGCGTCGCTTCCAAAGGCGAGTATATGCCGCAATTGCTGGACGACCGGTTGTCAGATCCGACGCTGGCAGCGAGGCTTGACCTGACATTCCTGCAATGTTTGCTGCGTGGCGTCGCGATCAATCAAACCGTCGACTTTCGGGTCACGGATGACAACCTCAAGTGTTTCCAGAACAAGGGTGTGCTTTTGTTCCTGGTAGCGACTGACTTCGCCAACACTGTCGTCAAGAGATTCACAGGCTCCTGAGACTATTAGGTATTAGATGATGGTTGTCCTACGCCACGCTGGTGATCTTTCCGGTATTGATGAACGTATCCATTGGCTCGCCATCACCGGAACAGTGACGACGCTGGATAAGGCGCGGCAATTGCCGAGGCTTGGCGAGCGCCTAGAGACTGCCTTCGATGGCATCCGTGAGGATTGGTGGGCGTTGGGCCATAAATTGGGTCAAACGCCATCGGGGCGCCTCGCTCATGCCCCAACCGCCGCCGCCTATAACTGTGATTTGGGCTTAATGATGGCATGGACGCGACTGGTGGAAAACATCGCCGCCGGACCTGACACCTGCCTTGTTGTATGTGATGACCCGTGGGTGTTTCGACAACTGTCGAATATCGATGGGGTAACGGCGGGGTCGTCGCCCGGCCTTTTCGCGGCGTCGCTGAAATGGATGCTGCGCGGTTTTCTGGCCCGCACACGTTTTGCTGTCAGGGCTGCGTTGGCGTCTTTGATGCTGCGCTCGACCCGCAAAAATATTGGCAACGGCGATGCCAGCATTATTGTTTATGGTCATCCAGACAGCAATACGGACGGCCACGACGCTTACTTCGGGCCGTTGATGAAGGAAATTCCGGACTTGAAGCGGCTCATGCATACGGATGCCGATGTCGGGTTTACGCAGTGTCTAGCCGCCGATGGCCGCACAGCAGGGCTGCATGGCTGGGGCAGTCCGCTATTCGCACTGGGTTATATTTTTCAGCGCTGGAAACCAGTTGCGGAGGATTTCGCAGGCGTATTCTCCTGGTTGGTGCGTCGTGCTGTTGCCAAGGAAAATGCAACGGCGGCCATTGCCAGTAATTCATGGCAAATCCACTGTCAGGACCGTTGGCTGAACAAACAATGCCCGGCCATTGTCGTTTGGCCGTGGGAAAATCACCCGTGGGAACGCGCCTTGTGTCGCACTGCACGCCAGCTCGCCATAACGGCAAAGGGTTATCAGCATGCGGTTGTTGGCCCGCACCAGTTCAACGCCAGCCCGGCGACCAATCCGGACGGTCTGGAAAGCGTTCCCGACAAGGTGATTTGCTCCGGCCCGGCCTATCATCACCAGCTGATTGATTGGGGGGTGCCGGTCGAGCGGATGTGTATCGGTGGAGCCTTTCGCATCGCGCGCTTTGACGGTGAGTATTATGATGCAAACGGCCCAGTGTTTGTCGCCACATCAAGCATTGACGAAATTACCAACGAAATGATGCGGGCCGTCGAGAACGCGCGACAGCCGGGTCGGACATTTGTCGTCAAGACCCATCCGCTATATCCACAGGAAATTACAGAATCCAAAGATGTTCAGCGCACGCCGCACACCATCCCTGAGTCGCTTGGCATCAGTGCGGTGTTTTATGGCACCGGCACGTCCGGCCTGGAAGGATTGCTGGCCGGGGTGCCGACGTTTCGCATTCGCCCAGACGACCGGGTCGCACTGGATGTTTTGCCGGATTGTGCCAGCTCAATTGCGGTTACCGTCGATAGTTTAAATGAAGCCCTGAATAATGCTGTCCCGCCACCATATCTAGACTGGAACGCGGTTTATGCACCTGTCGATATGGACGTCTGGAAAAAAGAACTGAGTATCTAAATGAAAAAATTTATCTGCAAACATCCGTGGTCTCATTTCGAGATTAACAATCCCAACGGCGACGTCACCATGTGTTGTAACAACGACTGGGTGCTGGGAAATGTCAATGAAGGGTCTGTTGCCGACATCTGGAATGGAGAAGGCTTTAAGGCCAGCCGCAAGCGCATGCTGGACGATGGTGCCCATGCCATGTGCCCGCATACTTGCCCGGTCCTGCAGGGCGGCAAGCGTTACGAGAACATGGATTGGTTTGACGAGTTGAGCGAAGACGGCGAGCCACGCCAGAACGCTGAGCTAAACGAACAAGAATTCAGTGAAGAAAAAACCGAACTGGAATCATGGCCACGCTGGCTGCGATTTACATATTCTTACGCATGCAATCTGGATTGTTACCATTGCTATCAGCGCGAAGACGCCAAGATGCGTGTCAAGCTGCCGGAACAATTCATGGCCGAACTGCCGAAATATTCGAGCAAGGCCCAAGTCATCATGCCTTTCGGTGGCGAGCCGTTTTATTTCAAGCCGGTTCTGGAATACCTTAGTGGCCACAATGCCAACCTGGAAACCCGGTTTTATTTTATCACCAACGCCACCTTGTTGACCGACCGGGTGCATGAAATTATCGAGCGGGTGCCAATCACCTGTGTCGCCGCCTCGCTGGATGCGGCAACGGCTGAGAGTTTTGAAGCGCTTCGGGTGCGCGGTCGCAACGCTGATTGGCAGTCGGCCATCGACAATTTGAAACGACTCGGTGAAATGAAGCAGCACAAGGACTTCACCTTTACCCTGTCGATGACCGTTAATACCGTCAATTGTCACGAGGTTGAGGATTTTGTCGATCTGGCGCTCGGTCTGGGCGCTGAGCCGTTGATGCTTCTGGTCGCCAATCCGTACCAGCAGCTGGATTTCCAGAAGAAATATCTGACATTTACGGATTCCCAGTTTGAAGAAATGTTCAGGGCCATTGAGCGATGCCTGCCGAAAGTCCAGGCACAGGGCTTTAAAGACAGTGAAACATGCCTGAACCAGTTGCGCACGGTGTTGATGCAACACCGGGACGGCGATAATATCCCGGCACGATTCCTTGCTAAGAACGTAGCACGCAAGGCATTTCATCTACTGCCAGAGCAATTACAAATTCCGGTCCGCAAGGCCGTACAAAAAGCAAGAACACGGCGTTTTGAAAAATACAACGCGAAAGAGTCAACATGACCAACACCCCCCTGAATGTCGCCCTGATCGGTTGCGGGCGCGTTGCCGGACATCATTGCCGGTCCATCGCCACCATTGACGGTGTCCGTCTGGCAGCCGTTTGTGATCTGGCCGAAGATAAAGCACGCGCCTATGGCGAAGAATTCAGCGTGCCGTGGTTCGCCGATTATAACGCCATGCTGCATGAGGTTGCGGATATTGATATCGTCGCCGTGATTACACCGTCAGGCATGCATTTCGAACAAGCGACGGAAATCATGCAGCGCTACGGTAAACATATCATCATGGAAAAGCCGACCTTTATGCGCCCCGATCAGGTGCGTGATGCCTATGCCCAGGCTGCTGATCAGGGCCTGCAGTTATTTCCGGTGTTCCAAAATCGCTACAACAAAGCGGTCCGGCGGGTCAAAAAAGCACTGGCGGATGGCGAACTGGGCGATATCCGCATTGTCTCGGTGCGGGTGCGCTGGTGTCGTCCTCAGCGATATTACGATATGGCGGCCTGGCGTGGCACCTATTCTCATGATGGCGGGGCGATTGCAAACCAGAGTATCCATCATGTCGATCTTCTGCGTTACCTGTGTGGTGACGTGGCGCGAGTCAACGCCCAAATGCGGACGCTGGGGGCCGATATCGAGGTCGAGGATACGGTCGTTGCGACCTTTACCTATGGCGACGATGCGGTCGGCAATCTGGAAGTAACGACGGCGGCCAGGCCCGATGATTTCGAGGCGTCCTTGTCTATTGTCGGTTCCAAGGGATTGGCCATGATCGGCGGCATCGCCGTTAACGAGTTGCAAATTTTCACGCCGTCTCCGGATGAGTGCGCGGCCCACAGCGAGGATTTTATAGGCATCAAGGGACACGGCGCGGTCTATGGTCATGGTCATTCTGAAATGTACTCAGACATTGTTCGTCATTTTTCCGGCGAGGCCCCTTATCCTGTGGATCGAGACGATTGCCTGGGCACGATCAAATTGCTGCACGCTTTTTACCGATCCGATGAGGCTGGTGGCTGGGTCGATGTGGATTGCGATGAACAATCGCCGCGCATGGGGCGTGCCAACGAAAAAATTTCTGCGTTGTACCGATACCCGGCGACCGGGGAGGACGCTTAGATGACGACACCTCTTCGCGTCGGCATCGCCGGGTATGGCATTGTCGGCAAACGTAGACATGGCGTCATATCCGCCCGCGATGACATGAAAGTCATCGCGGTTTGCGATCGCACTTTTGATGGGGAAGGGGCGCTCGAAGACGGCACACGTCATTACACCGGCTATGAGGAATTGCTGGACGAAAACCTGGATGCTTTGATTGTCTGCATCAGCAACGACATGGCAGCCGACGTGACCATCGCTGGCCTGGAAAAAGGCTTGCACGTGTTTTGTGAAAAGCCGCCGGGACGCGACGTTGCCGATATCGCGCGCGTCGTCGCGTGTGAAAAAACCCGCCCACAACAAAAGCTGAAGTATGGCTTTAACCATCGCTATCATGATTCGGTTCGTGATGCGCTGGCGATTATTCGATCAGGCGAATTGGGCAAGATTGTCAATCTGCGCGGTGTCTACGGAAAATCGAAACTGATAACCTTTGGGCAGGATCATGACTGGCGGGTCGAGCGCGAACTCGCTGGCGGGGGAATCCTGCTCGATCAGGGCATCCACATGGTTGACCTGATCCGTTTGTTCACGGGTGAATTCATTGATATCAACAGCTTCATCTCGAACGACTACTGGGGCCACGACGTTGAAGACAACGCCTATGCCATCATGCGCACCGACGACGGTGTCGTCGCCATGCTGCATTCGTCGGGAACCCAGTGGCGGCATCGCTTTAACCTGGATATCACGCTGGAAAAGGGAACTTTGATCCTCAGCGGGATTTTGTCCGGCACAAAAAGTTACGGCGAGGAGACCCTGACCATTGCGCGCAGTCGCGGTGATGACCGGGGAGATCCAGACGAGGAGGTCCGCAATTACGACAATGACCCGTCATGGACTGATGAGATCGCCGAGTTTGCCGATGCCGTCATTAACGGCGCGGCAATAAAAAACGGTACATCCGATGAAGCATTAAAGACGATGCAACTGGTCTATCGTATTTATTGTGCCGACCCGGCGTGGAAAGCGCGCTGGAACCTGACAGAGGAATCATAAGAAATGAAAACAATTGGCATCGTTCCGGCCCGTATGGCGGCCAGTCGTTTTCCCGGCAAGCCGTTGCACCTCATCGGCGGCAGACCGATGCTGGAACATTGTTTCGAGCGCGCAAAAATGTTCGGGCGTTGGGATGGCCTTTTTCTCGCTACTTGTGACGAGGAAATCCGTGAATTCGGCGAGTCCAAGGGCTACCCCGTCATCATGACCGCCGACACCCATACCCGTGCGCTGGACCGGGTCGCGGAAGCCGCTGATACATGCGGCATGGATTTGGGCGAAGATGACAATATTGTCTGTGTGCAGGGCGACGAGCCGCTGCTGGGTCCCGATGTGATTGAGGCCGTTGTCGCGCCGCTGGAAAAGGACGATGGCGTTAAAGGCACCATGCTGGGCGTTCCTATTGTCGACGAGGCATTGTACCTGAACCCGGATATCGTCAAGATCGTCCACGACTTAAACGGCGATGTCATGTACACATCGCGCAGCCCCATTCCCTATGCCAAGGAATTCACACCAGAACTGGGTGCCATGCGGGTCGGCGGCATTTTCGGATTTAAACGGAACTTTCTGAAATGGTTTACGGAAACGCCGGAAAGCCCATTGGAAATACGTGAATCTTGCGACTCAAACCGTGTCTATGACAATGGGTTCAAGCAACGTCTCGCGCCAGTTCCTTATCGGCCCTATTTTTCCGTCGACAGCCCAGAAGATGTTGCCTTGGTTGAGGCGGCGCTCGAAGACGATGCCCTGTGGGGTAAGTATTGATGGCCGGCCTCAGGAGTCTGGTTCTTGATCTGGATGGCACCCTGATCGATAGCGTCCCGGCCGTCGCCGCCGCCGTTAATGTGGTTCTGGCCGAAAATGGTCGCGAGACCCTGGCGGTCGATGCGGTCAAGGCGATGGTTGGGCGCGGTGCGTTGGCCACCATCGAAGAGGCGCTGGATGCTACAGGCGGGCGTATCGATGGCGAGGCCGAAGACCTGATGGACCGATACCTGGAGGCCTATCTGGATGACCCTGCGGCATCAACGCTGGTCTACCCCAATGTCGTTGAGATTCTAAGCGCCATGCAGACCGATGGTATCAGGCTCGGCATCTGCACCAACAAACCCGGCGCGACGACCCGTCCGGTGTTACAGGCATTGGGGCTGGAGCCACTGTTCTCTGCCGTCATCACCGCCGATGATACGGCGTTTCCGAAGCCCGATGGGCGGCACATTATGGAAACCCTGGATGCCATGGGTTGCGATGCCGATGGTGCGGCATACGTCGGTGACAGCGAGACGGATATGGCGGCAGCAAACGATGCGGAAATTCCGGCGGTGTTCGTCACCTACGGCTATTGCGGCGTCGAACACGACCGGCTGATGGCGCAGGCAATGATTGATGATTTCGGCGAATTGCCGGGGGTTCTGAGAACCTTTTTCTAGGATTTGCGCCCGGTGATGAACCAGGCGAAGCCCATGATTTTCCCCAGCCGGGTTTCCAGCGGCGACTGGATCGGCCAAGGCTCGCCATAAACCAGCAATCCACCGGGATGGGTGCCGTAGTGTTTGATCTGCCATCGCCGGTAGAAGCGTCCAAGTCCCGGGATCAGGTAAAAATAAAACTCGCCCTTGCGCAGGGTAATGTCCGTGAAGGCTGAAAACAGCTTGCGGATTCCACCCGCCGTATAACAGCGCGTAATCGGGTTGGCGACGGTCTGCTGTTTCTTGCCGCCCCATTCGGTCGCGCGCCCAAGCCAGTTCGAGCCGGTGATCAATTTGCCGCGCAAGATACCGACGCCAATCACCATATTGACCCAGTAGTGCCACGAGCTTTTGCAATACAGCATGATCACGGCCTGACCGCCGGGCTTCAAGACGCGATAGACTTCGGCGATGGCGCGTTCGGTATCAGGGGTGTGATGCAAGACGCCATTGGAATAAACGATATCGAAAGTGTCGTCGGCAAAGGGTAGATTCTCGCCATCCGATTGCAGGGCTTGCGCGCCTTGGGCCATTTCGCCCATCAGGTCGAACTTGGCTTGGGTTGAACGCGCCCGATCAAAGGTGATGTCAGCGCTGGTCATAATTGCACCGTGCCTGGCAAACAACGCCGAATGGCCACCGGCCCCGGGGCCGATTTCCAATACTCGCTTCCCGGCGAGATCGTCCAGGGGCATCTCGACGACGCTCATGAAATCGCGCATGCGGAACATGTCTTCCAGATCGTCGATGCTGGCGATCAGCTTCTCGCGGGTCATATCGCGGTCGACATCTTCGTACAGGGAATCATACAGGGATCCCCAGAATTTCTTGACGTCTTGTTTATCAGGATTACTCATGCCGCCTTTATATATGAACCACCGATGATTTCAAATTTGCTCCGTAAATTAAGTCAACTCGCGCATGATCCTGTGCTTCGGCGCTGGGTCCTGGGTCACGCGTTCGGGCGCATTCCGGGTGCGCCCGATTTTACACCCCATGTCCCGCCGTATCTGGAAGATCTGTTGCCGCTGGCACCGGAACGTCCGACACGCACTCTGGGTGCCTTGCAAGCCAAACAGCTGACAGGACCGGTTATGCTGAATCTGGCCGGGCTGGACGTGACCGTCGTTGCGGATGATTTAGCGGCGTTGTTCGTGCGTAATTTCGACGACCTGGAAACTCAACTTTCCCTGCATCGCTTTGCCTGGGTGCGTGATGATTCCGACCCGGACCAAGTGGATGCCCTGTGGCGGGCGTGGGCGGAAGGGTTTTCGACACCCTTGGCCCATTGGAGCTGGCATCCCTATACGGCGGGCGAACGAGCGGTCAACATTCTCAATTATGCCAGCCAACACGGATTGCCGGGTGATCGCGACAGGACGATTGCGATATTGGCGGCCCATGCCCCGGCGATTGCCGCGCGCCTGGAATATTTCGGCGACCATCACACTTCGAACCACCTCGCAAACAATGGCCGGGCGCTGTATGTGCTGGGCCGCCGTCTTGGCATGGCTAAAGCCGAGAGCATGGGCTTAAAGATATTGCAAGAAGAAGCCGACCGTCTGTTCAGCCCATCGGGCATGCTGCGTGAAGGGTCCAGCCATTATCACCTGCTGGTGCTCAGGCTATACGAAGACCTTGTACACGAGGCTTTCGCAGAAACCGTGACCCGGGCTCGGCGCGTTGCCTCGGCCCTGATGCTGCCGGGCGGATTGCCGCTGGTCGGTGATATTTCTCCGGACATATCACCCGACGATTTGCTGGCGGTGCTGGACCTGCAAGGCGACGGGGTGCTGGATGGCGATGGCTGGCTGCGTGCGGATGTCGGGGCGTGGTCGGGGCTGTGGCATGCTTCGCCCGAAGGTTTTTCGCACATGCCGGGCCATGGTCATCAGGACGTCGGCAGTTTCGATCTGCATTATGGTGACGAGGCGGTGATCGTTGACCCCGGTCGCGGTGCCTATGGCGAAGATGGCGACGCGGCGTTGTATCGCTCGGCCGTCATGCACAACGGCTTAATGCTGGGCGGCAAGGACCCCTATCCGGCGAACAAGCCCTATTACGACGACGACTTTCGCGAGCGCGTTGCTGGTTCGGCACCGTCCTTGCAGAAAACCACCGCCGGCGTTCGCTTGAATTTCGACGCGGTTGAAAGGGACTGGGACTTCGATGGCGACACATTAACCCTGACCGATCACGTTCGTGGTTCAGGCGCGATGACCATTACCCGCACCCTGATAACGCCGCTGCCGGTCGAGCAAAAAGACGGCGGTGTAATGATACAAGGGCGCAACGCGCGCTATTGGGTTGAATGCGGTGATGGCGACATCCATGTGCGCCTGGTGACCCGCTGGCTGGCCTATGGTCGCGGAATTCCGGCAACCGCCATTACCATTACCCGTCACGGCAGAGTGCCCTTCGATGGCGAGATCACGCTATCCGCTATGGCGTAGCAACAGGCCGCCCCATTGGGCAGTGAAAGCCGGAGTCATGGCCAAATACCAGGCTTCTTTTGTCGGCGGAGTGTTTTCCAGAAGCTGCGCCAGGAAAAACAGCACATCAACGCCGCCCATGTGGGCATAGCGAAAATCAGAAGCGACCTTCTTGCGCAGCGATTTATGCTCGGCGAGTAACAGCGGCACCCGGTTTTTACCAATGGACGGCAGCAGTACGGCATTGATGTCGTCGTCCGATAAATTTCCGGCGGCAAGCAAGGAATCAATCAGGCTTCCACACCGTTCCTGTTCACCCATGATGTAATCAGCCTGGGCACGGGCGTCGGAAAAATCAACAGTGATGCGCAGATCATCATTTGGGATACAGGCGGAATAAGATGCGCCGTCGCCATGACGCAATCGCATGGCACCCCAATCTTTGTCTGAAGACTTTTCGCTGTAGGCCTCTATGTGCAGTCCATTACCCGGATCCGCCGTAATGACTGCAGCACCCCCGGCGTCGCCCCAGAAGAAAGCGCCATGGGAAAACCCTTCTGTCAGGTTTGATGCCTGACACGCGGTAACGACCAGAACATCGCCGCGACCCGGTTCCGTTTTCAGGAATTGCGCTGCGATGCGCATGGCGGCCAGAAAACCAACGCACCCTTGAGCAACGTTCAGGCAGTCAGCATTATCCAGGCCCAATGCGGCCCGAATGGCTATGGCGGGTATCTCGAACCCGTAAGACGTCAGCAAGGTTGGCGCGGAAATCACCAGACCGATACTGCTTGAGGGCGTTCCGGCCTTGCCCATGGCTTCACGGGCGGCGGCAATCGCAAGTTCAGTCGAATCGCCATCTGACTGATGGGTAAATTCCTGGCCGATGTCGGCCAGTCGATTACGCAGATCCGATGTCATATCAATGTCGCCCAGCGCGATAGGATCGCCCGGCAAATGAAACCCAAGGGCCCGCACCCGGACGCCTAGTTTTGATGCTGGTGGTGTCGCCGTCTTTTGCGTCATCAGTGCCTTGCCTGTGCATTAGCTGTCTTGAGACGCATCATGCCCTCTCTATTGGACTGTTGCACTTGAAATCTGGATTTGGCATCTGATATGGTCGCGCCGGTTCCCACCCTTATTATTCAAAGGATTATCGTTGATGGACAGTGCCGCGATTTATGAAAAGCTGACACCCGTATTTCGTGACGTGCTCGACGATGATGCGCTCGAATTGACGCCCGCGCTAACGGCGAAAGACGTCGATGAATGGGACAGTCTGACGCACGTCCGTCTTATTTTGTCGGTCGAAAAGGCTCTCGGTATTCATTTTGCTACGGCGGAATTGGCACAGTTTGAAAATGTTGGCCAATTGGCCGATATGATTGCTGATAAACTAGGCGACGCTTGATGATCCTGAACAATCTTCCAACACCCATTTCTATCTTGTGGCTTGCCGCAAAGGTCGCCTTTTTCCTGTTGTTGTTTCTCAGTTCGGTAGACGTCGTTGTCATCGCCTATCAGCAATTCTGAAGCCTCGTCCAAGGGAGGGCGCTGGTGGGCATACCTTGCGCTTGCCCTGTTCGGCGGGGCTGTTCTGGAAGTCCTGTTCCGGACGGTGATATTCCCTGAATGGCGAAGCGTGTCGCAGTCTCGCTTCGAGCGACATCCGGTGTATGGCACGTTTCAAAAACCGAACCTGTCGGTGAGAAGATTCAACCCGCCTAATTATAATGTTACCAACACGACGAATTCCAAAGGCTTTCGCGACAGTGAGCAGGGATTCGAAGACGATCTGGCCGGAGTTTGGATGGCTGGGGCGTCGAATTCCTTTGGCGGGTTTCTTGAAGACGATGAAATCATGTCGGCCCGACTGCAGGACCTTGGCTACAAGATCGCCAACCTGTCGTCAGAGGGCCACAAGCTGCATCAACAGATGCGGGTGGTGCGACATTTAGCGGCAGAGGGCTACCGCCCGCGCGCCGTGATTTTCGAAATGACTCTGAACAACATCGTTGGCGATTATGACTATGCGATCAAGGAATTGTCCGAACCTCTGGTTATCAACCGTGATGAGAAGCAGACGGACATTCGTGCTACGCAAGTGCTGGAACAAAGTGTCCGCCAGCTTGGCGGCGTCACCGATGTTTCCCTGTTCGGCCTGAAAAAAAGGCTGATTAATAACAGCGCAGTTTATACTTGGGCCAAGGTTGGTGTGAATGGCGTCCCGTTTTTACGGGATCTGACTCTGAAATGGGGAATGCGCGCCGACGTCGCTCTGGCGAATTCGCTTTCTGATAGTGTCTATCGTAAAGAGACTGGAAATCCAGAATATGTATATTTTGGGAAAACGGCGGATTACATGGCCGTCATTCGTGACTGGGTCGCCGATCATTTGGGCGTTCCGTTTGGAATCGTGATCGTTCCAAGCGGCCACCATCTGAACAGCGACTGGTTTGAACGCTACATGACGCATTTGGGTCTGGATGCCAATGAACATGATCCAACGCGACCATACGACAAACTGTTGCAGGCGCTGTTGGCTCGAAATATTCTAGTTCTTGATACGGCTCCTGCGCTGCAAAGCGCGGATGTTTTCCTGAGTTTTCCCGATGACGGCCATACCAACGCCGCCGGACACGATATTATTGCCCGTGAACTTGCTGCATGGCTGCCAACGGCGCTCGGGCTGGAGCCGGACCTATGATACCTGGGCTCGGTCCTATCGCGCCCAGTGGCATCGCCTTTCTGGCACTGATGTCAGGTTTGGTGCTGCTGGCATGGTCCCCCCGGCGAGACTTGTTTATGCAGGCATTGGCCCTGACCGGTGCGGTAATGGCAATCAGCTGGCTTGGGCCCCGCGATCTTCTGGCGATGCTGGCTTTTCAGATAGTGCCGTTTATTGTCGTTCGTCGTATGTGGGGTAACAAGCAGGCTGCAGCCGGGCAAACGGCGGTTGTCGTAATTGCCCTGCAAATCGTGCTGTTTCTGATATTCAAGCGGTACGCCTGGTTTGATGTGCTGGGAAGCATCAGCCTGCCTGTATCGATCATCGGTATTTCCTATATTCTTTTTCGCCAAATTCATTTGCTTATCGAAGCGCCGTACCTGGGTCACTTGCCGTTCAGTGCGGGGCGATATATGGCCTTTACCCTGTCGCCATGGACCCTGATCGCCGGGCCGATACAGCGCTATGATGGTTTCTGCAAAGGCCTGGCCGAAATCGGACGCCCGGCCAATGACAAGCTTCTGGCCGCTTTGCACCGAACTGTCACCGGCCTGATCAAGGCGTTCGTTCTGGCACCGGTGCTTTTGCCGTCCGCCGATATTGGCCTGCTGGGCCACCCGTCATCAAATTGGCTCGACTTCATCATCGTTCTTTACAGCTATCCGGCGTACCTGTATCTGAATTTTTCAGGCTATGTAGACGTCGTTATCGGTGTCGCACGAACGTGCGGTTTTAAGACCCTTCCGGAAAACTTCAATCATCCGTATCTGGCCCGAAATGTTCGCGATTTCTGGACCTGCTGGCACATGTCATTTGGCATCTGGGTGCGCCATTATGTGTTTACGCCATTGTCGACGGCGCTGATCCGTCGCGCCCCTGCTCAACTGGCTGGCGTGATGATGGCGGTGACGGTGATGGTGACCTTTTACCTGGTCGGGGTCTGGCATGGAACGACATTGAACTTCGTCGCCTTTGGTTTAATGCAAGGGGCAGGGGTTGTCATATCCGCGTTTTTCGAACAAATCCTTCGCCGCTTCCTTGGCAGGCAAGGCTTGCAGGCACTGGATAAGAATAAGCTGTTTCATGGTGCATCAATCTTCATCACCCTGAACTTTACGTGCCTGAGCTTTCTTCTATTGGAAAACCAGCCCGCCGATCTGGCGCGTGCCTTTCAGGCATTCTTTATTCCATAATGTGTTAGATATTAATCCATGACCGAAACCGTTTTAAGCATTGTTCCCGATATGGAGGTCCCGGACTTTCTGGTTCGGGAGATTCAGGCCAAGCTCGCATATGTGGACGAGGCAATTACCTCGGCTCGTGTCTCCCCGGGCGTCGAAGGGATTGAGCTGAGTCTGAACGGGCCCGCCGATAAGACAACAACAGAGCGACTGAGCGCCAAGGTCAACCACCTTGTCGAAGCGATGGCCGACGGTGCATTTGAGCCGCGCCTGAGCGTACTCGAGGATTATCTCGATCGCCCGACGTCGTTCGCCGCAGATCCCATGGACGAATTATACAAAAGCCGCGAAGTAGTACGCGAGGGGTCCGGTTACTACATCCTCGGCCCGCTGCTTTCTGCGCTGATTGATTTCTTTGCCGAACGGGTTGTCGATGCCGCCAATCAATTCGGGGCCAAGCCCTATCGATTCCCGGCGTTGATTTCGCCGGGGTATTTGGAACGGGTAAAATATTTCAGCAACTTTCCTCATTCGTTAAGCTTCGTCACCCACCTGCGTGAAGACATGGAGGTGATTGAGAAGTTTTCCGAAGACGGTTGCTGCAAGGATGGTCTTGTACACGCCGCCGATGGATCCTATGGCGATCCAGACGCCATGCTGTCACCGACCGTTTGCCATCACCTGTACATGTCGCTGACCGATTCGGTGCTGCCCGAAGAAGGCTTGATCGCCACTGCCGAGGGTAATTGCTTTCGTTATGAATCGACCAACATGGCATCGCTGGAACGACTCTGGAACTTCACCATGCGGGAAATCATTTTTGTTGGTTCGGCAGATTTTGTTGGCGAAGGGTTGGAAAAAGCCCGCGACATGATGCGCCAGACCCTTGATGACATGGCGTTGGCCTACAAGGTGGAAAGCGCAACTGACCCATTCTTTATTGGCAATTACCGTGATCAGGCCGCTTACCAAAGTGCCTTCGAACTGAAACACGAAGTTCGCGCCCTGCTGCCGTTCAAGGGCGATACCATCGCCGTCGGGTCGTATAACCGTCATAAAGATTTCTTCGGGCGAAGCCTGAATATCAAACAGGCGGATGGTGAGTTCGCCGAAACCGGCTGCATAGGCTTTGGCTTCGAACGTCTCGCCTTTGCCTTCATTTGCCAGCACGGGTTCGATCCGAACAGTTGGCCGGATGCCCCATCGGCTCATTATCGTCGATTGAGCGAGGGCTGGCATTCAAACAATGCGCCCGATTATGGCGACGTCCCGAGTTTCTGAAAATTTCTGAGCAGGTGACATAAATGTGCGGTTTGGCTGGCTTGTTCCTGCCCGACGCGGCCCCGGCGTTGACGCCTGATCTGGACTCCATGTTGGCTGTTATGGCCCACCGGGGACCCGATGGTAATGGTCGACACGTCAGCGATGACGGGCGATTCCACGGTGTTTTTGCGCGCCTTGCCATTATCGATCTCGAGACCGGCGATCAGCCTATTGTCGAAGGTGGCGGCGCGCGGGCGTTGATGGGCAATGGCGAAATTTACAACTATCGCGCCCTTAAGGAGACTCTCGCAGCGCGTGGCCATGGTTTTAAAACCGAAGGCGATATGGAAGTCGTGTTGCCGCTTCTCGCCGACAAAGGGCTGGATTTCGTCCATGACCTGAATGGCATGTTCGGGCTGGCCATTTACGAACGCGAGCCCGGCCGCCTGATCCTTGTCCGCGACCGGTTAGGGATAAAGCCCGTGTACTGGGCACGCACTACGGGCGGCGGCATTTTGTTTGCGTCGGAAATCAAGTCGTTGTTTGCATCTGGCTTGATTGAGCGCGCCATTAACGATGATATGCATTCCGGCTATCTGTCGCACGGTTATGTGTCGGCCCCCGACACCCTGTTCAAGGGCGTCAACAAATTGCCACCGGGGCATATGCTCGTCGCCGACGCATCGGGTGATGTACGCATTGACCGTTATTGGCGGCCGACGGCGGGCAGTGACGTGCCGACGACCATGGACGAGGCGGCGGAACATTTGACCGGGTTGTTATCTGCCAGTGTCGCCGAACATTTGCAAAGCGATGTGTCGGTTGGTGTGTTGCTGTCCGGTGGCATCGATTCCGGATTGATGACGGCGCTGGCCGCCGAACATGCATCAGAACCCTTGAATACATTCACCGTCAGCTTCGATGGCGGCCAAGTCGACGAAGCACCGCTGGCTCAGGCCGTGGCGGCACGCTACGGCACCAACCACACGGAATTGACAGTCGGTGCCGATGATGTCGGTCAATATCTACCAATGCTGGCATGGCATTGCGAAGAGCCGCTGTTCGACTCCAGTCTGCTGCCCAATTTTCTGATTGAACGGGCGTTGGGTGACAACGTCACCGTGGCGCTTAACGGCAGTGGTGGTGACGAGCTGTTTGCCGGATATGGGCGATACTACCCTTTGCCTGTGGAGCGCAACTATTTGAATCTGCCCGGTTGGTTGCGTCGAGGAATTGTCGAACCCATTGCTGGTGCTGTCTCGCCAATGACCGCATGGCGATTGCGCCGCGCCGGTAAATTTATCAGTGACCGAGGCGGGTACCTGAACGATCATTTAACCCAATTCCCGGAACCAATGAGGCGTATTATCGGCAATGCTACTGCAGAACCTGTGCCGTCGCAGCGGGCATATTTTGATGCCTTCGACGGGGTGGCGGACACGGCGATGCTTGCCGCCGATCTGGAAACTTATTTACCCGAAGACCTGTTGCTGTTGCTTGACCGCACGACCATGGCGGTTAGTGTCGAGGGGCGGGTGCCATTCCTGGACCACCGATTTGTCGAAGCGGCTTTGGCGGTGCCGCCATCGTTGCGCAATCCGGGTGGACAGCAAAAGGCGCTGGAAAGAAAAATGGCAGAACCTTACCTGCCCCATGCGATTCTTAATGCGCCGAAACAGGGTTTCGCCTCGCCAGCTCTTAAATGGTTTTCCGAAGCCGCCCTTGCGGGGCCAGCGAAAAAGATTCTTATGCGCCCGGCGGCGCTGGCACGGGGCTGGTGGACGGCACCGGGAATCGATGCCCTGTTCGCCGCACCACACTGCCATGGATTCCGGATTTATTCTCTGCTGATGTTGGAACTCTCGATCATCATTCATATTGAAAATGAACCGTTGGTCACTGCCCCGACGGGCGGACTGCAGGACTATGCCGATGCAACTTGACCAGACTATAACTCCGCCTACGCGCTATAGCGACTTCGTTGCCCACCATGCACCGCGCCAGCGTCTACGCGAACGGTTGCGCAATAGCGCGGTGCTGGCCCTGTCGATCGGGCGCTCTATTTCGCGCACCGGCGGTTGGGTTCGTTTTCCCTATTACCACCATGTCTTCGATGACGAACGAGCCGGGTTTGCTCGGCAGCTGGACTACCTGTCGCGGTTTGGGGAATTCATATCGATATCGGATGCTGTCGCCCTGCTGGAATCAGGCGAGACCATAGATGGGCGTTATTTCTGCATTACTT
>JABHGV010000063.1 GCA_018671895.1 Rhodospirillaceae bacterium | reverse complement strand
TGGTGATGCCGGGCGATAACATCACGATGGAAGTCGAGCTGATTGCTCCGATCGCCATGGACGAGGGCCTGCGCTTCGCTATTCGCGAAGGTGGTCGTACCGTCGGCGCCGGCGTCGTCGCTTCGATCGTCGAATAAAGGTAGGTAACGAAACATGGAACACCAGAACATTCGCATCCGCCTGAAGGCGTTTGACCACCGTGTTCTCGACCAGTCCGCTGGCGAGATCATTAACACGGCCAAGCGTACGGGTGCTGATGTGCGCGGGCCGATTCCGTTGCCGACGCGCATCGAGAAGTTCACGGTGCTTCGTTCACCGTTCATCGACAAAAAGTCGCGAGAACAATTTGAAATAAGGACCCATAAGCGGGTTCTGGATATCGTCGATCCGACGATGGATACGGTTAATGCCCTGATGAAACTCGACCTGCCTGCTGGCGTCGATGTTGAAATCAGGCTCTAGAGAGCCAAAGGCTTAGGGACTTATCGTTATGCGGACCGGTATGATCGCACAAAAAGTTGGTATGTCGCGGGTTTTCGCCGATGACGGGAGAAATATTCCTGTCACTGTGCTGAAAGTTGACAGCTGCCAGGTCGTTGCCCAGAAGACCGACGAGAAGGACGGATACTCCGCCCTGCAACTCGGTGTTGGTACGGCTAAAGTAAAGAACATTGGCAAAGCCATGCGTGGCCACTTCGCCAAGGCGAAGGTTGAACCGAAACGCCACGTGGCGGAATTCCGGGTCAGCGCGGATGCCATGGTTGATATTGGCGCTGAACTGTCTGCCGCTCACTTCATCAGTGGCCAGCGTGTCGACGTTGCAGGCACCTCGCAAGGTAAGGGTTTCGCCGGTGCTATGAAGCGGCATGGTTTTAAAGGTCTGCGTGCGTCACATGGTGTGTCGATTTCTCACCGTTCGCACGGTTCAACCGGTCAGTGTCAGGACCCCGGCAAGGTGTTCAAGGGCAAGAAGATGGCCGGTCACATGGGTGCTGTCCGGGTTACCGGTCAGAACCTGGAAGTGGTTTCCACCGATACCGAACGTGGTCTCATTCTGGTCAAGGGTTCGGTTCCCGGCTCTAAAGGTGGCTACGTATTAATCTCTGACGCCGTGAAGAAGAATCACACCGACGACCTGCCGTTCCCGGCAGCTCTGGTCGGTGGCGAAGCTCCGGCTGAAGAAGCTGCTCCTGAAGAAGCTCCGGTTGAAGAAGCCGTGGTTGAGGAAACACCTGCCGAGCAGGCTCCGACCGAAGAAACCGCCGATGACGGCGAAGCGAAGGAATAATGACCATGAAATGCGACGTCATCAGCCTCGATAACAAGAAAGTCGGCTCTGTCGATCTCGACGAAAGCATCTTTGGTGCCGACGTTCGTGCTGACATTATGTCTCGCACCGTCAACTGGCAGTTGGCCAAACGCCGTGCCGGTACGCACCTGGTCAAGGGTCGTACCGATGTCAGCGGTGGTGGTGCCAAGCCGTTCGCCCAAAAAGGCACCGGTCGGGCCCGTCAGGGTACGTCTCGTGCGCCGCAGATGCGTGGCGGCGGAATCGTCTTTGGCCCGCACGTGCGTGACCATGGTTTCGGCCTGCAAAAGAAGGTCCGGAAGCTGGCTCTGAAATCGGCACTGTCGTCCAAACAAGCCGAAGGCAAGCTGGTCGTCGTTGATGCTGCCAAGATGAAGAACCCGAAAACCTCTGACCTAGTCAAAAACCTGAGCAAGCTCGGTTGGGGCAGGGCGCTGGTTATTGATGGTGCCGAAGTCGATGGCAACTTCATGAGGGCCGCGCAAAACATTAAAGAAATCGATGTGCTGCCTAGTCAGGGCGCCAACGTTTACGACATCCTGAAAAGCGACACACTGGTGTTGACCAAGGATGCTGTCGAAAAGCTTGTGGAGCGCTTGAAATGAGCATGAGCAAATACAGTGGCAAGGCGACGCCGAGCAAGGAGCGTATTTATGAACTGCTTCGTGCGCCGGTGATTACCGAAAAGTCGACCCTGCTGTCAGAATTCAACCAGGTCAGCTTCCGCGTCCCGATGGATGCCAGCAAGCCTGAAATCAAGGCCGCCGTCGAAGACCTGTTCAAGGTCAGCGTCACGGCCGTTAACACGCTTATTTCGAAAGGCAAGACCAAGCGGTTCCGCGGTCATGCTGGCAAGCGAGTGGACTCCAAGAAAGCCATCATCACGTTGGCCGAAGGTCAGTCCATAGACATCACGACGGGGGTCTAGGTTTAAGTTATGGCACTCAAGAAATTCAATCCGACAACTCCCAGTCAGCGTGGCCTCGTATTGGTCGACCGCTCCGGTCTGTGGAAAGGCAAGCCTGAAAAGGCGCTGACCGAAGGTCTGCGTAAAAAGGGCGGACGCAACAACACCGGTCGCATCACCGCGCGTCGTCGTGGTGGCGGACACAAGCGTCGCTATCGCATTATCGACTTCAAGCGGACCAAGATTGATGTTTCCGGAACCGTCGAACGTCTGGAATACGATCCCAACCGTACGGCCTTTATTGCGCTGGTCGCCTATGATGATGGCGAGCGTGCATATATCCTGGCACCGCAGCGTATTGCCGTCGGTGACAAGGTCATCTCCGGTGAACAGGTCGACATCAAGCCTGGCAATGCCATGCCGATCAAAAACATCCCGGTCGGCACAATTATTCACAACGTCGAAATGAAGCCTGGAAAGGGCGGTCAGATCGCTCGTTCGGCTGGCACCTACGTGCAGTTGATCGGTAAGGATCAAGGCTACGCCCAGCTCCGCCTGACGTCTGGTGAACTGCGTATGATCGGCGACACCTGCATGGCGACGATCGGTGCGGTTTCGAACCCGGACCAGCAGAACATAAAACTTGGCAAGGCCGGCCGTAATCGCTGGCTTGGCAAGCGGCCGTCGGTTCGTGGCGTTGCCATGAACCCGATTGATCACCCGCATGGTGGTGGTGAAGGTCGGACCTCTGGTGGTCGCCATCCGGTTACCCCGTGGGGCAAGCCGACCAAGGGCAAGCGTACTCGTAGCAACAAAAAGACTGACCGCATGATTATGCGTCGTCGTCATAGCAAGAAGTAGGAGGTCATTTTGGCTCGTTCACTTACAAAAGGCCCGTTCGTCGATGGCTACCTGCTGAAAAAGGCAGAAGCTTCACGTGCCGGTGGCCGCAACGAAGTCATCAAGATCTGGTCGCGTCGTTCGACCATCTTGCCGCAGTTCGTTGGTCTGACATTTGGCGTCTACAACGGACGCAAGTTTATTCCTGTGCTGATTACCGAAGATATGATCGGTCACAAGATGGGCGAGTTTTCGCCGACCCGTACGTATCTCGGTCACACCGCCGACAAGAAGGCGAAGAGGGTTTAATTCATGGGAAAGAGTTCAACACCCCGGCCCTTGGCCGATAACGAAGCGATGGCTTTTGCCAAGCAAATCAGGGTCAGCCCGCAAAAGCTGAACCTGGTGGCCGAGACCATCCGCGGTAAAAAATGTGAAACGGCTCTGGCCGAATTGCAGTTCTCGTCGCGCCGCATCGCGGTTGATGTCAAGAAGCTGCTGGAATCAGCCATCGCCAACGCAGAAAACAACCACGACCTCGACGTTGACCGCCTGTATGTGGCCGAAGCCACTGTCGGCAAGGCGTTGGTCATGAAGCGCTGGCGTGCCCGCGCACGTGGCCGGGTTGGTCGTATCGAGAAACCGTTCAGCAACATGCGCCTGATTGTGCGCGAGCGTGAGGAGACTGCCTGATGGGGCAAAAAGTAAACCCGATCGGTCTGCGGCTGGGAATTATCCGCACCTGGGATTCGCGTTGGTATGCCGATGGCGACAAGTACGCCGACATGCTGCATGAAGATCTGCGCATTCGTGAGTTTCTGCTCAAGCGTTTGGCTCAGGCTGGCGTGTCGAAGGTTGTCATTGAACGCCCGGCAAAGAAAGCTCGTATCACTATTCACACAGCGCGTCCCGGCGTGATCATCGGCAAGAAGGGCGCTGACATCGAATTGCTGCGCCAGGCCATCGCCAAGATGACCGAGTCCGAAGTGCACGTGAACATCGTCGAAATCCGCAAGCCGGAAATCGATGCTCAGCTGGTCGCTGAAAATATCGCCCAGCAAATGGAACGTCGTATTTCCGTGCGTCGCGCCATGAAGCGGGTCGTTCAGTCGGCCATGCGCATGGGTGCACAAGGCATTCGCGTTAACTGTTCCGGACGTTTGGGTGGTGCTGAAATCGCCCGTACCGTCTGGTACCACGAAGGCCGCGTACCGTTGCACACGTTGCGCGCCAACATTGATTACGGCACCTCGACCGGTCGGACAACGTATGGCGCCTGTGGCGTCAAGGTCTGGATCTACAAGGGTGAAATTCACGTCCATGATCCGATGGCCATGGAACAACAGGCAGCGGACCAACAACCGGCGCGCTAAGGCGTTCGGTGGTCAGATTAACTAGGGAAGCGAAAGTAAGATGCTAAGCCCCAAAAGGACTAAATATCGTAAGGCCCACAAAGGCCGAATTCATGGTAACGCCAAAGGCGGAACCCAATTGAACTTCGGTGCCTACGGCCTGAAGGCGACTTCGCCGGAACGCGTTACCTCGCGTCAGATCGAAGCCGCTCGTCGCGCAATGACCCGTCACATGAAGCGTGCCGGTCGTGTCTGGATCCGGATATTCCCGGACTTGCCGGTCACTCAGAAGCCTGCCGAAGTTCGTCAGGGTAAGGGTAAAGGGTCGGTCGAATACTGGGCATGTCGCGTAAAGCCGGGCCGCATCATGTTTGAAGTTGATGGTGTGCCCCTGGAAGTGGCTCGTCAGGCTTTCGAACTGGCCGCAGCGAAACTGCCGCTTCAGACTCGTTTCGTAACGCGTCTGGGCGAGGAAGGATAAGGTCATGAGCAAGGGTATGAAAGCCGCGGACATCCGCGCCAAGACGGACGATGAATTGAAGGAGCAACTCGTTGACCTTCGTAAAGAGTCCTTCAACCTGCGTTTTCAGGCGGTATCCGGTCAGTTGGAAAACACCGCACGCTGCCGTCAGGTAAGCCGTGGAATCGCGCGGGTCAAAACTATTTTGGGCGAGCGTAATTCGTCCAAAGCCGCGTCCTGAGAGAGAAGGTAGAAAGAAATGCCAAG
>JABHGV010000062.1 GCA_018671895.1 Rhodospirillaceae bacterium | reverse complement strand
TGGCCGCCGCCAGCTTTGGTCTTCAGGCGGGCATTCAGGACACGGAAGTCATTCTGGTGTTGCGCAGCAACAAGGCTGTCACCGCCGTCATCGAGCATCAGGGAAAACTGGGGGCCGATGCCGGTGTTACCGTCGGCATGATAGGACAAGGCGCCGAGGTCTCGACCACGGCCAATGTCGGTGTTGACGTGCTGGCGTTCTCGAATGCCAAGATCGGCCTGTTCGGCGGGGCTTCGCTGGAAGGCGCGGTGCTGGCCCGACGCAACGATTTGAACGAGGCCTATTACGGTACCGGCGCGACGCCAACGGCAATCGCGCTCGAAGGACAATATTCCAATCCGCAGGCCGATGCCCTTCGGGCCGCCCTGACTGGCAAATAAAGGCCCTCATGACACGCACCTTGATGTTTCAGGGAACCGGATCGGACGTCGGCAAGTCGTTGCTGGTGGCCGGTCTGTGTCGTGCTTATTCCAAACGCGGCCTTAACGTTCGACCGTTCAAGCCGCAGAACATGTCCAACAATGCCGCCGTCACCGTCGAAGGTGGCGAGATTGGCCGGGCGCAAGCCTTGCAGGCACGCGCCGCTGGCGTCAGCCCGAGCATTCACATGAACCCGGTGTTGTTGAAGCCGGAAACGGATACCGGCGCGCAGGTGGTGGTTCAGGGCAAGGTCGTGATGACGGCGAAGGCACGTGATTATCATGCACTGAAGCCGCAACTGATGGGCCAGGTTCTGGAAAGTTTTCAGATCATTGGTGAAGATGCCGATCTGGTTCTTGTCGAAGGCGCGGGCAGTGCGGCGGAAGTCAACTTGCGCGCGGCTGACATTGCCAATTTCGGCTTCGCCCTGGCAGCCGATGTGCCGGTGGTGCTGATCGGCGACATCGACCGGGGCGGTGTTATTGCATCCATCGTCGGCACCCACGTGCTGCTGGATGATGCAGAACGCGCCTTGTTGAAGGGCTATATCATCAACAAGTTTCGCGGTGATGCGGCGCTGTTTTCAGATGCCGACGATGTCATTGCCGAGCGCACCGGCTTAAAATCCTTCGGCCTGTTGCCGTGGTTCACAGATGCCCGGGTGCTGCCCGCCGAAGACGCCATGTCGCTCCAAGGGGATACCGGGAATTCTTCCGGTGATATCGTCATCTGTGTGCCGCGCCTGTCGCGCATTGCCAATTTTGATGATCTGGACCCGTTGATGAACGAAGACGGCGTCGCCGTCCGTATTATCGATGCGGGCGACCCGCTGTCGGCGGATGCCGATATGGTTTTGCTGCCGGGCAGCAAGGCGACCATGGCCGATCTGGCTTATCTGCGTCAGCAAGGCTGGGACGTCGACATCGCCGGTCATGTGCGGCGCGGCGGGCTGGTCGTCGGTTTGTGCGGTGGCTATCAAATGCTCGGGCGTCGGCTTTCTGATCCGTCCGGCATCGAGGGTGTTTCTGGCGATGTGGATGGTCTGGGCTTGCTCGACGTTGAAACGGTGCTCCTCGATGACAAGACACTGGAAACCGTCACCGGCACCGCCACTGGCGGCGAGAACGTGCACGGTTATGAAATGCATCTGGGTCTCAGCGAAGGCCCGGACCGGCACCGGCCATGGTTGACGCTGGATGACGGGCGCAGCGAAGGTGCCATCAGCCCCGACGGTCTGGTGATGGGGTCATACGTGCACGGAATTTTTGCCGCCGACGGTTTCCGCCGCGCCTTTCTGGATGCCATCCGGTCTGGCCGCCATCACGGCCTGGCTTACGAGGCGCGCGTCGAAGAAACCCTGGATGCACTGGCGGCGCATCTGGAACAGCATCTGGATCTGGACGCGCTGCTCGATGTGGCGGCAGAAATCACCTAGACGAGAAACGCCACCAGTGCGGAAAACGAGACAACGGCAATGGCCGTCGATATCAGCACGGCGGTTGATGCCCTGAGCGCATAAACGTCGTAGTTGCTGGCGATGATGTAAACATTCCCGGCAACAGGCGCGGCTGCGGTCAGCACTGCGGCTGTTACCCATGCGTCGGGAATGTCGAACAGCATGGTCATCGAGACCCATACCAGCAACGGGTGGATAAACAGCTTTGCCGTACTCATGTGCAAGGATTCGGCCATGGCGTCGGCCATGGTTTCAAGTATGGGTCTTCCGGCCAGCGTCGCGCCCAGCGCGAACAGGGCCGTTGGGGCGGCGGCCTTGCCCAGCAATTCGGTGAAGCTTTCAACAGGCCCCGGAATGGCCCAGCCGGTCGCCGACCACGCGACACCGGCGGCGATGGACAGCACGAATGGATTAAAAACCACGCCGCGCCCGGCCTTGACCAGGATATCCATGTGTGTGCCGTCGTTGTGGCGGTCAATTTCCAGCAAGGCGATGGACAGCGGCACCAGCACCACAAGATCGACGGTAAAGGCCAGCACCACGGGCAGTGCCGCGTCAGTTCCCAACACGCCGACGATTAGCGGCAGGGCCAGAAACCCGACATTGCCGACGCTGGCGGCCTGTCCTTGCAGGGCACAAATACTGAGCGAACCCTTGAACAATAATCTGCTTGAGGCGGCACCAAGGGCGAAGATCAACAATCCGGCCAGACCATAGGAGACCATGTAGGTCCAGTTGACGATATCGGCAAATGGCCGGGGGGCGAGTGCGAGAAAAATCAAGCATGGCAGGGCGAAATAAAAGACAAACGTGTTGAGACCCTTGACGCCGTCGTCGCTAAGGAAGTTTCGCCGTGCCGCCAGATAGCCGCAACCGATCAAGGCGAAAAACGGCAGGGTTACGCCAAGAACGCTGTTCATGTTCTAGGACCCCAAGCGGATAACGGACAAAGATGCCACCCAGACACCGTTAATCAGCGAAGCCACCAGATACAGGTAAAGCATGCGCTGAATGTCCAGCACCCCGGCATCGCTGGTGCCGTCACCGATCCAGTCATCGTCGGTGGTCATTTCCCGATACTTGCGCGGTCCGGCCAGTTTAAGCCCCAACGCGCCAGCCGCCGCTCCTTCCGGCCAACCGGCGTTCATGGACTTGTGTTTGGAAGAATCCCTGAGCATGATCTTGAAGGCATCGCCCGGATGGGCGGTCGGCACAAACAGGGCTGCGATTGAAATAAACAGCCCCGCGAGCCGCGCCGGAATCAGGTTCAAAACATCATCAAGGCGCGCTGCGGTCATGCCAAAGGCCCTGTATTTAGGGGTCGTATATCCGATCATCGAATCCATGGTGTTGACGGTCTTGTAAATCAGGATGCCGGGGAAACCGAACAGCACAAACCAGAACACCGGGGCGACGACGCCGTCGCAGAAATTTTCTGCTGCTGTCTCTATTGCCGCACGTGCCACACCCGCTTCATCCAGCATGTTCGGGTCGCGCCCGACGATGTGCGATACCGCCTCGCGTCCTTGAGGCAAGTCCTGGTTCAGGGCGTGGGCTACTTTTGCGACGCTGTCATACAGGTTGCGCCCGGCGAGCAGCGCGATCAGTCCGAACAGCTCGACGACCCAGCCGAAATCGTGGTTCTGGGTCAGCCACGAGACACCCCAGCCGATGGCCCCGGCAAGGCAGACCAGAATGGCCACGACCAGTGCCCCGCGTATGGCCCGATCGACGTTGGATCGCTGTTCGCGGTTCAACTTGCGGTCGAACCAGCCGATTGCATTGCCGATCACAACGATGGGATGCGGGACGACCTTGAACAGGGCGCGCGCTTCACCGATATAGGCCTCAATCAGCAGGGCGATAAGCAGCAGGACAAGTGGGTCGAAACCGTCCGTGCCACCGGATATTCCAAAGGTAAACATGGTTTCGGAGTTTGGGTGCCCGACCTCGCCCAAGTCAAATGATTTACTTGGAACTGTCGGTCCCGAGGTCTATATAATGGGCCATCGCCCGGAGGCAATGACCAGGCGGCGAAGACCTGATGAAAACGCTCGAAGGCAAGGACCAAAGCGTATGACGGACAAGAGCTCACCGGCGAAGACCGGCCTGATGATTTGTGGCCATGGCAGCCGCGATGGTAATGCCGTCTCTGAATTCAACAACCTCGCCCGACATCTGGCAAAACGCTTCCCTGAATATGAAGTCGAAAGCGGATTTTTGGAATTCGCCACGCCGGTTCTCAGAACCGGACTGGACAAGCTGAAAG
The DNA here is from genome assembly GCA_018671895.1 of Rhodospirillaceae bacterium. Lineage (GTDB taxonomy): Bacteria > Pseudomonadota > Alphaproteobacteria > Rhodospirillales > JABHCV01 > JABHGV01. Next base: position 18,905 of record JABHGV010000062.1, on the reverse strand, counting down.
ACAAGGGCTGCGAGCGTATCCTGTGTTTGCCCGGCATGCTGTTTGCCGCTGGTCACGTCAAGAACGACCTGCCCAGCGAGGTCAACGAGTTCGCCAACGACAACCCCGATATCGAGGTCCATTACGGTCGCGAGCTGGCCATCGATGCGCGCCTGTTACAGGCCGCCAGCGCCCGTATTGAACAAGCAGAGGCCGCAGCAAAGAGTGATATATCACGCAAAGACACGATGTTGATGGTGGTCGGGCGCGGCACCAATGATTCGGACGCCAACTCCAACGTCTGCAAGGTCGCCCGCATGTTGTGGGAGGGTCTGAAAGTCGGCTGGACAGAAGTCAGCTATTCCGGCGTTACAACGCCGCTGGTCGATGCCGGATTGGCCCATGCGGTGCGGCTTGGCTACAAGCGGATCATTGTTTTTCCGTATTTCCTGTTCACCGGCATTCTGGTCCAGCGCATCTATGATTGGACCGACGAGGCCGCAGCGGCTCATCCGGACATCGAATTTATCAAGGCACCGTACCTGAACGACCAACCGTTGCTGATCGACACCTTTGCGTCGCGGGTCGAAGAAATGTTGTCGGGCGATAACGTCATGAACTGCCGCCTGTGCAAATACCGCGAGCAGATCATCGGCTTTGAGGCCGATGTCGGCGCACCACAGGTCGGCCATCATCACCATGTGCGCGGGATCGGCACCGACAACGACCACGACCATGGGCACCATCATCACCATGACCACGATCATGGCTAGCGCGTTTGACTATCTGCGAGACCCGGCGGAAATCTATCGCCGTTCTTTCGAGCTGATTGATGAAGCCGTCGACCTGTCCGTCTTGCCCGGCGACATGCGGGGCGTCGCATCAAGGCTGGTCCATGCCTGTGGCATGCCCGATATTATCGACGATCTGGTTTTTTCCGATGGCGCGGCGACCATCGGTCAGGCGGCACTGGAAAATGGTGCGCCCATACTGGTCGACGCCGAAATGGTCGGCGCGGGCATTATCCGCAAGCGCTTGTCTCGCCACAACGACATTATCTGCACCCTGAACGATACGGGTGTTCCGGCGCTGGCCAAGACTTTGGCGACGACACGCTCTGCCGCGGCGCTGGAATTGTGGCGCGAGCATATGAATGGTTCTGTTATTGCTATCGGCAATGCGCCGACGGCGCTGTTCCGGCTGCTTGAATTGCTGGATGAAGGATGGCCGAAACCGGCGTTGGTTCTGGGATTCGCCGTCGGTTTCGTTGGCGCGGCGGAATCAAAACAGGCGTTGGTCGAAATGGCCCCCGGACTAGACGTTCCGTTTATTGCACTACGGGGAAAACGGGGCGGTAGTGCGCTGGCGGCTTCCGCCGTCAATGCGCTGGCCATGGATGAACAAGCATGAGTGTCTGGATTTCCCTGATTGGAATCGGCGAAGAAGGCCTCGACGGACTGGCCCCGGCGTTGAAGACGCTGATTGATGACGCCGACGTGCTGGTCGGTGGCGAGCGCCATCTGGCCAAGGTACCGGGCGGCGATGCCGAACGGCTCGGCTACGACAACGGTTTCGGCGCGGTGCTGGATGAAATCGAGTCCCGTCGCGATCGCAAGGTCGTCGTGCTGGCGTCGGGCGATCCCATGAACTATGGCATCGGCGCGATGTTGTCGCGGCGCTTCGGTATCGACGATATGGAAATCCATCCGGCCCCCGGCGCCTTCAGTCTGGCTGCTGCCCGCATGGGCTGGTCGCTGCCCGACTGCGAAACCCTGACCGTTCATGGACGTCCAGCGGATGTTCTCAATCTGCATATGTCGCCGGGCACGCGTCTGCTGGTTTTGTGTCGCGATGGTGACAGCCCGGCGGAAGCCGCTGCCTTGCTGTCGGAACGCGGCTACGGCGACAGCCAGGTGACGGTGCTGGAACATCTGGGTGGTGATAATGAAAACCGTTTTGATGGCCGCGCGGCAGACTGGTCACACGAGCGTGCCGCCGACCTGAATACACTGGCGATTGAATGCATCGCCGAGCCTGAGGCGCAGCTTTTGTCGCGAGCACCGGGGCTGCCTGATGATGCGTACGACCACAATGGTCAGCTGACCAAGCGGGAAGTCCGCGCCGTCACCCTGTCGTCCCTGGCCCCGCTGCCCGGTGAATTGCTGTGGGATATCGGGTCGGGGTCGGGTTCCATTGCCATTGAGTGGATGCGCCTTGGTGGCCACCGAAAAGCCGTCGCCATCGAAAAAGACAGTGCGCGCGCCAACGTCATCGCTAAAAATGCGTCGCGTCTGGGTACGTCAAAACTGAAAATCATCGAAGGCACCTGCCCAGACGTTGATATTCCGGGCGAAGCGCCCGACGCCATATTTGTTGGTGGCGGCGTTTCCACGCCGGGCCTGCTTGATTGGGCGTGGGACAGTTTAAAACCCGGCGGGCGGCTGGTCGCCAACGCCGTCACCATCGAATCAGAACAGGCACTGTCGGCATTTCACGAAGCCCACGGCGGTGATTTGCTGCGGCTGGTCGTCGAGAGGGCCGAGACCATCGGCTCCAGCAATGGCTTCAAGCCGATGCGGGCGGTGACCCAGTTGAGCTTAAGGAAACCATCATGAGTGGAACCCTGTACGGTGTCGGCGTCGGGCCGGGCGACCCCGAACTGCTGACCCTGAAAGCAGCGCGGGTATTGGGCGAGGTTCCGGTCGTTGTTTTCGTTTGCACCGAATTAAAAGGCGTCGCCGGTCCATCCATGGCGCGCGGCATCGTGGCTGACCACATCACACCGGACAAGACCGAAATCGCCATTCCTATTGAAATGAGCGAAGACCTGGGCCACGGACGCAGGGCCTACGACGCGGCGTGCATTACCATTTCTGAGCATTTATCTGCCGGTCGCGATGTCGCCATGTTGTGCGAGGGCGACCCGCTGCTCTATGGCTCGTTCATGTATGTGCTGGAACGCCTCGGTAGCGAATTCAAGGCCGTCACCATCCCCGGCGTCTCGTCGCTGGGTGCGGCGGCGGCTGATGCAAACCTATCTCTGGTGTCGCGTACTGAAAGCCTGCTCGTCGTCCCGGCAACGATCGATGAGGCAACCCTGCAAGACAGGCTGGCGATGACCGACGCTGCCGCTATTTTCAAGGTTGGCCGACATATGGCAAAAATCAAACGGGTGTTGGGGACGCTCGGGCGCGTTGATGATGCGACCTACGTGGAGCGTGCCTCAGGAGTCGATGGACGGGTTCTGGCGTTTACGGACGCACCCGATAAAGCACCTTATTTTTCAATGGTACTGGTAACGAAAAGGAACGCCCCATGACCGCCATCGTCATTCTGGACAGGTCCGCGTTGACTCTGGCCGAAGAAATAAAGAACGGTGTCACCTGCGCGCGCATCCACGGGCTGGACAAGCGCACCGACGGGGCGGACGAGACCTTTTCTGATACCATCAGCCACCTGCGCGCCCTGTTTCGGTCCGGCGAGGATATTGTCGGCATTTGTGCGGCGGGAATTCTCATCCGTGCCCTGGCCCCGGAACTGGCGGATAAAAAGGCCGAGCCCGCCGTTGTCGCCGTCTCGGGCGATGGCAGTAGCGTGGTGCCGTTGCTGGGTGGACATGTTGGTGCGAACCGGCTGGCGCAAATTATTTCAGATATCACCCGTGGTCACGCCGCCATTACCACGGCGGGCGATGTGCGTTTCGGGTTGGCGCTCGATGACCCGCCCGATGGCTGGACGGTCGCCAACAGGGATGCCGCCAAGGGCATCGCGGCCCGGCTGCTCTCAAGCGATCCTGTGGCGTTGCATGTGGAAAGTGGCAATGCCGACTGGTTGACGCAATCGGGCGCGCCGTTTGTTATTGATGGCGACGGCACCGGTGTGCGGGTGACGGAAAAGCGCATTGATAATCCCGGTGACGCACTGGTATTGCATCCTCCTGTTCTGGCGCTGGGGATCGGCTGTGAACGCGGCTGCGATTTTGATGAAGTGCGCGAACTAACAGAAAAAACTCTAAACGATGCCGGGCTGGCGGCGGGTGCCGTCGCCTGTGTCGTCTCCATTGATGTGAAGATGGACGAGGCGGCTGTGCTCGATATCGCCGCTCACTTTGGCGTCTCGGCGCGGTTCTATAGCGCAGACGAACTAGAGGCCCAGTCCGGGCGTCTCGCCAATCCATCCGATGTGGTGTTTGCGGAGGTCGGATGCCATGGCGTCGCCGAGGGCGCAGCGCTGGCCGCGGTTAGTGCAGACGGCTCGCTGCTCATCGCAAAACAGAAATCTGCTCGCGCCACCTGTGCGGTTGGGTTTTTAAGTCGGGGCATTGATGCGAATAATATCGGCGTGCCGCGCGGCACACTGACCGTTGTCGGCATTGGCCCCGGGTCCGACGATTGGCGCACCCCTGCGGCAACCAAAGCCTTGCGCGGTGCCAGCGACGTCGTCGGCTACGGGCTATACCTGGACCTTGTCGCCGACATTATTGACGGCAAGGGCCTGCATTCATCGGATTTGGCGCATGAAGAAGAACGCGCCCGGCGTGCACTCGACCTGGCCGCAGAGGGCCGCGACGTGGCGCTTGTCTGTTCCGGCGATGCCGGAATTTACGCGCTGGCGACATTGGTGTTCGAACTGCTTGACCGCGAGGACCGGGCCGACTGGAACCGCATCGACATTTCGGTGACGCCGGGTGTGTCGGCGTTTCAGGCGGCTGCCGCGCGCATCGGCGCGCCCATGGGCCACGACTTCTGCACCATTTCCCTGTCTGACCTGTTAACGCCGTTCGATGAAATTGAAAAACGCCTGCGCGCAGCGGCGATGGGGGACTTTGTCGTCGCCTTCTATAACCCGGTCTCGAAACGCCGGACCAGCCAACTGATGCGGGCGCGGGAATTGTTGCTCGAAGGCCGTGGCCCCGACACCCCGGTGGTGCTGGCGCGCAATCTGGGCCGCGATGGCGAAACCATACGGGTGATTACGCTGGGCGAGTTGACCTCGGACGATGCCGATATGCTGACCATGGTCGTCGTCGGCAATTCCCAGTCCCGCCACATTCGGCGCGGCGATATCGACCGGGTCTACACGCCACGCGGTTACGCGAAGAAAATGGAAAGACTAGGAGAGACCGGATGACCGTTCATTTTATCGGTGCCGGGCCGGGGGCGGCTGACCTGATTACGGTGCGCGGGCTCAAATTGATTCGCAACGCCGGGCTGGTGCTCTATGCCGGATCGCTGGTGCCCGAAGCCATTGTCGCCGAGGCCCATAAAGACGCTCGCGTCGTCGATTCAGCAGCCCTTAATCTGGAAGAAATTATCGACGAGATACAGGCGGCCGATGAAAAGAACCTTGATGTGGCGCGCGTTCATTCCGGCGACCCGTCGCTGTACGGGGCGACGGCTGAACAGATGCGCAGGCTCGATGCATTGGGCATCGAATATGACGTGACGCCGGGTGTGATGGCGACGTCGGCGGCGGCTGCCGCCATGAAGACCGAACTGACCCTGCCCGGCATCAGCCAGACGGTGGTGTTGACGCGAACCGCCGTGCGTTCATCGGACATGCCGAACAAAGAGAACCTTGAGACGCTGGGCAAAAGCGGCGCGACGCTGGCGATACATTTGTCGGTGAACAATCTGGCCAAGGTGGTGCGCGAACTGGAACCCCATTACGGGGCGGACTGCCCGGTGGCCGTCGTCTATCGGGTCAGTTGGCCGGACGAGGAAATCGTGCGCGGAACCCTGGACAATATTCGGGGCAAGGTGAAGGCCGCGGGCTTCACCCGCACGGCACTGATTCTGGTTGGCCGGGTGCTGGATGAAAGCGCCTTTGCTGACTCACGCCTTTATGCGGCGGACCACCACCACGTCTTGCGGCCGAAGGCCTAACGGCCCTCGGTTTTTTAGGTGCGCTGCGCGGCACATTCTCTGGAAGCCAGACTACGAAAAGGGACCAGGAGTCAGGTTTGGCAGTAAATGGCTCCTGCCGACAATTTTAGCCAGACTTCCAGAGGCTGCGCCATCCGCAGGATGCGCTAACAAGACTCCCCTAGATCTGGCTCTCAAGCCACTCCAGCGCATCGTCGATGCTCTCGACCCGGTCGCCCGGCTCCGGCAAAGGGCGTGCGATCAGAACAATCTTCACATCGGCCTTGATGGCGGCTGCGATCTTCGCCACCGTCGCCTCGCCGCCGCTGTGTTTGCTGACCATGGTGTCGATGGTGTGCTCGGCCAACAGCCGGGTTTCTTCTTCGATACTGTACGGCGGCCTTGCGATGACGAGACTGTAATCGTCCAGCGGTAACGGCTGCTTCGGCTCTTCAATCAGGCGGACGACAAAATGGATATCTTTCAGTCCGGCGAAATTTTCAATGCCGCCAATGCCCGACGTCAACAGCACCCGATGGGCGAAGCTGGGCAATATGGCTGCGGCATCGGCGATGTTGGCGGCCTCCATCCACTTGGCCCCGGGCGGCAAGGCCCAGGGGGGTCGGCTTAAAATCAGCCGCGGGGTGTTGGTCACCAGACATGCGTCATAGGCGTTGGCCGATATGGTGGCCGCGAACGGATGGGTGGCATCGACCACCAGATTGATGGCGTTCTTTTTTATATAATCAGCAAGGCCCGGCCCGCCGCCGAAGCCGCCTGTGCGCATATTGCCCGGTGGAATTCGGGGATTATCCGTACGCCCTGCAAGGGAGCTGGTGATATCAAGTGTGCCTGCAAACATTTCTGTGGCGCGTTCGGCCAGATCACACGCCATGCCGGTACCACCCAGAATAAGAAGCCGTTTTTGCGCACTCATCGGGCCGTTCCGATAATCTTGCCGGCACGGGAAACGACAACAACGTCAACGTCGGTACCGCCCGCTAGCGTTGCCAGCGCCACTTCGCGGGCGCCTGTGGCAATAGCGTCGGCAATTGCCAATCCTTTGCCGTCGGCCAGTTCCAGAACCTGTAGGGCGGTATTGGCTTCGGCGGCCTGTCGTGCGGTTTCGGTATCCGCGCCAAGGTCCGCGAGGCGCTCCGACAGATTATTGAAATCAATCCTGGAACGGTCGGAATGAAGGTCCATCGCCCCTTGCGCCAGTTTCGTCAGCTTTCCGAACCCCCCGGCGATGGTCAGGCGGGGAACCGGATTGCGCCGCAAGTATTTCAGCAGCCCACCTGCGAAATCGCCCATTTCGATCAGCGCCGTATCGGCCATGCCATGAAGGCTCCTTGCCGTCTTTTCGGATGTCGATCCGGTGCTGGCGGCAATGTGGTCATGCCCCGTGGCGCGCGCTACGTCGATGCCGGAATGGATGGCGTGTATCCATGCCGAACAGGAAAATGGCCTGACGATACCGGTGGTGCCAAGGATCGACAGGCCGCCGATGATGCCCAGCCGCCCGTTCATGGTCTTTTCTGCCAGCGCCTCGCCGCCGGGAATCGATACGGTCAGTTCGAAATCGGCTGCGACAGAGAATTCCTCAGCCACAACGCTAACGACTTCCGTCATCATCTGGCGCGGCATTGGATTGATGGCGGGCTCGCCAACGTCAATCGGCAGGCCGGGCAGGGTTACCGTGCCAACGCCAACGCCTGCCTTGAAAGTCACGCCCGCCCCGGCTTTGCCCGGACGAACTGTGACGATGATTTCAGCCCCGTGGGTAACGTCGGGATCGTCGCCTGCGTCTTTGATAACGCTCGCCGTCGCCATATCTTCTGCCCGTTCGGTGCGGGATAATTCAAAGCACGGGGTCTCGCCGCCGGGCAGGGTGATGGTAACGGAATCAGAAAACCTGCCGTCAAGCAATGCGCGCACACCGGCACTTGCCGCAGCTGTGGCGCAGGCACCGGTTGTCCAGCCTTTGCGCAGGGGCTTTTCGTTGGCGGTATTGATCTCGTTCATGGGGACAACTTTACCCTGTCTGTGGCCTGTTCCACCACCGATAAGGACTTGATGGGATGGCTCCCGGGCTTATCATAGGCACTTGGAGAATCGCAGGCGGCAGAAAGATTTTAATGAGCGACCCCATCACACAGAATTCAGGCGGACTGATTATCGCAGCCCCGTCATCGGGCAGCGGCAAGACCGTCTTCACACTGGGTCTTTTGCGCCACCTGTTACGGTCCGGCAAGGACATTGCCTCGGCCAAGACCGGGCCTGATTACATTGACCCGGCCTTCCATGCCGCAGCTACAGGCAAGCCCTGTTACAATCTTGATTCATGGGCCATGCGCCCCGATTTGCTGGCGACGACGGCGGCTGAACTTTCTGGCGATGGCAATGGAATTGTCGTTTGCGAAGGGGTGATGGGTCTTTTTGACGGGGCGACGGCGGAACAGGGATCGACGGCGGATCTGTCTGAAATTACCGGCTGGCCGGTTGTTCTGGTGATCGACGCCGGATCGCAAGGGGCCTCGGCGGCAGCCGTGCTCAGGGGATTCGCCACTCATCGCCCCGGTCTGGCTTTGGCCGGGGTCGTCTTTAATCGAACCGGCGGCCCGCGTCACGAGACCATATTGCGCGACGCCGTCGCCCGGATGGACATGGACATTCCGGTTATTGGCTGCATTCCCAGAAGCACCGGGCTGTCGTTGCCCGACCGGCATCTGGGTCTGGTGCAGGCTTCTGAAAAGCCGGAACTGGATGGGTTCCTGGATGCCGCCGCCGACCTGATCGATAAACATATCGATGTCGATGCGTTGCTGGCCAAGGTTCGCCCGTTGAAGTCTGCACAACCGGGCGAGACGCCAACCCGACCGTTAAAGCCGCTGGGCCAGCGTATCGCCATCGCCAGTGACGAAGCCTTTTCTTTCCGCTATCCGCTGACGGTCGAAGGCTGGCAGTCGCAAGGTGCCGAGATTTCATTTTTCTCGCCGCTTGACGATGAAGCGCCCCCTGATAATGCCGATGCGGTTTATCTGCCCGGCGGCTATCCGGAACTGCATGGTTTCCGGCTCGCGACCTCGAACCGGTTTATGGACGGTCTTCGCGGTGCCGCTGACAGGGGGGCGCTGATTTATGGCGAATGCGGCGGCTATATGGTGCTTGGCAAGGGAATGGTCGATGCCGACAGCCATCGCCATGCCATGGCCGGGCTGCTGGGGCTGGAAACATCATTCGCCAAGCGTCGACTGCATCTTGGTTACAGGGATATCGAGCTGGATGCCGTGGCCGCGCTGGGCTGCGGCAATGTGCTAGGCGTCCCCGGCGCGCGTTTTCGCGGTCACGAGTTTCATTACGCGACGGTGCTCAAGGAAGGCCCCGGCGCGCCCCTGTTCAAAAGCCGCGATGTTGCTGGCAATGATTTGGGACTGGCCGGGCTTTCTGATGGACGGGTCATCGGCTCATTCGTTCATTTGATTGATCATGTGGACGATGATGCTTGAACAACCAGCCCCATTCTGGGTCGACAAAAGCCTTGGCGAGATGACTCCCGATGAATGGGAATCCCTGTGCGATGGCTGCGCCAAGTGCTGTCTGGAAAAACTCGAAGACCCGGACAGTGGTGAAATCAGTTTCACCGACGTCGGCTGTGGGCTTCTTGATGTCGATGCCTGCCGCTGTACCGATTACAGCCGCCGCGCCCGCCTGATGCCCGACTGTCAACGTTTGACCATCACCAACGTCGGGCTGTTCAAGTGGATGCCGAAAACCTGCGCCTATCGCCTGTTGTCCGAAGGCAAGGACCTGCCAGACTGGCACCCGTTGATTACCGGAGATATGGATTCAGTGCACCGCGCCGGGGTCTCGGTACAGGGCCGTGCGGTGCCAGCCCGTAAAGCCGGTGACCTGGAAGATCATATTGTTGACTGGCCGGAGTAATCGCTATGACACGTTCAGAATTTTCCCATTCCGGCATCTATGCCGCCGCCCTGACCCCGCTGAATGCCGATTTATCGCCCGATGAAGACGCATTGGTTCGTCATGGGCGCTGGCTTCTGGATAATGGTTGCGACGGCCTCGCCGTTCTCGGCACGACGGGCGAAGCCAATTCGTTTTCTGTCAGCGAACGCATGTCCATGATCGAGGCAATGGTCGAAGGGGGGGTGCCCGTTTCGTCATTGATGCCGGGAACAGGTTGTTGTTCGATCTCCGATACGGTGGAACTAACCAGGCACGCACTGGGGCTGGGCGTTACCGGGGCGTTGATGCTGCCGCCGTTTTATTACAAAGGGGTCAGCGATGACGGATTGTTCGCGGCCTATGCCCAGGTCATTGACCGCATCGACGACGATCGCCTCAGGCTCTATCTGTACCATTTTCCGCAAATGTCGTCGGTGCCGCTCAGCTATGACCTGATCGCCCGCCTGATCGAGGCGTATCCCGGCATCATCGCCGGGATGAAGGATAGCTCCGGTGAATTTACCAACATGTCCGGGGCCTCGGAACGCTTTCCCGGTTTTGCCGTTTTCAGCGGCTCAGATGAATTCCTGCTGGATATATTGAACGCAGGCGGGGCTGGTTGCATTACGGCCGTCAGCAATATTGCCAGCAGTCTTGCAACGCGCGTGCTTCGGGCATGGCGCGATGGTGAAGCTGACAATGCCACTGACTTACAGGAAAAATTAACGACGGTTCGCGAGACCGTATGTGCCTATCCCCTGTCGGCGGCCTTGAAAGAAATCATGGCCCGGCACAGTGGTGATGGGGAATGGCGCAATATTCGCCCGCCCTTGCAGGCGCTTGATGATGCGGGTGCCGCTGACTTGCTCGCGCGCCTTGCCGATACCGGATTTTCCCTGCCCGCACTGAACGGGGGCGTTCGTTAAAATGAAGAAGCCGTTGGGGCGCGATAGCGATATCGATTGTCACATGCTGGATATCGGGCCGCGAACGGTGCCGCTTCGGGTGCGGCGCAATTCCCGTGCCCGACGGATGATCCTTCGTATCGATGCGGATAATGACGGGGCCGTGGTTACCCTGCCGCCACGAGTCAAAATCGAAGAGGGGCTGGCGATGGCCCGCGGACAGACCGACTGGATCGCCGAAAAACTGTCTGATTTGCCTCGACGGGTGATGTTCGCCAACGGTGCAGTTATTCCGCTGGCCGGAGTGCCCCACCGCATTTGTCATGATCCCAACGCCCGACGTGGCGTCCGGCGGGAAAACGATGACCTTGTCGTCAGTGGGCGGCCCGAACATCTGCCGCGACGCCTGAGCGACTGGTTAAAGGCCGAGGCCAAACGCACCATCGCGCCCCTGGCCCGCGAAAAAGCGGCGATGATCGGCAAAAAGCCGTCGTCCATAACCGTGCGTGATACCCGGTCGCGGTGGGGGTCGTGTTCGGCTACCGGTGGGCTGTCCTTTAGCTGGCGGCTGTTGCTGGCGCCCGATTGGGTGCTTGAATACGTGGTCTCGCACGAAGTCGCGCATTTGCAACACCTGAACCACAGCGACGCTTTCTGGCAGGTTGTCGACGGGTTGACGGAACATATGGATGACGCGCGCCAATGGCTGAACGAGCACGGAACGGGGCTGCACCGCTATGGCTGAGATGAGACAGGCCGAACAGACCGTTGCTGTCGAAACCGGCGGTCGGGGGCTGTATGAATTTACCGGTGCGGTTCGCGACTGGGTCGGGGCTCAGGGGATATCAACCGGCCTGCTGACGGTGTTTTGCCGCCATACGTCGGCCAGCCTGACCATTCAGGAAAACGCCGACAGCGATGTCATGGCCGACCTCGAGACCTTTTTTTCGCGTCTGGTACTTGAAGACCCATCGCTCTATCGCCATACCATGGAGGGGCCCGATGACATGCCGGCTCATATTCGCAGTGCCCTGACCGATGTGTCCTTGTCGATTCCCCTCAGCAACGGCCAGCCAGCTCTGGGCACATGGCAGGGCATTTATCTTTTTGAGCACAGAAAAGCCTCTCACACCCGACAGGTGTCTTTGCACCTGATCGGCACATAAAATGAAAAAGGAACATAAATCTTGCAACTAAAAGCCCTATTATTTGACGTCGATGGCACCCTGGCCGATACCGAAGACGCCCACCGTATTGCCTTCAACACGGCCTTCGCCGAGTTTGGCCACGATTGGCACTGGGACCGCGATCTCTATACGCGGCTGCTGGCGGTAACCGGCGGTCAGGCCCGCATCCGGTTCTTTCTGGAAGGCGCCGGAATGGAGATGCTGGATAACGAAACGGTCGCCGATATGCACAAGTGCAAGACCAAGCATTATGTCGCAGCGCTTCAGGAAGGCCGCGTGCCGCTGCGCCCCGGCGTCGAGGAACTGATCAGCGACGCCCGCGAAGAGGGCTTGATTTTAGCCATTGCTACGACGACCACACCGGTCAACGTTCAAACGCTGTTGGAAAACACACTGGGTGCTGAGTCGCTGGACTGGTTTAAGGTGATTGGAGCCGGGGATTGCGTCGACAATCTGAAACCGGCCCCCGATGTTTATTTGTGGGTGCTTGATCGCCTGCAATTGGCGGCGGGGGAATGCCTGGCCCTGGAAGACAGTGCGAATGGACTGAAGGCGGCGACGGCGGCAAACGTGCAAACGGTCGTGACCAGTTGTCCGTACACGGCCCATCACGATTTTGCCGGGGCCCTGGCAGTTTTCGATAAATTTGACGGAAAAGTTAATGTCGACTCGCTGAAAAAGCTCCATAACACATTGTAATAGCTTGACTTGTTATTTCTGCTTTAACCTTTTTCCTAGCAGCATAGTGGGGTATTTTAGCACCCATTAATTTGTGTGTATGGAAGAAAGTTCTGGCAATTATATGAGCCTGAATAAGCACATCATTCGCATTGTCGCCCCGCTCCTGATTGTATTGATTGCGGGTGCGGCCTTTACGGCCCGTCTCAAGCTTGAGGACGATAATCGACGGAACATCGGAAAGTCTTTGTCAGCGGTGTTGGAAACATCGGTGGTATCCCTGCGCGCATGGCACGATGACCAAAAGACGACGGTGCGCCTATGGGCTGTGGATCAAAATCTCAGACGGCTGGTTGCTGGTCTTGTGAAATTGTCTACGGATTCAGCGGCCCTGAAGGCGGCGCCCGAGCAGCAGGCGATCCGCGATATTTTAACGCCAATTTTTAAAAGTCGTGGGCTGAAGGGATTTTTTATCATTGGTCCCGGTGATGTCAATCTGGCTTCGAGCCGTGATGCGAACATTGGCAGCAAAAATATTGTTGCCCAAATGGCAGGGGTGCTGGACAGGGCCTGGGGCGGCGAGACAATCGTCAGCCCGCCGCAAAAGTCCGATGTTCCGTTGCTTGATGTCCACGGACATATGGTCGATGGTCTGGCGACAATGTTTTCGTTGACGCCACTGTGGGGGGCGGATGGCAAAGTCATGGCCCTGTTGGCCTTTCGGCTGGACCCGGATGAAGGTATCTCGCTTCGGCTGGAATGGGCACGTGTCGGCGATTCGGGTGAAACCTACGCCGTTTCTGGCGATGGCATGTTGATTTCCGAAAGTCGTTTCAATACGCAATTATATGAAATGGGCTTAATTGATGACGCACTCCATTCTGGCCTGAATGTCCGGGTCGCGGATCCCGGCATCGACTTGACTATGGGTAAAAAATCGCCGACTCCGATGCAAGATTGGCCGTTAACCCATATGGCCCGCCGTGCGATTAGCGGCAGTGATGGTATGAACCTGAATGGCTATCGGGATTATCGCGGCGTCGAGGTGGTTGGGGCCTGGGTCTGGCTGGAAAGTCTTGGCTATGGCGTTGCTACAGAAGTGGAATTCTCGGAGGCCTATTCGCTGATGCGAAAAATTCGCACGGCCATCATCCTGTTCGCCGTTTTCAGTAGCGCCCTTCTGGTTGTTTTACTTGTCGTGTTTGAACGGGGCAGGGCCCGGCTGGAAGAAAATATTCGGGAGCTGGATTTTCAGAAATTTTCTGCAGATGAACACGCCATTATCAGTTCCACGGACCAGGCCGGTAATATTCTGGAGGTTAACAACAAGTTCTGCGCCATCAGCGGGTTTGAACGCGATGAGTTGATCGGAAAAGATCACCGGATGCTTAAGTCGGGTGAGCATTCTCCGGAATTCTACAATGAACTGTGGCAAACAATCAGCACAGGCAATGTTTGGCACGGCGATATCAAGAACCGCCGTAAAGACGGTAGTTTCTATTGGGTGAAGGCGACCATCGTTCCGTTCGTCAATAAAGATGGAAGGCCTTTCCGGTATATTTCGATCCGCACCGACATTACCGAACGCACTGAGGCCACGGCAAAGCTGCAGGAAAGCAAGGAGCTGCTGAATGTCGCCATCGAAAGCATTTCAGACGGCTTTTCCCTGTTTGATGAGAATGACCGACTGGTGCTCAGCAACAGGAAGTTCAGAAACCTGCATCCGGCCGCGCGGGATATTATTATCCCGGGTGTCCATTTCGAAGACATCATTCGCGCCGGTGCCGAACGTGGCGGTTATCCAGAGGCCGACGGTCGTGTCGATGAATGGGTCGCTGAACGGATGGCCTTGCGTAAAAATACAACGATAAAATACGAGTACAAAAATAATGCTGATCAATGGGTCCAGGTGTCGGAACAAGCCCTTCCCAATGGCGGACGCGTTGGCCTGCGCGCCGACATTACTGAATTAAAAAATGCTACGGCTCGTGCCGACGATGCAAACAAGGCGAAATCGGAATTCCTGTCGTCCATGAGCCATGAATTGCGCACACCGCTGAACGCCATTTTGGGGTTCGGTCAAATGCTGGAGTTTAACCCCAAGGAGCCCCTGACCGAGGCGCAAAAGTCCTGCACCGATCATATTTTGAAGGGCGGCAAGCATCTGCTGGAGTTGATTAACGAGGTTTTGGATCTGGCCAAGATCGAAGCCGGACACATGGATATTTCAATGGATGACATCAGGTTGAAAGAAATCATCGACGAATGTGCGGCACTTATTGACGGTATGGCCGAGGCGCGCGATATCAAGGTCAGCATAGAACCCATGGACAACGAGAATTTGCTGGTGCGCGCCGACTATACGCGTTTGAAGCAGGTGTTGTTAAATCTGCTGTCCAATGCCGTCAAATATAACAACGATGGCGGCACCATTCAGGTCAGCTGCCAGCCGATGAGAAAAGATACGCTGCGGATCAATGTTATCGACACGGGCCCCGGAATTTCAGCCGAACAGCAATCCGAGCTGTTTCTGCCATTTGCGCGCCTGGGCGCTGAAAATACGGAAACCGAGGGAACCGGTATTGGCCTGACCATCACCAAGCAATTGATAGAGATGATGGATGGAAACATTGGTTGTGACAGCGAGGAAGGAAAAGGCTCGACATTCTGGATCGATATTCCGCTGTCAATTGACCAGGAAATAACGCTGACAGGGGAAGTGAGCGGCGAATCCGGATCAACTGAAGAATTGCCGGAAATGTCAGGAAGGATTCTTTATGTCGAAGACAATCCGGCCAATATGGAATTGATGGAACTGATCGTCAGCCGGACGCCGGGATTAAAAATGGAAACGGCCGACAATGCCGAAATGGGGGTTGAACTGGCGCGAACCAGACTGCCCGATGTGATTCTGATGGATATAAATCTGTCCGGAATGAACGGCTATCAGGCATTGGAAGCCTTGAAGGCCGATGACAAAACAATGTCCATTCCGGTAATCGCGGTGACCGCCAATGCGACCCGACGCGATATAGAAAAAGGCGAGAATGCCGGTTTTTTTTCGTACATCGCGAAGCCGGTTAAGGTTACCGAAGTCACGGAAACGATTGGCAGAGCTCTGGAAGCAACTCGCAGCTAGTTATTTGATGCGGGCGTATCGCGGCTAGCCACTGTTACGCAATCCCGCCGATATGCCGTTGATGGTCAATTGGATGCCACGCAGAACCTTGCGGTTCTCGAGTTGCTGGCGATACTTTTTCATCAGTTCGACCTGCATATGGTTCAGTGGATCAAGATACGGGAAGCGGTTCTGGATAGACCGGTCCAGCAGCGGGTTGTCATGCAGCAATTTTTCATGACCGGAAATTTCCAGCAAGTAATCGATGGATCGCTGCCATTCGGCACGAATGCGTTCGAATATCCGCTCACGCAGTTCTTCATCGGGAACCAGTTCCGAATAACGCCTCGCGATGGCAATGCTGCTTTTCGATAGCACCATATCCATGTTTGATAATTGCGCCTTGAAGAACGGCCACTCGCGATACAGTTCCTGCAGGAACGGCATGCCCTTGTCAGGGTTTGCCGTCAGCCATTGATCGACAGCTGATCCAAAACCGTACCAGCCGGGCAGCATCAGGCGACACTGCGCCCAGCTGAACACCCAGGGAATAGCGCGCAGGTCTTCAATCCGGCGCGTTTTCTTGCGCGACGGTGGGCGCGAGCCAATATGCAGGGTGGCGATTTCGTTGATCACGGTGGATGACCAGAAGTATTCATCGAATCCGTCGGTCTCGTAAACCAGCGAACGATATGCCGTCAACGCATGCGCGGACAGCTCTTCCATTGCCGCTACGTAGTCGGGATTCGGGGCGGGCTGGTTTTCGCGCAACAAGGTCGTTTCCAGAGTCGCGGCGGCCAGAATTTCAAGGTTTCTGCGCCCTAAGTCGGCATTGGAATACTTACTGGAAATGATTTCGCCTTGCTCGGTCATCCGCAGCTGACCCTGCACGGCACCGGACGGCTGTGCCAGAATGGCATCATAACTGGGGCCGCCGCCACGCCCGACGGTGCCGCCGCGGCCATGGAACAGGCGCAACTTGACGCCCTTGTTTTCGAATAAGTCAACCAGGCCAGTCTGTGCCTTGTACAACTCCCACCCGGATGTAACGAAGCCGCCATCCTTGTTGCTGTCGGAATATCCCAACATGACTTCCTGGGTGCCACCCCGGCTGTCGACGAGCCGTCGGTATTCGGGGATCGACAAAATTTGTTCCATGATTTCGATGCAATTGCGCAAATCGGTAATGGTCTCGAACAAGGGAACGATATGTAGCGAGCTGTCGCCATCGGGGTTGATCAGGTTGACCTGTTTCAACAGCACCGCCAGCTCCAGCATGTTCGAAACGGAACGCGTGTTTGAAATGATAGACGTGGTTACCGCTCGCTGGCCTAATACATCTTTGGCATTCTTGGCTGCCTGGAAGATATCAAGTTCAGACTGGGTGTCCTCAGAATATGTCCAACCGCTGCGCAACAGCGACCGGCTCGATCCCAGTTCGGCGACCAGCAGGTCGATGCGCTGTTTTTCGTCGAGCTTGGAATAATCCGATTCTTCGCCAACAGCTTGGAATAGTTCTGTAATAACGCGTTCATGGACGTCGGAATTTTGCCTGAGATCAAGGCTGGTCAAATGCCAGCCGAAGCAATCAACGGCGCGGCGCAAGTCGCGCAGGCGGCCATCAGCCAGGTCAGCGAGGCCTGTTTCCACCAGCGAGTCATGGACAATGGCAAGGTCGCGAGCCATTTCATCGGGATTGGCATAGGTCGGCGCATCGCCGACGGGGCGGCGTGGCGGCTCACCAAGCCCAAGTTCTTTGGCGGTTGCAGCCAGACGCGCATAAATACCCGAAACCGCACGACGATATGGTTCGCATGCCCTATGCGCCGAGGTGTCTGGCGACATGTCTGCAAGTTCCTGCATTTCCGGGGAAACCGAGACCAGATAACTGGAAAGCGAAAGCTCGCCGCCCAACCGGTGCAGTTCATAAAAATAAAAACCAAGTGCCTTGGTGCCATGCAGCCTGACGGTATTGTTCAACACATCGGCTGTGACATACGGATTGCCATCGCGGTCCCCGCCAATCCAACTGCCAATTTGCAGGAACGATGAGATCGGCTTTCCATCACCACCATCGGGCATGTCATCAAGCCGGTCTTCGATAGCGCGATAGATTTTCGGAAGCTGCTCAAAGAAGGCGTAATCATAATAGGTCAGGCCGTTGACGACTTCGTCGAGAACGTTCAGGCGGCTGTCCCGCAACATGCCCGTTTGCCACACGGCCAGTACAGCGCGGCGAATGTGTGCTTCGATGTCGTTGCGCTCGGCAGGGGTCAGGTCGGACTGTCCGCGTCGGGCCAGCAGGGCGGCGATGGATAATTCGTGGCGCATGGTGCTGCGGCGGCGGACTTCCGTCGGATGTGCGGTCAGCACCGGAACGACATGGGCATCGGCAAAGAAGGCACGCAGTTTTTCTGCGCTGATACCGGCATCGGCAGCACGCATCAGTTCGTTGGCCATGTTGCCGCGTCGGGGTTTGTCGCCGGCCCGTTCGTGGCTGCGGGTGCGACGGATGTGGTGCAGATCTTCGGCGATGTTGGCCAGATGCGAGAACATGCTGAAGGCCCGAATGACGTCAACGGCATCGGATGGTTCAAGCAGGCCCAGAGTTTTTTCCAGCTTCTGTTTTGCCGGTTCATCGTCATCGCGATGGTAGCGCACCGACATTTGCCGGATCATTTCGACGATTTCAAAAGCGGACTCGCCGTTTTGCTCGCGCACTGTATTGCCCAAAATACGCCCCAGCAGACGGATGTCATCGCGCAATGGTGCGTCTTTGTCTTGATTTTCGATATGTTGCGTCACGAGATCCCAGAAGCTGTCGAAGTCCGGCTTGCTGCGTTAAGCAAGCCTCTTTAAAAAAATTGGCGCACCCGACAGGATTCGAACCTGTGACCTCTGCCTTCGGAGGGCAGGGTTACGGGTTTTCTACGTTTCTAGATTTCCCTAACATTATGATCTTTAAGAAAGCCACAAATTGTCAGGTTTCTAGCGTTTCAGCCCGTCTTGTGCTATTATCACCATTCTCGTGTGCACCGAGTGTGCAATCCGTTTGATACATAATATTCAACAATGCACACGGAAAAACACTTAATTGCACACTAAGTCGAGTGGCTTGCCAAGGTTATGACAGACGCAAGATGACGGAAGCAACAAGAAAACGTGGCCGACCTCGTAAGTTCCGCCAGTTCGAGGAGCTATTTAATGG